>NZ_OMOQ01000002.1:0-300000 GCF_900302475.1 Defluviimonas aquaemixtae
CTTCGTCGAGGCCGCCGCCAACATCCTCACCAACCCCGCCCTCGACCCCGTCGGCAAGATCCCCGAGTTCAAGTTCGCCGCCGTCAAGGTCGAAAAAATCAAAGACAACATCGCCGCAGAATAAAAACAGGGCCGCTAACCAAACACCACAACGTCCCGCGCGTCGATGATTAGGGCCAGATCCCAGAACGCCGTCATCTCGGCTTCCCAGGCGGCGCGGTCATCCGCGCTGTCGCCGACAAACCGCTCAACGCGGAAACCGAAACGTTCGAGAAAGACCGGGCCGTCGCCGACGGCCAGGATCAACGGAACGACACCGCGCTCCAACGCCGCTGCGGCGAGCCTGAGCGCAACGGCGATTTCCTCGCCGGCGAACGTGTCGTCGATGCGGATACCGATCTGGGACAGCCCCGCTTCCGGCCGGTCCCACAGACGCGGCGAGGGCGGGGGCGTGCCGTCGTTCCAGACCGACAGGCCGGCCCCCTTGCGCGGCCGGATCTTCGGCGAGACTTCCTCGTCGAGATCGGCGGGCGCTTCGGCCCCGATGCGCGACAGGACAGCCTGCCAGTGCTCCGGTGTCATCTCCCTTCCCTCCGCAGTTCGATGAGTTGCGCGGCAAGCGCGTTGCCGCGTTCGGGAAGTACGGCCGCGGCGAGCGCCGCGCCCATAGCCTCAGCCCTGCCATTATCGAGAAGCTCAGCCACCTTCCGCTCTAGCAGCAGGAGCTCGTGCGCAAGCACGACCTCCGCCAGCCCCCGGTCAGCCGCGGCCTGCGCGCGGCGTTCCTGATCGTCCATGAAGCTCGCCATCTGCGGCACGAAGATCGTGGGAATCCCGTGATAGAGCAGTTCGTGGAAGGAGTTGTAGCCCGCCGCCGATACGACGGCATCGGCGATCTGGCAGAGCGCAAGCGCCGCCTTGGTCTGCACGACACGCGTGTTGGGCCAGCCCTGCACCCCGAGTGGCACGGCCGCACCCGGCCAGAGCACGATGAGATGCAGGCAGTCGGGTCGTGCCGCCATCATCGCGGCCAGGGCCTGCATCTGAACACTTCGGTCCGCGGCGACTCCGCCGCCGAGCATCGTCACGACGAGCCTGTTGAATTCCACGCCGAAACGTTCGGCCAGCGCCCGCCGCCTCTCCGTGCGCTCGGTCTTGCCGGGCGCTGGCGCGTGCTGCACGACCGGACCCACCGCATGTTTGCGGGGGTCGAAGAACGGCACGGAGTTCAATTCCTCGAACGCCTCTCCTGGCAGGATCACGCGGGAGAATATCCGTTCGCGCTCCATCGGCGCGCGCACGGACTGCCCAGCTTGCCAGAGCCCGCGTCGGATCCAGACCGCGTCGAGCCCCATCTCCAGAATGATCCTGTAGATGGAATCGAAGACATAGCCGCCGTCGAAGATCAACTGATCGCCCGCTCGCGCGCAGCGGTGCAACCTCAAATAGGTCAGAAGGTCGTTGGCATGATCCTCGGGATGGTGGGGGCTCTTGGCCACGAGCGGAAGGCAATCGAAGCCCTTGTCGAGGATGAGGCCGAGGCAGCTTGGAAAGGCGGCGAAGAAGCAGCGCTCGGGCTGCTTGAGTTCGGACGCGACCAGCGTGCAGCGCTGCGCATGGCCAAGCCCGACGCCGTTCGTCGGAACGAAGATCCGGCGCGGATCGGACGGCGTGTTCCCGCCGCTTTCATCAACGTTGGAGGGCAGATCGAGCGCCCTTTCCAGCACCTCGATCCCGCGGCGCGCGAGCCACGGGCTCTGCCGTGCCTGCCGCCCGATCTCGCCCCGGTTGACGAGAACGGTGTGCTCGACATAGGCGGCAAGCGCCATCGGGTCTTCGGGCCCGCGCACCGCAGGTGCACCCGCCGCCGCAAAGCCTGCGCCGACGGTGCAGTCGATCACCACCTTGCCCGATCGCATAAGATCGAGCGCAAAGGCGGCCATGCGTTCGCCGGGCACCCGGTCACCAAAAAACGCTGCGATATCCGCGAGCGCCGCGAACCCAGCAGGCGGAAGTTCGGAGTAGGAGTGCACGAGCAGCCCGGAGAAGCGCGACGCTCGAATCTGTTCCTTGCCCTTGCCCGGAAGGATCAAATTGAGCCGGTACGACGGTATCTGATCCATGGCACCGAGGATCTGTAGGGTCTGAGGCTCGTCGAGCGCTTCCTGCGGCAAGAAGAGGAATAGCTGGGGCACGTTGCTTGCCGCGCCCGCCGGCGCCGGCGCCGCTGCCAGCGGTGAAATTGCGCCTGGCACAAGCGGCGATCCCTGAATCTCTTCGAGATCCAGGAGCTCAGGCTCTCGGCCGGTCGCGTAGGCGATCTTCGCGCGGGCGGCGATCGCCGACTGCCGGTCGGCGAAGCGGCCGATCGCGGTCACCCGCGTCTCGGGCCCGATTTTCGTCGACCTGAGGCCTGCGGCAGTTTCCGACGCCAGGTTTTCGGCTCCGATCACCACGACGCGGGAAATCGCGGTGGGGTCGAGCTCGGCAAGGAACCGGACGGAATCATATTTCTGGTGCCGGTCGAGCCGCTCGGGCAGGCTTCGCTCGTCCAGCACGACCCGGTGGCCGCGCCCTGCGAGCTGCGCGGCGAGCAGAAGCTTGGCGTCGAACGCCCGTTCGCTGCACTCTCCCGCCTCGATCAAGATCATGCGGCCGCTCCGGTCGGAGCGCCAAGGCCGGTGAGCCGCAAAAAACGGTCGCGGAACGCTTCGGGCGAAAAGCGCGAAAGGACCGTTTGGGCGGAACGCACATGCGAGATGTAGCGCTCCGGCTCAGCGATGAACAAACGGATGATGCCGTCGACCTCCTCTGGCTCCGCACCGATGACCGCGCCGTCGAAACCCGCGGCCGTCTCCCGGTCGGAGATGACGACCTTGCCGGCGGCGATGCCCTCCGCCAAGACGCGGCCGAAGCTTTCGCGCCAACCCGGTGCCGTGAAATAGACCATGAAATCAATCATTTCGAAAAAACGCGCGACATCAAGCCCTCGGAAAGGATGAAGCGTCCAGTGCGGATGGGTCTCTTGGCCCGCGATCAGCATGTCCGCGCCAAGAATGACATTCGCTTCGGCATGGGAAGGAAAGATCAGATCGAGCGTCGCCGGCTTCGGAAATTTTTCGGGCCCGGGGCGCGAGTGACGACCGCGACGGTCGCGAGGTCGATCCGTGGGCGGCGCCATGTCGAAGTCACAGATGTTGATCCAGTCCTCGGGCAGAATGTCCCAACCGGAAGGCAGTCCGTGTCGCGCCGCCCACTCTTCGACCGTCGCCCGGTTGTTCGGCGAAATCGGCGCAACGGATTTCCTCAGCGACAGAGTGGATCGGTCGATGAGGCTCAGGCAATGCGCGACGTCAAAGCCCTCCTCTCCTCCGGGGCGCAGGAAATTCTCGTGAGTAACCGCGATCACATGACGCGCAACTATATGTGTTGACAATAATTTCTCGAACTTCAGAAATGCCGGATTATGAATAACGACAATGTCCGCACCAATCGTGCGCGCGCATTCCGTGCATTCCAGTCCCAGCACGTTGAGCGTTCGAACAAGTTGTGGCGCGATGCTCCGACCGTCGAACATCGACGTCTCGGCAGGGTGTATCGACACCCGCCCCGTGCCAGCCGTCACCGCAAGTTCCGCCGCGAGCGCCGAAGATGTGCCGCCTGGAAATCGCGGCTCGATCAGATAGGCAAGGTTGTGCTGCCGCATCAGGCCTGCCTCCCCCTCGCCGCGCCGATCAATAGGCGCTTTCGGCGAAATTTACGACCGGGCCCGCAGCCGGGACCGACGTCTGGGCGGTAGGCGCGTCAAAGCAGTCGATCTGCCCCCGCGCCGTTGCATCGGCAAAGGCGCGCAGTTCGAGCGACAGCGCATCGCCGCCGGCCATGATGCCGGGATTAGCCTGAAGATACAGCCAAAGCGCACCGCAATCCTTGCGCACGATCAGCCGCTCGATCTCTTCAAGTTGGCTGACCGTGTAATCCGCCCGCGCCGGTGAGTTGCCGCCGACGAGGACAAGCGCCGTAATCAGTGCGAGGAGACGGGTACCCGGCATGAAAGCCTCTCTATGAGTCGTCAAGCGGCAGAAGCCGAACTACAAATGCTCACCATTGCGAAGGCGCTTAAGAATTCTGTTTCGTAGCTGAAGGAGTTTTTGCACCTGTTTCGGCTGCCGCACGACACTCCCGCTCTTGGATGTCGCCGCAACATTGGGACCGGAACCGGAGAGCCATATCTCGATCGTTCCGGTCGGCGGTGCGGGTTCATAACTTGTAAAATCCCGGGCACTGGCGCCAATCCGGTCGGCAAGCGCACGGGCCAGTTCGGCGTCCCCGGGATGGAAGAAGCGCACGTTGCTCTTACTGATCGAGAACGACACGCGCCGGGCGGGGTCGAGCGTGTATCCGCCTCCGACCAGCTTCGCCATCACGTCGACGAGCTCGGCCTCAGCTACGCTTGTTGGCGCGTGGACGAACACGATCGCGTCCTGACCCGTGGGAACTGCGGGGCTGGGCACCGGCGGTGGGGCGGGAACGGCGACCGGTACGTCGGTGTCGTTCGCATCAGGCGCCGGGAGAGCGGAATAGCGGCCGGGCTCCTCCCTGGGAAGGATCGCGACAGGCAAAGCCGCTGGCGAGTCTTGCAAGCCGTCTGAAGACATTCCTTCGGGCATTGGGCCCAGTTCGGGACGAGGCGGCCTCAGCGATGCCAGAACGGGCGTCGCCGCAGGCTCTCCAAGGTTCCAAGGCAGCGCCGCCGGCAATGCAGCCCGACCCGGCGCGCTGAGCGATTCCGGCCACGTCGACTGGGGTTCGGGCTGTGTGACCAAAGCAAGAGCCGTCGGCGACGCGCGCGGCAACGCAGGCGCGGCGGCCGGCAAGCTGTCAGACACGCCCGGCCCCGCCGGCTGCGCCATTCTGCGCAGTGGATGTATCGAGCCCGGTACGGCGATCTCGAGGCCGGGATCCGCAAGTGAGCCGATATCGGGCAGAATTGGAAGCGCAGCAGAACGCACGTCCGCGCTGAAGGGGCTGCTGGCGAGCGGCCGTGTGTCGGGCACGATCGCCGATGCGACTGTGTCGAAAGCGGCGGGCGGCGCGATGTTCGGCGCAGAGTCCAGCGCTCTCGGGACTATGCTTATCGCCGCGTATTCGGGTGCGATCATGGCACGCGTCGGCGCGGTCGTGGACACGACCACAGGGCTGTCCTGGGCTGGTGCCACCGCTTGGCCGAATGGCGCCTCTGCGGCCACCTGCACGATCGACTCAGATCCTCCTCCCGGCACGACGTCGCTGCGGCCAACCCAGAACGCGCCGACGATCCCGATGAGCATTCCCGCCGCAAATCCCGCCGCAATCCGGTAGTCGCGCCGCCGCTTCGGCTCGGGCGCCGCTGGGGTTTCTTCCTCTTCGTCCGCATACGGGATCGGAGACGGGCTGAGCGTGGCGATCGTCTTCTGAGGCGCGACCGGCAGTTCGAGTTCTTCCCAGTCTTCGGGCGCGAACGGTGCAGACGGCACATCTTTCGCAGCCCGGAGTGGAGATATAGCTTGTCTGGCGCGCTGCGGTTCCGGCTTCGGCGGTGCAGGTGCCTTCTGCTCGGCCGGCGGCACGGGCTTCGCCGGTCCCAGCAACTCCGCCGTTCCCGGTCTGCCTACTGATTCGATTTTCTTGGTCGGAGCGATCTGTTTGAGGCTGTGCGACAGCGCGAGTATCGCCGGATCGTCGGGCGGCGCAGGTTCTGGTTCGCGTTTGAACTGGCGCCGCTTCGCTTCGGAAGCGGGCTTCTCCCACGGCTTGCGCCCGGGCGTCAGAATGAAGTCTTCTTCGCCCGTCTCAGACTTCCCTGCGAGAGATTTTTCCCTTTTCGCCCGCGCCTTGGCGAGACGCGCGTGAAATGAACCCTGTGCGAGCAAGTCCTCGAACGCAGGCAGGTCTCCCCTCTCATGCCGAGAGGAAGCGACTTTCGTCGCCGGTCGTTCCATACCCCACCCTCTCAATTGGCAGCGAAGATGGCCTAATGTGACCTGGCCAACCAAACTTCCTTAAATTCCCTCCGACCCAGCAGACGGGGCGGACCGGTCAACCATAAGCAGTTTACCCTTCAATCCGGAAACATTCAAACGCCGAAGGGCTGCATTGGAGCCCAAAGCGGCATTCAGCTGACCGCGCGCTATGCCTCTGATCCGTCTCTGATCCGTGCGGCAAGCCGCCGGACCGCGCTGATCTCGTCTTCGATCGGCACCGTCAAACGACCGTCCGCGACAATCCGTCGGCCACGTGAGACGACATGTGCGACGTCGTCGCGCCCGGCGGCATGAACGAGCGTCGAATACGGGTCATAGCTGGGGATGAGATGCAGAGCGTCGCGCCTGATCACCATGAAATCGGCTCGCATCCCGGGCGCGAGCATGCCCGTTTCGGCACCGAGCCCGGCCGCCGCCGCACCTCCGCGCGTTGCCATGAAAAGAGTGTCTCGCGCCGACAGCGCGTCAGGCCGGCCAGACGACAGAACGGCAAGATGCGCGGCAAGCCGCATCGCCTTCCACATGTCGAGATCATTGCCGCTCGACGCGCCGTCGGTGCCAAGCGACAGCGTCACGCCCGCGGCCTTCATGTCCGCGATTCGCACCATGCCGGAGCCGAGCTTGGCATTCGACAGCGGACAATGCGCGACCGCGACACCCGCCTCGGCCAGCATCGCGATCTCGGCATTGTCGAGATGGACGGCATGGGCCAAGAGCGTTCCGGGGCGGAGCAACCCGCACCGTTCGAGCACGCGCACGGGCGTGGCGCCATGTTGCTCGGCGACGAGGCGCATCTCCGAAGGCGCTTCGGCGGCGTGGATGTGCACGGGCAGGTCGCGCGCGGCCGCCAAGGCCGCGATCTCGCCGAGTTGGTCTTCGCCGAGCGTGTAGACGGAATGCGGCATGAGCATCAGATTGATCCCCTCAGCGTCGCGATGCTCGGCCACGAACTCCTCCGCGAACCGCAGACGCTCCCGCCATGGGAGCCGGTCGATACCGTCGAATCCGATGAAGACCGGCCCGGTCGTTAGCCCGAATCCGAGCTTGCGTGCGGCAGCCACTGTCGCCGATGGGTGAAAATACATGTCGACCACGTGGGTGACCCCGCCCAGCGCCATCTCGGCCAGTCCGAGCACCGCGCCCGCCTGCACCGTCTCCGGCACGACATGCGCCGCCTCCGCCGCCCAAACCGCCTTCAGGAAGCCATCGAGCGGGCGGTCATCTGCAAGCCCACGAAAGAGCGTCATGGCCGCGTGGCAATGCGTGTTCACGAATCCCGGCAGGACGAAGCCGCCCCCCGCGTCGATCGTCTCGGCGGCCCTCACCCGGCGCGCTTCCGCCGACGGGCCCAGCGCCGTGATCCGGCCGCCGCTGACGGCAAGCGCACCGGTCGGAAGTTCGGTCAGCTCATCGTCCATAGTCAGGACATGCGCGTTGGTAACCAGAATGTCGGCGGCTTCAGGAAAGACGGTCATCGGTTCGCTCTCGGAAGGGCGGGGATCAGCGCCTCCATCAGCGCGAGGAAGCGCGGCCGGATCGCGCGGGCGGTTTCCCAGACCTCGGCCTCGCTCGTCACATGCGGATCGTCCACGCGGTCGACGGCGATGTTCGTCACCGCCGAAATCGCGAGCACCCGCATCCCGAGATGACGCGCTGCGATGACCTCGGGCACGGTGGACATGCCGACCAGATCGCAGCCCCCCGCCCGAAGCATCCGGATCAGCGCGGGCGGCTCAAAGCTCGGCCCCGCGACGTGGGCGTAAACACCGCGTTTCAGCCCACCGAGTCGTTCGGCGAGCGCGACGAGACCGGGGTCATAAGCATGGTTCATCGACACGAAGCGCGGGCCAAGTTCCGGATCGTTCGGCCCGCGAAGCGGATCTAGACCGGCCGCGACGGGCAGAGACAGGTGATCCTCGATCACCACAAGATCGCCGACCCTGTATTCGGGGTTCATGCCGCCCGCCGCGTTCGTGAGAACCAGCGTTTCAGCGCCCAGCGCCTGCATGACGCGCACCGGGAAGACCACCTCCTGCGGCGTGTAGCCTTCGTAGAGATGGACGCGCCCCTGCATGACAGCGCAATCGCGGCCGAAGAGCCGCCCGAGAATCAGCCGGCCTTCGTGGCCGGGCGCGGTGGACACGGGAAAATTTGGGATATCGGCGAACGGGATCGCCTCGCCCTCGACCTGATCCGCAAGCGGCCCGAGGCCCGATCCCAGAACCAGCGCGATCTCGGGCCGGAACGCCGAGCGGCGACGGATTTGGGCCACGGCCGCATCAATCGTCTGGCGCTCCATGCTTCCTCCTCAGGTGCGTCACGGGACGTGTTTCGCATCGCGGTTGAAGCCTCGCAAGCCCTCTCGCCTACAGAACCCGGCGCAGGAACTCGCGCGTTCGCGGCTCGTGCGGGTCCGTGAAGATCGTTGCGGGCGGCCCTTCCTCGAGGATCCGGCCACCATCCAGAAAACACACCTTGTCAGCCGCGTCGCGCGCGAATCCCATCTCGTGCGTGGCGAGCACCATCGTCATCCCTTCGGATTTCAGCAACCTCAAGACATCGAGCACTTCGCCCACGAGTTCTGGATCGAGCGACGAAGTAACCTCGTCGAACAGCATCACCTCGGGCCGCATCGCGAGCGCACGGATGATCGCCACCCTTTGCTGCTGGCCGCCCGAAAGCTGGTCGGGATAATGGCCCATTTGCGCCGCGAGCCCGAAGCGCGCGAAGAGCGACTCGACCCCGGGCGCAAGTTCTGCGCGCGACTTTCGTAACACCCGGCGCGGGGCAAGCATCACGTTCTCGAACGCCGTCATGTGCGGGAAAAGGTTGTAACTCTGGAAGACCAGGCCCATGCGCTGGCGGACGGGCAGCGGATCGAGATCCGGCTCCGAGATGTCGACGCCGTCCAGAAGGATGCGCCCGTCGTCGATGGGCTCCAGCAGGTTTAGGCAGCGTAGCAGTGTCGACTTGCCGGAACCGGAGGCGCCGATCAGGCACACCATCTCGCCTTCGTCGACTGACAGATCGACGCCACAAAGGACATCGTTCGCTCCGAAACTTTTGATTACGCCTTCGAGGCGCAGCTTCTCGCCCATTCCCCTCAGCTCCGCGCCCGGTTCTGCCGCGCGATCATCCGGTCGACGGCCCGCGTCGCGGGCACCGTCACACACAGGAAGATGACCGCCGCCCCGAGATAAGGGGTGAAGTTCGCGAGAAGCGACTTGTAAACACCGGCCTGACGCAGGATCTCGACAGGGCCGATGAACGAGAGAAGCGCCACGTCCTTCTGGAGCGCGATGAAGAGGTTCATGTTAGCAGGGATCACCCGCCGGATCGCCTGCGGCAATATCACGTAGCGCATCGTGTCCCAATGCGTGAGCCCGAGCGAGGCCGCCGCCGCGCGCTGGGATTCGTGGATCGATTCGATGCCCGTGCGGTAGACCTCGGCCACATAGGCCGAATAGGTCAGAATCACGGCAACCGAGCCCCACAAATAGGGGCTGTTCCAGGGCCGGGGCAGGCCGAGGCCGGGGACGCCGAACCCGACGAGGTAGATCACGAGAATGACAGGCACGCCCCGGAAGACGTCATTATAGATGATCCCGAAAAGCTTCAGTGGATAAAGCGCGGGCGACCGTGCGTCGCGAGCGAGCGCTATGACGAGGCCGAGGACCGCGATGATCGGCGCACACCACGCGAAGATGGCCACGTCGAGCATGAAAGCCCGCAAGAGACCCGGAAAAGTCTGAGCGAAGATCGGACCGTTGAAGAAGGACTTTTGCACCCGCTCCCATCCTGGCGCCATCGGCACGAGGATGATGATGAGCGCGACTACGACCGCCGTACTCGTCGCGGCGATGATCGTGCTCCGCCGCCTGAGACGGCGCTCGCGCAGTTCCCGCCGGGTCGGGTGGCGCACTCCGCCTTGGGCGATCCGCACGGTGCCGGCCGCCCCCTTCATGCTATCGTCGGTCATCGGCCGTCCTATTCGACGACGGGAACGCCAGTCGCCTGTTGCAGCCACTCGGCCTCGATCTCGGCCAGCTTGCCATCCGCCACCATCGCGGCCAGCGCCTCATTGGCGCAGTCGCGAAGTGGATTGCCTTCCTCGAAGACGAGGCCGAATTGATCGGATGGCTCGCTGCCCGACGCGAACTGGCCGAGCACCACGCCGTCATCGAGAAGCACGGCAGAGGTATAAAGCGCCGTCGGCAGGTCCATCAGCGTCGCGTCGATCTGGCCCGCTTTCAGGGCCTCGGACGTGTCAGCGGTGTCGTCATAAAGAAGCGGATCGGCTTCGGGGCCGATCAGACTCGCGATCAAGGCAGGCGCGGTCGTTCCCGCCGCGGCACCCCACTTCAGCGACTTCAGTGACGCAATCGTCGGCTCTGCCCCGGCGTCGACGGTCGGCTGCCGCACGAGGACCGCCTGTGCGGCCGTGTAGTAGGGGTCGGAGAAGTCGATCATCTGGTCGCGCTCGGCCGTGATGGAAAACTGCTGAAGGTTGAGGTCGAAATTCTTCGGTCCGGGCTGGATCGCCTGGTCGAAACTCGTCGAGGTCCATTCCACTTTGTCGGCAGCGAAGCCCATTCGCGCCGCGACTTCGTAGGCGACCGCCGCCTCGAACCCCTTTCCGCCGGCGGGGTCGTCGTCGATGACCCATGGAAAGTAAGCGGGGTTCCCGGTGGCGATCGTCAGCACGCCGTCCTTCAGCGTCTTGCCCGCCGCGCAATCCCCCTGCGCCGCCGCCATTCCGCCGGTCAACGCGACCATACCCAGCACGGCGACCGTTGTTCTAGCGAATGTCATATGTGTCCTCCCATCTATGCGCCGGGCGTCGCCCGTTCCGTTTCCCGACATGAGAGGACTTGCGCCCAACTGCTGTCAACGACCTTTCGCCGCCTGAGGCGGCAGCCTTTCCGACAATCGGGTCTCGACCATCGGGTTGATTTTGCTACGCTGTGCGCGACACGGGACGTCAGGGACGAGTCCATCTATGCGAAATGCGCGATACCTCGCTCCGGTCTTCGGGGCGTTTCTGGCCGCTTGGTTCGCGACCGTTGCGGTATCGGCCGATCTTCTGAGGGTCGAAATCGTGCAGGCCGAGGCGATGCCCGATTCGCGGCTGTATTCGCTGACCGGAGAGGTGCGCCCGCGGGACAGCCTGACTGCGGCCTTCCCCTCGGGCGGGCGCGTGACCGAGGTTCTGGTCGACGCCGGGGACGAAGTGCAGCAAGACGCCGTCCTCGCCCGGATGCAGGCGGTTCAGCAGCAACAGGCGCGTCGCGCGGCCGAGGCGGGCCTCTCGACCGCGACCGCCGACTACCGGCAGGCGGTCGAGGACCTCCAGCGTCAAGATGCGCTTCTTCAGCGCGGCGCCACGACCCGGATCGCTCGTGACAGCGCCGAGGACGCCCTCAGAATCGCCGAAGGCGTTCTGGCGCAGGCAAGCGCCGATCTCGACCGGGCCGAGAAAGCGCTTGCCGATACGGTTCTGCTCGCGCCCGGTGACGCGACAGTCACGCAGCGGATGGTGGAGGCGGGCCAAGTCGTTGGCGCCGCCCAGCCGGTGTTTGAGCTTGCGCTCGGCAGCGCAATGGATGCGGTCTTCGATGTTCCCGAGGTTCTTCTAAGCTTTGGCGCCGCACCGCCCGTCGTGACGCTGAACCCAATCGACGATCCGAATACCGTCTTCCATGGCCATATCGACGAGATTTCACCTGTCGTCGATGCCCAGACCGGCACCGTCGCCGTGACGGTTGCGATCGACAACCCGCCCGAGAGGCTAAGCTTCGGCGAGGCGGTGCGCGGATCGGTAACGCGCGAGGGGCCGGAACTGGTCGTCCTGCCTTGGTCGGCCATGTCGGCGACGGCCGGGGGGCCGGCGGTCTGGCGGGTCGATCCCGATACGATGACCGTCACGCTGCAACCTGTCGAGATCGAGCGCTTTGAAACCGGGCGCATCCTCATCAAGAGCGGAATCGAAGACGGCGATCTCGTCGTCGGCGCCGGCGCTCAGCTGCTCTACCCGGGACGCACGGTCCGCGCTGCGGAGGAGATCGCCGAATGACCCGTTTTGCGCTTTGTCTGGCCACCATTCTCGCGCTTCCTGCAACTGCGGAAGAGGCCGAGCAGCCCTCCGGGGCCGCGCCCCGCCCAGTCGTCAGCGTGGTTGTCCAGCCCGAGGCCGAACTGCCTTTGACCTATGTCGGCACGGTCGCCTCGCGGATCGAAACCGACCTCGGCTTCCCGCTGATCGGCACGATTGCCGAACGGCCGATCTCGGCAGGCGACGTCGTGCAAAGGGACGAGATTCTGGCACGCCTCGACCCAGAGGCGCTCGATGCGGATCTGCGGGCCGCCGAAGCCGGCGTCGCGGTCGCCGAGGCCCAGCTCCGCTCGGCCGCAGACGCGACAGACAGGGCGCGCTCACTTGCTGAAACGGGTGCCGGAAGTGAAACCCGGCTCGAAGATGCCGAACGCGCCCTCGTCGCGGCCGAGGCTCGGCTAGAACAGGCCCGTGCGAGCCTCGCAAGTGCCCAGGACACGCGCGATCTCGCCACGCTGACGGCGCCTCAGGACGGCGTCGTGACCGAAATCTTCGCCGAGCCGGGCGCGACGCTGTCGGCGGGCCAGCCGGTGCTGCGCCTCGCCGCGACTGACGCGCGCGAAATTGTCATCGACCTCAGCGAACAGGATGTCGCCGCGCTCGAGCCGGGCGTGGAGTTCCAAGCCCGCCTCGCGGCCAATCCCGCCGTGACGGCAACCGCGACGCTCCGCCAGATCGACCCGGTTGCCGAACGCACCACGCGGACACGGCGGCTGCATCTTGCGCTGAAGGATGCGCCGGATTCCTTCCGGCTGGGTGCCCTCGTCCGCGTGACACCGCTTTCGGGAAGCGATGCCGGCGTCGTCCTGCCGGCCGGCGCAGTTCTCGACTCCGACGGCCCGTCCCCTTCGGTCTGGCGCGTCGATCGCGCCGACAACCAAGTGGAGCGAGTGCCTGTCACGCTCGGCCCGAGGGTCGGTGACTATATCGTTGTCACCTCTGGCCTCAGCCCCGGAACGGAGGTGGTCGTGAAGGGAATCCATTCGCTTGAGGAAGGGCAGATTGTCGGCCCGCGCGTGCCCGGATGAATCGCTTCAACCTCTCCGACTGGGCGCTTCAGCACCGATCCTTCGTCTGGTTCCTCATGATCATCTCGATGGCGGCGGGCGTTCTCGCCTATGTCGAGATCGGTCGCGAAGAGGATCCTGATTTCTCGATCAAGACCATGATCATCGCCGCCGCCCTGCCCGGCGCTGACGTGCAGGAAACGCTGAGCCAGGTCACCGACCGGATCGAGAAAAAGCTTGAAGACCTCGATGAGCTCGACTTCACGCGGTCAGTTACACGGCCGGGTCAGGCCATTGTGTATGTCGAGCTTCTGCCCACGACACGCGCCCGCCAACTGCCGCGCATCTGGCAGACGGTGCGCAACATGATGGCCGATATCCGGTCCGATTTCCCGGCCGAGTTCGCGGGCTTCCAGTTCGACGATAATTTCGGCGACGTCTTCGGCAATCTCTACGCCTTCACTTCGGACGGATTCACCCCGCGCGAGGTGCGCGACCACGCGGAAGGCGTCCGCCGCGCCGTGCAGGCCCTTCCCGACGCCGGCAAGGTGGAGATCTACGGCACGCGCGATGAAGTCGTTTACCTCGAATTCTCGACCGAGCGCCTGGCCGCGCTGGGCCTGAACCAGCAGGCGGTGCAAGCGACGCTCGCCGCGCAGAACGCGATCCTGCCATCGGGCGTGATCGACGCGGGCCCCGAACGCGTGCTCGTTCGGATCGGCGGGCAGTTTTCGGGCACAGAAAGCCTCGAAGACATCAATCTGCGGGTCGGCGACCGATTCTTCCGTCTGACCGACGTGGGCGAGATCCGCCGGACCTACCAGGACCCGCCGACCGAGCTTTTCCGCTATCGCGGCGAGGAAGCGATCGGGCTCGCCGTGGGGATGCGCAAGGGCGCCAACATCATCGACTTCGGCGAGGAGCTGACCGCGGTCATCGCGGAGGCCACCGCCCAGCTTCCGGTCGGGATCGGGATTCACCAGGTCGCCGACCAACCCCATGTCGTCGACGAGGCGGTGGGCCACTTTCTCCAGGCGCTCCTCGAAGCGATCCTGATTGTCCTCGCGGTCAGCTTCGTCTCGCTCGGCATGCGCGCGGGCCTCGTCGTCACTCTGACGATCCCGCTCGTCCTCGCGATCACCTTCGTGATCATGCACTATGCCGGCTTCACGCTGCAGCGCATTTCGCTTGGCGCGCTGATCATCGCGCTCGGGCTACTGGTCGATGACGCGATGATCGCGATCGAGACTATGATCTCCAGGCTAGAGAAGGGCGAGAGCTTGAGCGCGTCGGCCTCCTACGCCTGGACCTCGATCGCCTTCCCGATGCTCACGGGCACGCTCGTCACCGTCGCGGGGTTCATCCCCGTCGGCCTCAACAACTCGGCGGCGGGAGAGTTCACCTTCTCGCTCTTCGTCGTGATCGCGGTGTCTCTGACGGTTTCGTGGATCGTCGCGGTCCTGTTCGCGCCGCTCCTGGGCGTGACATTCCTGCCCGCGAAACTCAAGCACCACACGGGCGAACCGGGCCGCGTACGCCGCGCCTTCCACGTGCTCCTGCGTGCCGCGATGCGGTTCCGCTGGCTCACCATCGCGCTCACGGTCGCGACCTTCGCCTTCTCGATATACGCCATGCGCTTCGTCGAGCAGCAGTTCTTCCCGAGCTCCGACCGCCCCGAGCTGATCATCGACTTCGCGCTTCCGCAGAACGCCTCGATCTCCGAGACCGCTGCACAGATCGAGCGGATGGAGGTACATCTGGCAGACAGCGAGCACGTGCTCTTCTGGTCGTCCTATATCGGCCGCGGCGCGCCCCGGTTCCTGCTGTCCTATGACGTTCCCACGCCGGGACCGAATACCGGGCAGGTCGTGATCCAGACACCGTCCGTCGAGGACCGCGACGCGCTCCGCGCCGAGCTGCGGGATATCGCCGCAAACGAGTTTCCCGGAATCGACGTCTTCATCAAGCTTCTCGAGATCGGCCCGCCGGTCGGGCGTCCGGTCCAGTACCGCATCTCCGGCCCCAACATCGAGACGCTGCGCGACCACGCACGCGATCTGACCGCGCTCGTCGCCAGTGACGAACGGCTGCGCGACATCGTCATGGACTGGAACGAACCGACGCGTGTCGTCCGGCTCGAGATTCTTCAGGACAAGGCGCGCCAACTTGGAATCACACCGCGCGACATCGCGGCGGCGCTGAACGCGATCTACGACGGTACGAGCATCACCGAACTGCGCGATGCCGCGTACCTGATCGACATCGTGGCGCGCGGCGACGCCGTCTCACGCCAGTCGGTGGAGGCGCTGCCCGACCTACAGCTTTCGGCCGCGAACGGCGTGACGATACCGCTTCGCTCGGTCGCGACATTCTCTTATGAAACCGAACAGCCGGTGATCCATCAGCGCAACCGGATGCCGACGATCACCGTCAAAGCGGCGATCGAGACGAAGGACCAGCCCGACACGATCGTCAAGGACCTCGCGGATCGAGTCGCCGCATTCAACGCGGACCTGCCGCAGGGCTACGAGGCGGTGGTGGGCGGCACCGTCGAATCGAGCGCGGACAGCCAGGCGCCGATCGCCGCCGTCGTGCCCTTGATGGTGTTGATCATGCTGACGCTGATCATGATCCAGATGCAGAGCTTCCGGCTGAGTTTCGTCGTCCTCTGCGTCGCGCCCCTCGGCCTCATCGGCGTGGTCGCCGCGCTCGTTCCCTCAGGCGCGCCGCTGGGCTTCGTCGCGATCCTCGGCGTCCTCGCGCTGATCGGCATCCTGATCCGCAACTCCATCATCCTCGTGGACGAAATCGAGGTGCTGCGCGCCAAGGGACGCAGCGCCTGGGACGCGGTCTTCGAAGCCTCAGACGCCCGCGCCCGCCCGATCCTCTTGACCGCGGCCGCGGCGAGCCTCGCGCTCATCCCGATCTCGCGGCAGATCTTTTGGGGGCCGATGGCCTACGCGATGATGGGCGGGATCATCGCCGGCACGGTCATCACGCTGGTATTCGCGCCCGCGCTCTATCTCGTAGTCTTCCGCGTCCGCCGCGAGGATAACAGCGAAAAGATCTGAACGCCGCGGGGTCAGTCCGCCGTGCCAGTCCGATATGCTGCGTAGTCCCTCAGATAGTCGACGAACGCCCGCGTGGCGAGGTTCTTGGCCCCGCGCCGCGTGTCGAAATAATAGGACCACGGGCTTTCAGGCCGGACCGCGAACGGCTCTTTCAATAGCCCGCGTTCGAGATGGATCGCCCCGAGCGAGGTCAATGCGACAGTCACCCCCAGCCCGCGCGCAGCCATCTCGAGCGAGATGTTCGATCCGTTCGTCTTGATCGAATGGCCTGCGTCGAATTTCGCGATCCCGAGCACATCTCCCATGATCGTCCAGTATTCCTGCCGCCCCGAAATCAGGATGCGCGGCAAGCCCAAAACATCCGACGGGCCGCCGAGCCTGGATGCGAGGCACGGCGCCATCAGCAGCGACAGCGTCTCGCGCCACATGAGCGCCGCGCCCGACGGGCGGTCGTCTTCGCGATTGACGGTGATCACCACGTCCGCGATCCCGTCGTCGACGCCGTCCCAGATCGTGCCGTGAACGACGACCTCGATCTCGGGATGAACTTCGCGGAACGCTGACAAACACCCCGGCAGCCAGTTTTCCGCAAGGCTCATCGGACAGGACAGAATGACCGAGCGTTCGCGTGAGCTCGCCACGACCGCCTCGGTCGCGCTGTCGATCTGGGCCAGTGCCTGCCGCAAGGTAGGCAGGTAGGCCTCACCAACCTCGGTCAGCTCCAGAGACCGTGCCTTGCGTACGAACAATGCCCGACCCACGTATTTTTCCAGCGCCCGCACGTGTGTGGATATCGCCGCCTGCGTATAGCCCAACTCCTCCGCGGCGCGCGTGAAGCTCAGATGCCGGGCGGCGCATTCAAATGAACGCACGAAATTCAGCGGCGGTGGCGGGCGGGTCATGCTGGCTCGGCAGGCTTGGACTTGAACGTCAGCCAAGCTAACGGAAAATTTATGCGATGACAGCGAATTCATCGCGTGTTTGGATGGCGCCGTAAAATATCGTGGTCATCGGATTGTCACGGAGGACCGGCGATGCGCGGCGAAGACGGGATCGAAACGCGGACCTTCGACCGTGTGGCGGAGTTCGTGCTCGACACCCGGTCAGACGACATCCCCGCCCCCACACGCGAGCGCGCCGCGCTGCTCCTGCTCGACACGCTCGGCATCGCCGCCGCCTCCGCGCCGATGGAGGCGGGACGGATCGCGCGCGACACTGCCGCCCGGATCCACGGCGCCGGGGCGGACGACGCCGCAGCACGCATGCTGTTCGACGGGCGACGGGTCAGCCTCCCGGGCGCGGTCTATGCCGCGGCGACGCAGGTCGACAATCTCGACGGACACGACGGCTACAACCCGACGAAGGGCCATATCGGCGTCGTCGCCGCGCCGACGCTCGTCGCGCTCGCCGGGCTCAGGCCGGCGCTTTCCGGACCCGATGCGCTCGCGGCGCTCATCATCGGCTACGAGGTCGCGGGCCGCGCCGCCCTGTCGCTCCATGCCAGCGTCAGCGACTACCACACCTCGGGCGCCTGGAACGCGCTCGGCGTCGCGGCGATGGCCGCGCGGATGCGGGGCCTGACGCGCGACCAGCTGCGCGAGGCGCTCGGCATTGCGGAATATCACGGGCCCCGCAGCCAGATGATGCGCGAGATCGCGCACCCTACGATGCTGCATGACGGGTCGGGCTGGGGCGCGCTCGCGGGCATGAGCGCCGCGATCCTCGCCGAGGCGGGGTTCGCCGGGGCGCCTGCGATCACGGTCGAGGCGCCCGAAGCGGCACCCCACTGGGCCGATCTCGGGCGCTTCTGGCAGATCGAACATCAGTACATCAAGCCCTACCCGATCTGCCGCTGGGCGCATGCCGCCATCGACGCCGCGCGCGAGCTGCAAGTGGCGCATGGCTTCGATGCGGGCCAGATCGAGGAGATCCGCATCCGCAGCTTCGACAACGCCGTGGCACTCTGGTCCGGCATGCCGGAGACCACGTCGAAGGCCCAATACGCCCTGCCCTTCCCTGTCGCCGTGATGTTGGTCCATGGGCGCATCGGGCTGGAACACATCTCGGGCGCGGCGCTCAACGATCCGGCGGTCGCGCGACTCGTCCAACGGACGACCCTTGCGACCGAACCGCGGCACGAAGCGCGCTTCCCGGACGGGCGATGGGCGGATGTGGAAATCGTGCTCGACGACGGGCAGATGCTCCGTTCAGGCGACACGCATGCCCGTGGTGGCCCAGAACGCCCGTTCAGCGCCACGGACATCGTCGCGAAGTTCATGGAGTTCGCCGCCCCCGTTCTGGGCGGCGCACGCGCATCCGCGATCCGCGACGCGACGCTCGCGCTCACCCCGGCCGAGAGCCGGTTCTCCGACTTGGCCCGACACTTGCACGAAACCCCGTGACCTCGGCCCCCGTCGTCCTCCTGCACACCGACGCGCCGGACGCGGCGCGCGCCATCGTCGCTGCGGAGCATCCCGATCTCACGATCCGCTGCTGCGACAGCTATGAGGGGTTGCCCGCCACGCTCGCCGAATTGCGGCCCGAGGTCTGCTACTCCGTCCGCTTCTCCGGGACCGCCGAATTTCCTGCCGTAGCGTTGATCGGAAGCGCAGGGCTGCGATGGCTTTCGATCGGTGGATCGGGGATCGATCACCTCCCCCGCTGGGACCCCGCGCGCCTCACGGTGACGAACGCGGCCGGGGTGGCGGCGGGCATGATGGCCGAATACGCGCTTGGCGCCATGCTGGCCTTCTCGCTCGACCTACGCGGCTTCGCCCGGGCGCAGAAGGAACGGCGCTGGACCGACGGGCGCGTCGCGCCGATAGAGGGTCGGACGCTCCTGATCCTCGGGCTCGGCCAGACAGGGCAGGCGGCGGCGCGTCGGGCCAAGGCGATGGGGATGGAGGTGCTGGGCGTCCGCGCCCGGCCCGGACCCACCGAGAATGTCGACGAGGTGTATGGGATGGAGGCGCTGCCCGAGCTCTGGCCGCGCGCCGATTTCATCCTTGTCGCCGTGCCGCTCCTACCCACCACGCGGGGGCTCGTGAATGCCGCCGCCTTCGCCGCCATGAAGCCTGGCGCGGTGCTGATCGACGTCTCGCGCGGCTTCGTGGTCGACGAGGCCGCGCTGATCGCCGCGCTCGAGGGCGGCCCGCTCAAGGGTGCAGCACTCGATGTCTTCGCGACGGAACCGCTGCCCGAAAGCCATGCCTTCTGGGGAATGGAGAACGTGATCGTCACGCCGCACTGCTCCTCGGTCTATGATGGCTGGGCGGAAAAATCGGTGCGGATGTTCGCCGAAAATCTGGCGCGCTACCGTCAGGGCTCCGCCCTTGCCAATGTCGTCGATCCTGCGCGTGGGTACTGAGCGCGCCCGGATCAGAGCCGTTCGAACAGCCGCCCCGGCGCGCCTGGCGGGCGCGGCAGCCCCAGCGCGCGGCAAAGCGCGAAGACCATCGCCTGGTTCGACGTCACGACCGGCTTGCCCGTCGCCGCCTCGATGCGGTCCACCGTCTCGACCGAGCGCATGTCCGTGCATGACAGGACGATCGCCTCGACCTCGGGCACGTTCACTCGCATTGCAAGCGCGAAGATCTCGTCCGGCGTCAGCTCTCCCTGCCCGTAATTGCCCAACTCGCGCCCGATATCGGCGCGGGCCACGGTCGCGATCCCCTCGTCGGCCAGGAACGCCGCAGCCTGATCATTGATCTCGCCGAGATAGGGTGAGGAGAAGCCGACCTTCGCCGCGCCCAGCACGCGGATCGCCAAGACGAGCGATCCGGCGGCGGTCAGCGACACGGCTCCCGACCGCGCCCCGATCTGCGCCGCAAGCTCGCGGTCGAAGCCCGCCCCGTGCGTCAGCGTCGCCGAGGTGCAGCCGTAGAGCACCGCCCTCGGCCGGATGCCCGATATCAGCCGCAGGGTCTCGGTGATGTCCGCCGCACCCAGCCGCGCCATCTGGTCGGAGCCGGGGATCGCGTCGATGTCGTAGTCCCCGAGCCGTTCGAAATGCAGCGAGCAGCCCTCGGGCCGCATCAGCATTATGTCCGGTTCGAGATTGGTGTTCGTATAGGGCACGAGCACCCCAACCTTGATGGCGCGCGGATCAGCGGTCATTACCGTGCTCCCTGAAGGCGGCAAGAACATCGGCGGCGCGCGCCATGTGCTCCGGCGCGGCCACAGTGGCGCGCAGGCAATGGGCAAGGCCGTAACCCGCCATGCCGCGCATCAAAAGCCCCGCGTCCCGCAGTCGCTTGTCGGCGGCCTTCGCCGCCTCGACGCTGGCGAAGGGGATCAGCACGAAATTCGTATGGCTCTCGGGCGGGACATAGCCCGCCCGACGCAGGCGTTCCGTGAACTCCCGGCGGATCGCGACCGTCCGCGTCACGATCGCGAGCATATGTTCCTGATCGCGCATTGCGGCTTCCGCCATCGCCTGCGAGACGCCGGAGACGTTGTTGGGGTTGAGAAGCTTGCGGACCTCGCGCGCGACGGCCCCGGGGAACAGCCCCCACCCCACGCGCGCACCGGCGAGCGCGTAGGCCTTCGAGAAGGTGCGCAGCACGACCGTAGCGCCGCGCTGCGCGAGCGCGAAGGCCGCGGCATGATCCTGATCGTCGAACTCCGCATAGGCCTGATCGACGATTAACAGCACGCCGCTGGGCAGGCCGCCTCTGAGCAGGGCAATGTCGGCGTTCAGAATGCGTGTGCCTGTCGGGTTGCCGGGATTACAGAGAAACACGATCCTCGTCCGGTCCGTGACCGCCGCGAGAATCGCGTCCGGCGACACCGTGAACCCGGCTTCGGGCGCGGTCACATAGGCCGCCCCTGCCTGCTGGCACGCCGTCGCGGCGAAGAGGTAGCCGCGCGCGCTGCCCAGAACCTCGTTTCCCGGCCCGGCGAAGGCGCGGATCAGGCAGCCGATGAGCTCCATCGATCCCGCTCCGCAGAGAAGGTTTTCGCCCGGCAGGCTGTGCGTCTGAGAAATGGCCCGGCGCAGCTCTGTCCAATTGGGGTCGGGATAAAGCGCAGCCCCGGCGAGCGCCCTCTGTCCGGCCTCGACGGCCAGCGGGCTCGGACCGAAGGCGCTTTCGTTCTGAGCGAGCGAGATCATGCTCTCGCGTCCGAGGTCCGCCAGCGCATAGGGCGCCATCTCGGCGACATTCGGGACCGGCGCGATCATCGCTTCGCCCCGTAGTCGCGCGCCGCCGCCTCGGGCGTGACGAGCCCTCGCGCGATGTCGCGGGCAAGCGCCCCTGGATCGCGCGCGGCGGGGTCGCCGAATCCGCCGCCGCCCGGCGTGTCGAAGATCAGCCGCTCGCCCGGCTCCACGCGCAGCTCGCATTTGCCCGGAATGTCGGCGTCGCGCCCGGTCACCCGGATACGGCCGGGCGCGCCGGGCAGCCCACCGGCCCGGCCCTTCGCCGCGTTCCGCACCCTCTCGACCGAGAGGAACACGATGAACGGCTCCTTCGCCGCAGAGGTCATCTCGATCCGCTGGCCGAGCCCGCCGCGGAACTGCCCCGCGCCGCCGGAATCGGGCAGAAGCTCGCGCCGCCAGACCGTGACCGGCGCAACCGCTTCGGTGATCTCGACCTGAGAGCCGAAGACGCCCGACGGATAGGCCGTGGCCGACAGCCCGTCGGCATGCGGCCGCGCGCCCGTGCCGCCGTTATGGACCAGCTCGACCGCGAATTGCCGCCCGCCATCCCGCGCGACCTCCGGCGCGTGGCGCATCGGCAGGTCGTACATGCAGGACGCGCCTTCCGCCGGTACCCCCTCGGGCAGCGCCTGAGCAAGGCAGCCCAGGACAAGGTCCGGCGTCATCTGCCCGAGCGTATGCCGCATCGCCACCGGCGCGGGGGCCTGCGCGTTCAGGATGCAGCCCTTGGGCCCGGTGACGACGAAGGGCTCCAGAGACCCCGCGTTATTCGGGATGTCCGGCCCGATGATGCAGCGCATGGCAAAGACCGAATAGGCGGTGGCGTAGTTCAAGGGCACGTTGATGCCCTTCCTCGAACATCCCGACGTGCCCGCGAAGTCGAGATGCAGCCGGTCCCTCGTGACCTTCAGCGCCGCATGCAGCTCCAACTCGGCCTCGTAGCCGTCGACCGTGAGGACGTTCCGGTAGATCCCTTCCGGAACCTCGGCGATCGCGTGAAGCGTGCCCTTCCGCGAGGTCTCGATGATGTGCTCGGCCAGCCGGTCCAGATCGTCGAGCCCGAAATCCTCCATCATCGCGACGAGCCGCGCCGCGCCCGCCTCACAGCAGGCGATGAGCGCGTAGATGTCGCCTTCGTTGGCGACCGGCTCGCGCGAATTGGCCTTCACGATCTCCATCAGAAGCGCATTCACCTCGCCCCGGTCCACGAGCTTGCAGGGCGGGATTAGAAGCCCCTCGTCGTAGATGTCCGACCCCTCCGGGCCCATGCCGAGCCCACCGAGGTCCACGAGATGCGACGTGCAGGAGGTGAAGCCGACGACGCGGCCCTCCTTGAAGGCGGGCATCATCAGGAGGAAGTCGTTCAGGTGCCCCGAGGCGAGCCAGGGGTCGTTCGTCATGTAGATGTCGCCGGGGGACATGGTCTGGATCGGGAAGCGCTCGCGCAGCGTCTTCACGGCCTCGGCCATCGTGTTGATGTGGCCGGGCGTGCCGGTAACGGCCTGTGCGAGCATGCGGCCCTTGACGTCGAAGATGCCGGCGGAGATGTCGCCGCATTCGCGCACGATGGGCGAGAAGGCCGCGCGGATCAGCGTCTGGCCCTGCTCCTCGACCACCGAGAGAAGCCGGTTCCACATCACCTGGAGCCGGGCGGGGGAGAGATCGGTCATCGGGGGCCTCCATCTCGGTCGCGGGTGAGGATCAGGTTGCCGCGCGGATCGACGCTGGCGCTGAAATCGGCACCGACGAAGGTCGTCGTCTGCGGCTCGGCGACAAGCGCCGGGCCGGCGATCACGTCGCCCGGCCGAAGCGCCTCGCGCAGCACGAACCCGGCGTCGCGTGGCTGGCCGGTGAGGTCGCAGACGATGGGCCGCGTTTCGGCCAGCTCGCGCCGACGGGGCGGCGGCGCCTCGATCCTTGCGGGTATCTCGGCTGCATCGGTGGCGATACGCACGGCCCAGTTGAGAATCTCGATCTCCATCCCCGGCACCGGTCGCGAGAACTGGCGCGAATAGGCGGCCTCGAATTCCCCGGTCAGCGGTCCGATGTCTCCGGCCATCAGCTCGCGGTCGGGCAGGGCGATCTCGATCTCGTGGCCCTGTCCGGAATAGCGCATGAAGGCGGAACGCGCGGTCGTCACCGCCGCATCCGGTGCGCCCTGCCGAACGACCACCAGCGCCTCGGCGCACATGCCCGCGAACAGCGCGTTGACCGCGCCGAGGTCCAGCTCTTGCAGCAGCGAATAGCGCGACCGGACGATCTCGAACGATACCGGCGCGAAGAGGAAACCCACGGCGGACCCGACGCCCGGATTGGCAGGGATCAGGATGCGCGAGACGCCGGCGGCGCGGCCGACGCGGCAGGCGTGCAGTGGCCCATTGCCGCCGAAGGCGATCATGGTGCGGGCGGTGAGGTCCTTGCCGGATTCCACTGCATGCATCCGCGCGGCGCTCGCCATGTTCTCGTCGACGATGCGGCTCACCCCGTCCGCCGCGCCCGTCGCGTCGAGGCCGAGCGGTTCGCCGACTTCTCCCAGCGCCCCCGCCGCTCCTTCGGGTTCGATCCGGAACTGGCCCTCGGCGAAAGTCTCGGGCCGGATATAGCCGAGCACGATATCCGCATCCGTCACCGTGGGCCGCGCGCCGCCCCGCCGGAAGGCCACCGGGCCGGGCTCCGACCCTGCGCTTTCCGGCCCGACGGTCAGCCGTCCCAGCCGGTCCACCGCCGCGATGGAGCCGCCGCCCGCGCCGATCTCGATCATCTCGATCACCGGGATGCGGACCGGCATGCCGGAGCCTTTGATGAACCGCGCCGCCCGCGCGATCTCGAAACTGCGCGAGGTCTGGGGGCGCGTGCCGTCGATCAGGCACAGCTTCGCCGTCGTCCCGCCCATGTCGAAGGACAAGACCTCGTCCAGCCCGCATTCCGCCGCGATCCGCGCGGCGAGGATCGCGCCGCCCGCCGGCCCGCTTTCCACGAGCCGGATGGGAAGCCGCGCGGCGGTGGCGAGCGTCGTCATGCCGCCGCCCGCCGTCATCATCAGGATCGGACAGGTCAGCCCCTCGTCGGCGAAGCGCGCTTCGAAGGCGGCGAGATACCGCGCCATCAGGGGCTGAATGTAGGCGTTCGCCACGGTCGTCGAAAGCCGGTCGAATTCCCGCGCCTCGGGGCTGACCTCGGACGAGATGGAGACCGCCAGAGCGGGCCGCGCCTTTGCGATCAGCTCGCGCAGGCGGCGTTCATGCGCCGGATTGGCGTAGCTGTGCAGCAGGCAGACCGCCACCGCCTCCGCGCCGCTCGCGTCGATCTGCTCCAGCAGAGGCGGCACCGCGCCCTCGTCGAGCGGGATCAGCACCTCGCCGCCGGCGTTCATCCGCTCGGGGATCGTGAAGGACCGTTCGCGCGGAACGAGAAGATCGGGCTTCTCGAGGTTGATGTCGTACTGCGCGTAGCGCCGCTCATAAGCGATCTCCAGAATGTCGCGGAAGCCTTCGGTCGCGACGGTCGCGACCGTGGCCCCCCGCCGCTCGATCAGCGCGTTCGTGACCAGGGTCGTGCCGTGGATGAAGCCCGTGACCTCGGCGAGCGGCCGCCCCGCCTCCGCCAGGGCGCGCCGGACGCCGTCCATCGCGCCGGTGGCGGGGTCGTCATGCGTGGTCAGCGTCTTGGTCGATGCGGCGATCGCGCCGTCAGCCCCGACCAGCACCGTGTCGGTGAAGGTTCCGCCGATATCGACGGCGAGGCGCAAAGAGGCAGGCTGAGGCATGGGGCATCCGAAGGTCAGGTGTCGCGGTCCGCAAAGACGGCGGCCTGCGTCGACACGGCACGAGATCGCACCCGGTTTCCCGGCGGTTCATCGCATTCTTGACGAAAACGACCCGCATGGCCGGACACCGATCGGATGGACTACCCACGCCTCAGGTTATCGGCCCCACGCCACGGCGCAAGATCAAAAAACCGGGGCCCATGACCCAATTTTTTTTGATGGTTGGGGAAGACGCCTCTGCCTAGCCTCGGCTACGCTCCCATTCGCCGGACATTTCCGAAAGGACCGCCCATGCGCAGCCATGCCCAAGCCGTAGTCATCGGAGGCGGCCTCGTCGGCTGCTCGATCCTCTACCACCTCGCCAAGCTGGGCTGGACCGAGGTCGTGCTGCTCGAACGCTCGGAACTGACGAGCGGATCGACCTGGCACGCGGCGGCGAACATCCACGGCCTGCACGACGTCACCAACATCTCTCGGCTCCAGCACTACACGATGACGCTCTACAAGGAGCTCGAGGCCGAGACCGGGCAGGGCTGCGGCATCTTTCAGCCGGGCTCCTTGTACCTCGCCCAGACCGAGGCACGCGAGCACCAGCTGCGCATCCAGGCGGCGAAGGCCAAGCGTTACCGCATGAACTTCTACGAGGTTGACCGGGCCGAGGCCGAGAAGCTGCACCCGCTCGTCGATTTCGACGGCATCCGCTGCATCATGTACGAACCCGACGGCGGCAACGTCGACCCCTCGGGCGTGACCAACGCCTACGCGGTGGGCGCGCGGCAGCGCGGGGCCGAAATCCACCGCTTCACCCCCGTCACCGGCACCGAGCAGCAGCCCGACGGCACCTGGATCGTCCGCACCGAGAAGGGCGACATCGCGACCCCCTGGGTCATAAACGCCGCCGGCCTCTGGGCGCGCGAGGTAGCGAAGATGGCGGGGCTCGACCTGCCGCTCATCCCGACCGAGCACCAGTATTTCGTGACCGAGACGATCCAGGAGATCGCCGATCTCGGCCGCCGCTTGCCCTCGGTCGCCGACCGCGACGGCGAATACTATCTGCGCCAGGAGGGGCTCGGCCTCCTCGTCGGCGCCTACGAGAAGCAGATGAAGTTCTGGGCCGAGGACGGCACGCCTCAGGGCTTCGGCCACGAGCTTTTCGCCGACGACCTCGAGCGGATCGAGCCCAACATGATGCGCGCCATCGACCGGGTGCCGGCGGTGGGCAACGCGGGCATCAAGCGGGTCATCAACGGCCCGATGATCTGGTCGCCGGATTCGTCGGCGCTGTTCGGGACCATCCCCGAGCTCAAGGGTTACTTCTGCTGCAACGGTATCATCCCCGGATTCTCGCAATCGGGCGGTCTCGGCAAGCTCGCCGCCGAATGGATCGTCGAGGGCGAACCGACGCTCGACATGTTCGGCTGGGACCTCGCGCGCTACGGCCACTGGGCGACGAAGGCCTTCACCAAGGCCCGCGTCGAGGACCAGTATTCGCACCGCTTCAAGATCCACTTCCCGAACGAGGAACGCGAAGCGGGCCGCCCCGTCCGCACCCGCCCCGCCTACGCGATGCAGAAGAAGATGGGCGCGATCTTCGGCCTCAACTACGGCTGGGAACATCCCCTGTGGTTCTCCGCCAAGGACGAGCCGGATCACGAAACCTACGGCTTTACGCGCCAGAACTGGTGGGCGCCGGTCGGGCGCGAGGCGATAATGCTGCGCGAGAAGGCGGGGATCATCGACATCTCGAACTTCGCGAAATACAGCGTGAAGGGACCGGGCGCGGAGGACTGGCTGAACGCGCTCTTCGCCAACCGGATGCCGACGAAGATCGGCCGGTCCTGCCTCACCCCCCTGATCGGCGTGCGCGGCGGCATCGCAGGCGATTTCACCGTGACGCGGCTCGGCGAGGAGGAATTCCTGATCGTCGGATCGGGCATGGCCGAACGCTTCCACCAGCGCTTCTTCCGCGCGATCCCGCTGCCCGAGGGCACGACGTTCGAAAGCCGCACCGAGGCGATGTGCGGCTTCAACGTCGCCGGGCCGAAATCGCGCGACCTCCTCGCACGGCTCACCAACGCCGATCTCTCGAACGACGCCTTCCCCTTCATGCGCTCGCAGCGCATCACCGTGGCGGGCATCGACTGCGTCGCGATCCGCGTCAGCTTCACCGGCGATCTCGGCTGGGAACTGCACTGCGCCGCCGACGCTCAGGTCGCGCTCTACGAGGCGCTGCTCGACGCCGGGCGCGCGTTCGGCGCGGGACCGGTGGGCAGCCGGGCGCTCATGTCGCTTCGGGTCGAGAAGGGCTACGGCTCCTGGGGCCGCGACTATTCCCCGGAATACTGGCCGCAGGAAAGCGGGCTCGACCGATTGATCAAGGCCGACAAGGAGTTCCTGAACAAGGATGCCTGGCAGGCCATCGCCGACAACGCCCCGCGCGAGATCATGTCGCTTCTCGAAATCGACGCGGTCGACTCCGACGCCTCGGGGGCGGAGCCGGTCTTCCTCACCGACGGCACGCCCGCCGGGCAGGTCTCCTCCGGCGCCTACGGCTATTCGGTCGGCAAGTCGCTCGCCATCGCCTATCTGAAGGCGGGCATGGCCAAGCCGGGCGACACGGTGCATGTTGCGATTCTCGGCCGCCCGCACACCGCGCGCGTCCTCGCCCGGCCGCCCTTCGACCCCGAAGGTCTGAGGCTGAGAGACCTTGAGACGACGACGGAGCCTGCCGAGTGATCACCGAAAGACCGGGCCTTCTCGACGAAATCCGCGACCGCTTCGCCCATGTGGAGGCCTGCCCCTTCGAGGGCCCGCGTATCTTCTTCGAGAATGCCGGCGGCGCGCTGCGCCTGAAATCGGTGATCGAAACCTCGGCGGCCTATGCCGGCTACCCGGACAACCAGGGCCGCGACAACCTGGCCTCGGCGACGCTGATGGCGGCGATCGACAAGGGCCGCACCGACATGCGGGCGTTCCTGAACGCACCCGGCGGGCAGGTCTTCGTCGGCGAAAGCGGGACCGAGGTTCTCTTCCGCCTGATCCGCACCGCCGCGCTCGGAGCGGCGGAGGGCGGCGTGATGCTCGGCTCCACGCTCGAACACCCCGCCTCACGCAGCGCCATGGCCCGCTGGGCCGAGGTCACGGGTCGACCGCACGTGCTGGCGGTTCATGACGACGCCACGGGCACGGTCAGCCTGACGGAATACGTCAGGCACATCACGCCCGAGGTCCGCGTCGCCACCATCGTCCAGACCTCGCCCGTCACCGGCATGTCCACCGATTTCCCGGCCATAGCCGCCGCGATCTGCGACAAGGCGCCCGACGCCTTCATCATCATCGACGGCATCCAGCATGCGAGCCATGGCCGGATTGACTGCGCCGCCTACGGCGCGGACGGCTACGCCGTGTCGCCCTACAAGGTCTTTTCGCGCCACGGCTACGGCGTCGGCTGGGCCTCCGACCGGCTTTCCGCCTGCACCAATGAACAGATCGTCGGCGGACCGGAGAACGCCTGGGAAATGGGCACGCGCGACGCGGGGGCCTACGCGACCTTCTCCGATGTCGTGGACTATTTCGACTGGCTCGGCGCACAGGTCTCCGACGCCACCGACCGCCGCGCCCGGATCGAGGCCGCCGGAGAGGCGATCCATGACCATGAGGCGCGGCTGATCGGGGCCATGCTGCACGGCACCGGAAACCTTCGTGGTCTCGCCGAGATGGAGGGCGTGACGCTGATCGGCGGCGATGCCACCGAGGGGCGCGAAGGTGTCGTGTCGCTCACGCTGGACGGCATGTCGCCGGGCGATCTCGTGGCCTTTCTGCGCGACGAAGGCATCCGCGTCCACATCCGCAAGAACGATCACTATTGCGGCAACATCCTCGGCCCGCTCGGTCTTGACGCCTGCATTCGCGTTTCGATCTGCCACTACAACACCGAGGCCGAGGTCGCCCGCTTCCTCGCCGCGATGGAGGCCGCGCGCGGCAAGGCCGCCGCCTGACGGCGCGGGTTCAGCCCAAGGCGACCGCCGCAGCCACGATCGCGGCCTCGGTCATCTCGAAATCGGCTTCCGTCAGGGCGAGGCAGGGATAGACCTTGCCCGGCGACTTGAAGACGCCGTTCTCTCGCAGCACCGTGTTGAATCTGGCGCTTATTCCCGCATCCGCCGAAAGCACGTCGCGATAGGTCCGCACGTCGCGATCGGTGAACACGATATCGAACAGCGTCGGATGCCCAATGATGCGATGCGCGACTCCCGCCGCGTCGAGATGGGTGCGGAACATCGCCATGAGCCGCACACCATTGGCCTTGAGCTGTTCATAAGCGCCATCGCGGCGAAGGATCTCCATCGTCTTCAGCCCCGCCACCGCCGCCACAGGATTGCCCGACAGCGTGCCCAGCATCATCAACCACTTATCGTCTCCGACGATGGCCTTGTCGAAATGGTCCATGATATCCTTGCGGCCCGCCACGGCAGCAAGCGGGAACCCTCCGCCGATCACCTTGCCGAGCGTGCAGAGATCGGGGGTAACCCCGTATTCCTCCTGTGCGCCACCATAGGCGAAGCGAAAGCCGGTCACTACCTCATCGAAAACAAATACAATGCCGTAGCGGTTGCACAGGCTGCGGACCGCCTGCAGAAAGCTCTTCTCCGGCGGGATAATCCTCTGAAGCGGCTCAACGATGATACCGGCGATCTGGTCGCCATGTTCAGCCAAGAGGCTTTCGAGGTAATCGGGATCGTTGAACGGCGCGATCATCATCTCGTTTCGCACCGCTTCCGGTATCCCCGCACTGTCCGGCACAGCCTGCGGGAAGTTTACGAGCCGCGCGGGCGCGAGGCTCATCTGCGCCTCGGCGGACATGCCGTGATAGCCGCCCTCGAACTTCAGCATCTTATCGCGCCCGGTGAATGCGCGGGCGAGCCGCATCGCGTACATGTCGGCCTCGCCACCCGAGGACAGAAACCGCACCTGCTCGGCGCAGGCGACGGCGCGACAAATCTCTTCTGCCAGTTCCACGGCGGGGGCGTTGTTGGCGAAGAACGTCATGCCCATTGGCAGCTGCGTGGTGACAGCTTCCAGCACTTCCGGATGGCCGTGCCCAAGCAGCATCGGCCCCGAGCCGATTAGGTAGTCGACGTATTCCCTGCCATCCTCGTCCCAGACCCGCGCGCCTTTGCCCTTGCGGATGAACACCGAGGGGTCGAAATTGCCGAAGCCGCCCGCCGGCATTACAGCGCGGGCGCGGTCCGCCCAACATTGCATCGGGGTCTTGTCGAGCATCGGCTCTCTCCTGGTCGATAATGGCCGCGTGTTGACCTATCCTATTGCGCTTGGCCTCGACGCCCCAGCCCGGATCATCACGGCACAACGACGATGTTTCCGACATGCTTCTTGTCGATGAAGGCTTGCTGCGCTTTCGGCAACTCCTTCAGCGGATAGGTCGCGGCAAGCGCCGGCCTGATCTCACCACGCTCGATATATCCCACGACGTCGCAAAACACCTGATGGGGAGTCACGGTCGAGCCGGTGAAAGTCAGGTCGCGCAAGTAGAACGTGCGCAAGTCGAACTCCACGATCGGCCCCGCAATGGCACCCGAACAGGTGTAGCGCCCGCCGGGTTCGAGGATATCGATGACCCTCGGCCAATAGGGCCCACCGACGATGTCGGCGACGACCGTCACCTTCTCCCCGTCAAGCGCTGCACGGAGGTTTTCGGGCGCGCGCGGCAGGATCAGGTCAGGGCCAAGTTTCGCGACATCGCCGTGCTTGGACTCGGAGGCCATCGCGATCACGCGCGCACCACGGCGCCTGGCAAGCTGCACCAGCGCGCCGCCGACGCCGCCTGAGGCACCGGTCACGAGAACCGTATCAGAGGACGTGACTTTAGCCTTGGTCAGCATGCCCTCCGCCGTGGTGTAAGAGCAGGTGAAGGTCGCAAGCTCGGCATCGGTAAGATCGCTTTCGATGACGGCAAGGTTGCGGACGTCCGTCTTGGTGTACTCGGCAAAGCCGCCGTCGAACTCGGAACCGAAATAGCCCGCCTTTTCTCGGTTCAGCGGGTCCGACCAGTCGCGCTGCCACGCATCGCCCATGACCCGCTTGCCGATCAGTGCGGGATCCCCGCCTTCGCCGACGGCCACGACGACGCCCACCGCATCGGCACCCTGGATGCGCGGGAAAGTGACGGGCCGCCCGCCCCAGCTTGGGTCCTCCTCGGCGACCGCCTCATAGGCGCCGCCGGTCGTGGCCTCGTTCACCGTCTTGGAGTACCAGCCCGAGCGGGTGTTCACGTCGGTGTTGTTCAATCCGCAGGCCCCGACCTTGACCAGCGCCTCCATCGGGCCGGGCTCCGGCATCGGCCAGTCCTCGTGCCACTCGTACCTCTCCATGCCGCCGTGTCCGGTCAGCACCATCGCTTTCATCGTCTTGATCATACGGAGACCTCTTCAAGGGCTTCCCCGCTGGGAAGGCGGTTTTCCGGATCGTAGGCCGGTTTCGCCAGAACACGGGCCCTGCGCGGTTGGCCCATGATCATGACGTCTAGCGTCGTTCCGGGCGTCGCATGGTCCGGCTTGATATATGCAAAGGCCAGAAGTTTGCCGACCGTATGTCCGAACGCGATTGAGCTAACGGTGCCGATCTGCTGCCCCCCCGCCAGAACCGCCTCGCCGCCGTTGCCGTCCGACTTTCTGTCATCGGCCACGTCCAGATAGGCGCAGACCCAGCGGAGTGGCTTCGCCAGCGCCGTCTCGGTCGCCGTCTTGCCGCGAAAGCACTTGTCCATCCGCACGAAGCGCATCACGCCGGCTTCGGGCAGAGTGACTTCGTTCGTCAGTTCCCCTGCACCCTTGAACCCCTTCTCCATCCGCATCGAGTTCATCGCGAATGAGCCGGTATTCGCGAGGCCATGGCGCTCGCCCGCGGCCCACAACTCAGCATAGACCGGCGCGAGATGGGCCATCGGCATGTGCAGCTCCCAGCCCAGTTCCCCGGCATAGCTCAATCGCATGGCCTGAACCGGCTGTTCCGCAACGGCGATGTCCTGCGAGGAAAGCCACGGGAAGGCGGCATTCGACAGGTCGGCCTCAGTACAAGCGGCGAGAATGTCGCGGGCGCGCGGCCCCTGCAGCGCGACCGCGCCGTATTCGGCGGACTGGTTGTGCAGGGTCACCTCTGCGCCGTCCGGTATGTGCCGCGCGAGCCAGTCCATCACCCGCTGCTCGAAGAAGGCGGCGCAGGTCAGGTAGAACCAGTTCTCGGCGAGCCGGACGATGGTCACCTCGGCCTCGACCCGCCCGGCATCATTCAAAAGATGGGTCAGGATGATCCGCCCGTCGCGTGTTGGCAACCGATTGGCCACCATTCCGTCGAGGAAGGTGGCGGCATCCTTGCCCGCGATCTCGATCTTGGCGAAGGAGGATATGTCCGTGATCCCCGCGCGCTCGCGCACCGCACGGCATTCGGCGGCGACGATGTCATGCAGCCCCGTACGGTGGAAGCCATAGATATCCACGGGCTCGGTGCCTTGCGGTGCGAACCAGCGCGGCCGCTCCCAGCCATAGATCTCCTCGTGCACGGCGCCTCTGGCCTTCAGTGTTGCATAAAGCGCCGAGGTCTTCACCGGCCGCGCGGCGAGGCGGTTGAAATGCGGGAATGGAATCTCGTGGCGCAAGAGGTAATCCTCTTTCGCCTTGGTAATCTGGTAGTTTTGATCCGCATAGGGCCCTAATCGGCGCGGATCGAATTCGCGCATGTTGATTTCGGCGGCGCCATGCACCATCCAACGCGCGAGTTCCCGCGTCAGCCCGGGCCCCCAGCCGATGCCGATCTGGGTGCCGCAGCAGCACCAGTAATTGGGCAACCCTGGCGCCGGGCCGATGAGGGGGTTGCCGTCAGGCGGATGCGATATCGCGCCGTGCACCTCGCGCTTGATGCCAAGCTCGGCGAGGATCGGCATTCGTCCAATCGCGTTTTCGAGCCACGGCATGATCCGGTCATAGTTCGGCTCGAAGAGCTCGTTCTCCGCCTCCCAGGGGCAGTGATTCTCCCAGACGGTATTGGGATTGGCCTTCTCGTATATGCCGATCAGGCCCGATTTCTGCTCCATCCTAATATAGCCTGAAACCAACCGGTCGTCGCGCACCACTGGCAGTTCGTGGTCGAGTGTCTGGAACTCCGGAACCGTATCAGTAATGAGGTAGTGATGCGTCATCGAGGTCGCGGGCAGGTCGTAGCCCGACCAGAGCGCGACCTGCCGAGCATATGTGCCGCCGGCGTTGACGACATGCTCGCAGGCGATCGGCCCCTGCTCGGTCTCGACCAGCCATTCGCCGTTCGGTTGCTGAATCACGTTCGTCGCCCGGCAACGGCGGACGATCTTCACGCCGAGTTGCCGCGCGCCCTTGGCAAGCGCGAAGGCGGCACCGGCTGGGTCGACATGGCCGTCATCGGGCGTATGCAAGGCCGCCTTGACGCCATCGAGATTGTAGAACGGATGCAGCTCGCGGATGCGCTCCGGCCCCACGATCTCCATCGGAAAGCCAAGCCCCTTGCCGACCGAAACCGTCTGATGCAGCCAGTCGAGCTCGTCGTCCGTGTAGGCGAGGCGCAGGGAACCGCAGCCATGCCAGGTGACCGATTGCCCGGTCTCGGCTTCGAGCACCTTCGAATAAAGATCGATGTTGTAGCCCACGCATTTGCCGAGCGCGAAACTACTGGTCGAATGCGTGATTTGCCCCGCCGCGTGCCAAGTTGATCCGGAGGTCAGTTCCGCCTTCTCGAGAAGAACGACATCCGTCCACCCCTCATGCGCGAGGTGATACGCCAGGCCGCATCCCATGATCCCGCCCCCGATAATCACCACGCGGGCCTGCGACGGCAGAGCGCTTTCCGGCATTGGGGTTTCCCGAATGAGAGTCGCGATTTCGCTCGACAGGCTAGCGGGACAAATATACCATCGTCAACCATGAATGGCACAGATGTATCATCATTCGTCCTCGACCGCCTTTCCCTGGATTTCGAGAGCCTGACTCCCGAGGCGCAGAAGGCGGCGCGCTATGTTCTTGAGAATCCGCACTGCGTCGGCGTCTCGACGGTGCGCGAGATCGCGGAATTCGCCAACGTGAAGCCCAACACCTTCGTGCGCATGGCCCGCCAGGTCGGCTTCGACGGCTACGAGGACTTCCGCGCCGCCTTCCGGGAAGCGATCCGCACCGGATCGGCGGGTTTCCCAGACCGGGCGCGCTGGCTGCAGGACGTCTCGAAGAAGGGCGAACTTGGCGGGCTCTACGCCGAGATGGTAGGCGCCGCGATTCGCAATATCGAGGAAACCTTCGCGCGGGTCGACGCGACCGCGCTGAAAGCCGCCGCCGAGGCAATCTGGGCCTCGCGCCAGGTCTTCACGCTCGGCGTCGGTGTGAACAATGCGAATGCCCAGAACTTCACTTACCTTGCGTCAACCGGCATGGTGCAGTTCCACGCCATCCCCCGTCAAGGCTCCAACCCGGCCGATGACATCGCCTGGGCCGACGCCCGCGACGTGCTGATCGTCATGACCTGTCGGCCCTACCGCCGCGAGGTCGTGGAGACTGTCCGCCTTGCACGCGAACAGGGCATGACCGTCATCGCCCTATCCGACAGCCCGGCCAGCCCGATCATCATCCCTGCCCAGCACCGCTTCGTCATCACGGCCGAAGCGCCCCAATTCTTCCCCTCCTCGGTCTCGATCATCGCGCTTCTTGAGACGCTCCTGAGCTTCGTGATCGCCATCGCAAGCCCCGAAATCGTCGAGCGGGTCGAAACGTTCCACAAACGCAGGCACCAGCTTGGACTCTATTTGGAGGACACGGAATGAACGCCCCGCTCGTCCATTCGCTCGACGCGCGCTACTACATCGACCCAGCGATCTTCGCGGCCGAGCGGCAGGGCCTCTTCGCCCGGACATGGCAGTTCGCGGGGCACGAATGCCAGGTGCGGAACACCGGCGACTACTTCACTTTCGAGATTGCCGGAGAGAGCCTCTTCTGCATCCGCGGCCGAGACGGTACGCTCCGCAGCTTCTACAACGTGTGCCAGCACCGGGCGCACCAGCTGGTCGAAGGTGCCGGCACGACCCGCGTCGTCGTCTGTCCCTACCACGCCTGGACCTACGAACTCTCCGGCGAATTGCGCGCCGGGCCGAATATCAACGCGGTGCCGGGCTTCGACCGCACGCAGATCTGCCTGACGCCTATCCGGACCGAGGTCTTCCACGGTTTCATTTTCGTCAATCTGGATGACAACGCCGCGCCGATGGACGACTGGTATCCCGGCGTGCGGGAGGAGCTTGGCGACTACGTCCCGCAGATCGACACACTCGAACCCCTCGAATGGGTCGAGATCCCCGAGAAGTGCAACTGGAAGGTCTCGGTCGAGAACTATTCCGAGTGCTATCACTGCGCGCTCAACCACCCGACCTTCGCGACCGGCGTAATCCGGCCCGAAACCTACGACATTCAGCCGACAGCCGGGGGCTACGTCCTGCGCCACACGACAGAGTGCCAGGACTTCTCCAAGATGTCCTACCCGATCGACGCCTCGGTTCCGCATGGCGGCGAATACCGATCGTTCTTCCTCTGGCCGATGTTCTCGTTCCAAGTCTATCCTGGCAACGTGCTCAACACCTATCACTGGCGCGCCCACGACGTCGACAACTGCACTGTCTGGCGCGGCTGGTACACTCCCGGCGGCGTCGACAGCGAAGTGATCCGGCGGCTGGCGATCCAGGACCGCGCGACGACGGTCGAGGAGGACATCCGGCTCGTGGAAAGCGTGGCCAAGGGCCTGAAGAGCCGCGGCTACAGGCCGGGGCCGCTGGTGCTCGACCCCGCCTGCGGGCTGAATTCCGAACATTCGATCCGCAAGCTGCAGCAATGGGTGCGCGAGGCGGTAGACGGCTGACCGCGCCGCGCCGCAGGGACCCGGCAGGGCTGAAAAGTCACAAGCAGAGAGGGGGGCCGGAATGAGCCTTTTTGACGAAGATCTTTTTGAAAAGGGCCTCGCCCAGCGCAAGGCGACGCTCGGCGCGGACTATGTGGAAAAGAACCTCGCCGCCGCCGATGGCTTCACGCGACCGTTCCAGGAGGCGATGACGGCCTGGTGCTGGGGTTTCGGCTGGGGCGACGAGACGATCGACCGAAAGACCCGCAGCATGATGAACCTTGCGATGATCGGCGCGCTCGGCAAAATGCACGAATGGGAAATCCATTGCCGCGGCGCAATCAACAACGGCGTCACGAAGGATGAGATTCGCGCGATCATTCATGTCGTCGGCATCTATTGCGGCGTGCCGCAGGCGCTCGAGTGCTTCCGTGCGGCGCGAAAGGTGCTGGACACCGATGGGGCGTGAGGGCAAGGGGCCAAGCGCCGCGACCACGTCCACGCAGTCCGTCGCCTACTTTCCGACAACAAAACCCGCCTCGGCCATCAACCGGTTCGACGCGCCCTCAATATCGGTCTCGATCCGGGTCATGAAATCCTCGACACGCGCTCCGGCAGGAATGCGGGGCAGAAACTCGACCACGGCGAGGCCCGGTTTCCGGAGGATACCGTGGCGCGGCCAGAAGACGCCGACATTGGTGGCCGCGGGCACGCAATCCTGACCGACCTGGGAGTAAAGGACACCTACACCGACCTTGTAGGGCTTCGTTGCACCCGCCGCGACGCGGGTGCCCTGCGGATAGATGATGAGCTGGCCGGGTCGGGCACGTCCCGAATGCACATCATCCACCATCTTCTTGATCGCCTGCCCGCGCTTGCCCCGGTCGACGGGAATGCAGCCCAGCCGCCTGGCGTACCAGCCGACGATCGGCGCCCAGAGAAGCTCTTTCTTCATGATGAACTTCGGGCGCGGCACGACCGAGACGATCATGATGATGTCGAAGAAGCTTTGGTGTTTCGACGCGATCAGCACCTCGTCGGTCGGCACTTCGCCCCGGATCTCGGACTTCAGGCCGACGAGCAGCGCGGCCGATCCGCGCACCCAGCGGCAATAGGACTGGACCGCGTCGAAGGCGGCGTCGCGGCGGAAGATCGCGATCGGCGTCCAGTAGATCGCGAGGATCGCCATCATCAGGTACATCTGTGCGATGAAAATCGCCGACAGCACGTATTGCAGCGCCGTTCTCATTGCACCTCCCTCAGGCTTCGCAGCGCCGCCGCGCGGGTCGCCCAGAAGGCCACGATAGCCGTCAGCGGCGGAATTGCCAGCGGCCAGAGCCAATGCAGTCCCTGAAAGCCTAGGCCGGTAAGAAAGCCGCCCGCCCCGGACACCGGCGGCAGAAGCGCAACCGCCACCATGCCCGCGACAGTCCCCCCCGCCGCGCCCGCCGTGGCCCGCAGCGTGAAGCGCCGAACGAAGGCCCGTGCGATGGTAACGTCGCGGGCGCCGACGAGCCGAAGCACCTCGATCACCTGCTTGTTGGCGTAAAGCGCGGCCTGTGCGGCAAGCGTCACCATGGCGGCAAGCGCGCCCGCGATCAGGCCGAGCGACAGCAGCCCCAGCGACCGGATGCGCCCGGCCGCGTCGACAAGAGGCTGGCGCCAGCGCAGATGATCATCGAGCGTCGCGGCCGGCACCTCAGCCGCAAGCCTGAGCCTCAGCCCTTCGGCGTCGAAATCCTCGCCGATCTCGGTGATCTCGACCAGCCGCGGAATGGGCAGCGTCTCGATCGGCAGGCCGGGGCCGAACCACGGCGCGAGCAGACCGCGCATCTCGTCTTCGCTGAGCGCGCGGGCCGGGCCGGCGCCCGGCGTCACCGACAGGATGCCGAGAACCACCTGGACCTGCGCCGCCATCTGATCGGCCGGCGCCGATATGCGCACCGTGGCGCTCTGGGCGAGCGGCCCCGACCAGCGCTCCGCGAGCCGCCCGGTGGCCAGCGACAGCGCAAGCGCAAAGACCGCGAGGAAGGCCATCGCCGCCGCCGTCAACACCGTCAGCCAGGCGGTGATCCCGCTCGGCGGTACCACACGGGCGGCGCGCGCATCGCCCACAAGAAGCCCCGCGATGCCCAGAATGCGCGCCTTCACAGTTCCGCCCCCGCAAGATGGAGCCGCCGATCCTTGATACGGATCACCCGCGTCGGGACCTGCGCCTTGGCCGCCCTGATCAGGTTGAGATCATGCGTTGCCACAAGGATCGTCGTACCCATCCGGTTGAGTTCCACGAGAAGGCTGAGAAGCCTGAGCGACATGTCCCAGTCGACGTTCCCCGTGGGCTCGTCGGCCAGAAGCATCTCGGGCGACATAATCACCGCCCGCGCAAGCGCGGCGCGCTGGCGCTCGCCGCCCGACAGCGATGGCGGCAAGCTCTCGCGCTGCGCCGACAGCCCGACCCAGGCCATAAGCTCGCGCAGCTCGGCCGGATCGGCGTCCCGGTTCGCGACCAACAGCGGCAGCGCCACATTCTCCTCAAGCGTGAGGTGGTCAAGGAAGCGACAATCCTGATGCACGACGCCGATCCGGCGGCGCAGCCGAGCGATGTCATCGCGGCCCATGTTGTCATGGGACTGACCAAACCGCGTGATGCGGCCGGCCTGCGGGACCAGTTCGCCATAGCAGAGCTTCAGGAAAGTCGATTTGCCAGCGCCCGACGGGCCCGTCAGAAAGTGGAACGACCCCGGCGCGAGCGTCACCGTCATCTCCGCGAGAAGCGGGCTGCCGCCATATCCATGCGCGACCTCGGCGAATTCGATCACTGCGCCTCCTGACGTCCGGCCATGGCCGCCCCGCCCTGACCCGCGATCAATTTTTCGATCCAAACCACAAAGGCTTGGATGGTGACTGTTTGCTTGCTACAACACGTCAATACCAAAGGCCAGAACGGCCGACCCATTGGATTATGGCTGGTGAAACGGGTCACGACGACATGCGTTTGAAATGCCCGAGCTGCGGGGCGCAGTACGATGTGGACGAAAGCGTCATCCCCGACGGCGGGCGCGACGTTCAGTGTTCGAATTGCGGGCACGCTTGGTTTCAACGCTCTGCCGCCCAGCTGAAAGCCGAAGAGGACCACAAGGCCGAGCTGTCGCGCCGCGCTGAAGCGGAAGCGGAGGAGAAACCGCAACCGGCGGTGGAGGAGGTGCCCGAACCGGAGCCGCCACAGGAACCCGAACCCGCGCCGGAACCCGAACCTGAGGAGACGACCGCAGAGCCGGAAGCGGCGGAGGCCGCGCCCGAAGCCGGGCTCGAGGAGAGTGTCGCGGAACCCGAAGTGGCGGAAGCCGCGCCCGAACCCCAGGAGATCGCTGCGGAGCCCGAAGAGGTGGAAACAGCGGAAGCGGTCAGCATTGAGGACGCGGCTGATGTCGAAGCCGCGCCCGCCGCAGATACCCGTCCCGACGCTGCAGCGACGGATTCCGCTCCGCCCGATGCGGATGAGGACGAAGGAGACGAGGACGAAGAGGGAGAATTCGTCACCCCGGTCCCCGAGCGCGTGCGCCGCGAACTCGACGACTCGGTCCGCGACGTCCTCCGCGAAGAAGCGGAGCGCGAGGTGCGCGCCCGCGTTTCGGAAAGTCAGCCGGTCGAGACGCAAACCGAAATGGGGTTGGCCGCCGCCATCGGCGCGGCTCACGCGACGACCGTCACACCCCAGGAAGCCGTGCGCGACCGGGTCGCGCGCCTCAGAGGCGACGAAGACGACCTCGACGAGGAGGCGCTTGTGACGCGGGCATCACGGCGCGAGCTTCTGCCCGATATCGAAGAGATCAACTCGACCCTGCGGGCAACGTCCGACCGGGGCGACGAAGCCGCTTCCATCGACGCACCGGAAACATTGCGGCGGCGCCGATCGGGTTTCCGACTGGGTTTCTCCACCGCACTCATCGTCGCGCTTGTCGCGCTCGTGATCTACATCTTGGCGCCGACGCTTTCGGAAACGGTTCCCGCGCTCGAACCCGCACTGTCTGGCTATGTCGCTGCAGTGGATTCCGCGCGCGCCTGGCTGGACGAAATGATGAAATCGCTGACCGCGTCGCTCAACGGCGACGCGCAGAACTGAAATCCGGCACAAGGGGTCACGGGTTCGCCCGGCCTCTTCGTGTCGCGAACGCCTGTTTCGGTCAGCGAGGCCATGGGCCAATTCGCGATCTCCTACTGGTTCGCTCAGAACACAAAGCCGCAGTTTGCGCGGGCGGCTCGAACGGCAGGCAGCGGTGCGCCGGCTTCGGGCCCATTGCGGAGAGAAGGAGGAACCGTTGACCGCAATCTCGGCCTGTGCCGCATTTCGGCGTGATCTCTTCGCAGAATCGACTGTCCCGCGGCCGGAATCGGGCATTTCTTTCAGGTATGAACTTCTTCGAGGATCCGACTATGGAACTCAATGAGCGCAAAAGCAGAGCGGGTGGCCGCGGCGCGCGGCGGGCGCTGCGGTCAGCCCCAGATTTCGCGATGCTGCCCGCGCTGAAGCGCAATTTGCCGCTCTGCGAGCCGATGGACGGAGACCAAATCGCGCGGATCGACGACGCCTCGATGGCGATCCTTGAGGATGTGGGTGTCGTCTTTCGCGACGAGATCGCGCTCGAGGACTGGCGCCGCGCGGGCGCAGACGTGAGGGGCGAGCGGGTGCATCTGGATCGGGGCCTCGTACGCGAGTTGATCACGACCATTCCTTCGAGTTGGACCTACCGCGCCCGCAATCCTGAGCGCAATGTGTCCTTCGGCGGCAATCATTCGATCTTCGTGCCTATGACCGGCGCGCCCTTCCTGCGCGACCTCGACGACGTGCGGCGCTGGCCGACGGTCGCCGACCTCAACATGTTCCACAAGCTTGCGCACATGTCGCCTGCCTTGCACTCGACCGCGCATCACATCGTCGAGCCGATGGACATGAAAGTGAGCCACAGGCATCTCCACATCACCTACTCGTCGATGACACATTCCGACAAGACCTTCATGGGCATGACGACCTCCGGAAAGAACGCCGAGGACGTGATGGACATGTGCGAGATCCTGTTCGGCGCCGACGTGATGGAGGACACCCCGGTCGTCACCGGCAACTGCAACGGCAACTCGCCCTTGGTTTGGGACGAGACGATGCTCAGCGCCATGCGCGCCTTCTGCAAGCGAAACCAGCCCGTCCTCTGCTCGCCCTTCGTGCTCGGCGGCGCCAATACCCCGGCCTCGGTCGCGCCCGCGGTCGCGCAACTCAATGCCGAGGCGCTCTCGGCGCTGGCCTATACGCAAGTGATCCGCAAGGGCTGCCCGGCGATCTACGGCCATTACCTGTCGACTGTCTCGATGAAATCGGGCGCGCCAATGGCCGGAACGCCGGAAATCAGCCTCATGAACTTCATGATCGGCCAGATGGCGCGATTCTACGGCGTGCCGTGGCGCAGCTCAAACACCTTGGGCGGGGCCAAGACCTTCGATGCGCAGGCGGGCTATGAAAGCGCCATGACCTTGAACGCGGTCCTTCATGCGGGCTGCAACTACATCTGGCATTCGGCGGGGTGGAACGAGGCGGGGATGCACTGCTCGGTCGCGAAGTTCGTGGTCGATGCCGAGATGTGCGCGATGGGCTACCGCATGGCCGAAGGCATCCGCTGGGACGACTTCGACGAAGCACTTCGGGCAATCCGCGACGTGGGACCGGGCGGCCACTATCTCGGCCATCCCCACACCCAGGCGAATTTCGAACGCGCCTTCTTCTTGCCGAAGCTCTTCGACAACAATTCTATCGAACAATGGCAGGCCGAAGGCTCGGTCGAGATCACTGCCCGCGCACTCGCCCATGCGAGGAAGCTTCTGCGCGACTACGAGAAACCGAAGCTCGACGATGGCATCGACGAGGCATTGCGCGACTACATCGCGCGGCGCGAACGGGAAATCCCGGCTGAGGATGCTCTGAACACCGAACACTGAATCCAGATCAGCGGCGCCCTCACTCTTTCGCCGCGCGCCATTCCATCCAGCGCAGATAGGCATTGGCGCCTATCTCGGCGAACGGGGGCGGCGGGAGCTTCGTAGGCTCGTCCTCCGCAGCGAAATGCCGCGTGATGGCGGATGTCCGGCCGCTCGCGAGTTCCGCCACACCCATCCCCGTCAGCGTGCCGCGCGCGGTGCCTAGACCGTTCTGGACGCAGGCGGCGAAGAGGCCGGGTTCCAGCTCGCGCATCACCGACACGCCATTGCGGCTGAGGCAGAGATGCCCGGCCCAACTATACTCCATCCGCACTTCGGTGAGTTCCGGGAAGCGATCGGCGAACTTGCGGCGATGAATCCTCGCGGCCCGCTCGAGCGCGGCCTTGCTGGCCTCCATACCGGGCCGGAAACTCGCGCAGGTGCGCGTGACGATCCTATCGCCGCCCTGCGCGGCGTCGATGCGACGCATCGTGGTGCCCATCGGGTCTGATGGCGTGATCCCCCAGCGAGGCCGGCCGCCGAGTTTCTTCAGCGCATCGGCGTCGAGACCTACTGTCATCGAGGCGTAGAGGAAGATGTGCATCAGCCGTCGCTTCACGAAGCCGAAGCTTTCCAGGTGGCCGTTGTTCGCGAGGATGACCTTGCCCGCCCGCACTCTGCCCTTGGGCGTGGTCAGCATCCAGTTCGATCTGTCCCGGATGACCTCTGTTACCGGCGAGCTTTCGTAGACTTGAACCCCGTCCCGGCGCAATCCCCGCCCCAGCGCCCGGACATAGCCCGCCGGTTGCAGCATCACCGTGCCCGGCGTGTAGAGGCCCGAGACATAGTGGCGGCTGCCGGTCATTTCGTACATGGCCTTGGCGCCGAGCATCTCGCTGGCTTCGCCGATCTTGGCAAGATGCGCGGCGTAGCTTCGGTTATGCGCGTCGCCCGCCGCACTGGCAGCGCCGTTCACCTTGCCGACCGGGTCGAAGAAGGCAGGATCGATGCCGTAATCCTCGACTGCCTCGCGCGCGAAGGCGATGGCGGTGCGGTTGAGCGAGATCATCTCCTGGTCGCTGGCGGCACCCTTGCCGGCATAGTCGTCCGACGACAGATCATGTGGCAGGTCGATCATGAAGCCTGAATTGCGCCCCGAGGCGCCTTCGGCGAGCCGCCCGGCCTCCAGCACCGCGATCCGAGCGCCTTTGTCGAGTTGGAGTAGCCGTCGGGCGGCCGAAAGCCCAGCGAAGCCGCCGCCGACGATGGCAATGTCGACTGTGACGTCCTCTGTCAAGACGACACCCGGTTCCTGTCCCGGCAGAATGGCGCTCCACGCCGCCGGGCCGCGATGGATGGGTAGCCTCCGCGCCTTGCGCCTCGTCAATCCACGGCCTCGTCTTCATCGTCGCTGAGATCAATCCAGATCGTCTTGATCCGCGTATATTGGTCATGTGCCTGAATGCCGTTGTCGCGGCCGCCGAAGCCAGACTGCTTGAAGCCGCCGAATGGCGTCGAGTTGTCGCCCTCGCCGAACGAATTGACCGTCACCGTCCCGGCCCGGATCGCCCTCGCGCCGCGGATAGCGCGCTTGAGGTTAGAGGTGAAGATCGAAGCGGCGAGGCCATATTCGGTATCATTGGCGAGTTCGATCGCCTCCTCTACGCTTTCGACCGTCAATACAGACAGGACCGGCCCGAAGATCTCCTCGCGCACCTGCACCGCATCTCGATCGGTGATGTCGAGGACCGTGGGTTCGACAAAGCCATCTTTCGCCTTTCCGCCCATCAACACGTTTGAACCCTTGCCTAGATAGGTGCAGACCTTGTCGAAATGCGCCTTCGACACCAGCGCGCCGACGCGATTGACCGGATCCAGCGGGTCACCCATCGGCCATTCGCGAACGTGGGCGAGAATGCGTTTCTGCAACTCGTCCTTGATCCCCTTCTGCACGATGAGCCGCGAGGAGGCCGAGCAGTTCTCGCCCATGTTCCAGAAGGCGCCATTGACGACATGCGCCGCGACCCGGTCGAGGTTCTCTGCATCGTCCAGCACGACGGCGGGGTTCTTGCCCCCCATCTCGAGCGTGACTTCCTTGAGATTCGATTCGGAGGCGTAGCGAAGGAAACGCCGCCCGGTCTCGGTCGAGCCGGTGAAGGAGATCATGTCGACATCCCCGTGGCGGCCCAAGGGTTCGCCGACCTCCGGCCCGGTCCCGGTGACGACATTGAAAACGCCCGCAGGCACGCCCGCCTCCATCGCCAGCTCCGCGACCCGGAGCGCAGTCAATGATGTCTCCTCGGCCGGCTTCACGATCACCGAGCAGCCGGAGGCGAGCGCCGGGCCAATCTTCCAGGCGAGCATAAGAAGCGGAAAGTTCCACGGCAGAACGAGGCCGACGACGCCGACGGGTTCACGCACGATCATGGCGATGTGGTCGTCGGAGGCCGGCGAGACCTGATCGTAGATCTTGTCGATCAGTTCGGCGTGCCACACCAGGCAGTGGATTGTTTCGGGGACATCCACCGTCTCGCAGTCGAATATCGTCTTGCCGCTATCGAGGCTTTCCATCACCGCAAGCTCGCGCGCATTGCGCTTGAGAAGCTTGGCGAGGCGGATCAGCACCGCCTTGCGCTCTCCGGGATGAAGCCGCGACCAGCGGCCGTCCTCGAACGCGTCGCGAGCCTTCCCGACGGCGAAATCGACGTCCTTGGCGCCACAGGCCGCGACCTTGGCAAGAACCTCACCGGTCGCCGGGTTGATCGTGTCGAAGGTCTTGCCCGACATGGCCGGACGGAAAGAGCCGTCGATGAAAGCCTGCGTGGGTAGATTGAGACCAGCGGCGATAGATTTGTATTCTTCGGTCGTCAGAAGATCGCTCATGCTCTTTCCCCCACTTCGATTTCGGCCACGGTGCGCTTCAGGACCCGCACCACCTGTTCCAGCTGCCGTTTGTCATCCTTGTTGAGCGCCTTCAGCGGCGGACGCGGCGGCCCGGCATGGTGGCCATTCATCTCGACACCGTGCTTGATGCACTGGATGAACTTGCCGCCCTGTTCGAGAACCCGCATGAGCGGCATCATCGTTGACATGATCCGGCGGCCCTTGTCGAAATTGCCCTCGGCCGCGCAGGCCTTCCAGAGGGCTATGTGCTCGGCGGGCAAGAAGTTCGAGCCGCCGCAGACCCAGCTTCGCGCGCCCCAGGCGAAGAATTCCAAGGCCTGATCGTCCATGCCACAGGACATCTGGATATGGGGATAGTCGCGGGCAAGAAGATGCACCCGATTGATATCGCCCGAGCTTTCCTTGATCGCGCAGAAGTTGCGGCTGCGGCCGACCCGGTCGAGAAACTCCTCGCCCATGTTGATACCCATCCGGCCTGGGTAGTTGTAGAGCATCACCGGCAGGTCGGCGGCGCGGTCGATGGCGAGCGCGTTCAGCGCGTTCTCCCGCTCCGTCGGCACCGAATAAGGCGGTGAGCCGACGAGGATCGCATCGGCGCCGATCTTCGCCGCGGCCTCTGCCATTGCGAGCGAATCCGGCAGACGGATCGCAACTGTGCCAACGATCAAAGGCACGCGCTTGCCGATGACGTCCTTCGCGAGCTTGGCCATTTCGACCCGTTCTTCCATCGACTGCGCATAGTATTCGCCCGTCGAGCCGCCATTGATGATGCCGTGCACGCCCGAGGCGATCAGGTGCTCGATCATCTCGGCGAAGGCGTCGCGGTCGATTGACCCGTCCTCACGATGAGGCGTTATGACCGGTGTGTAGATGCCTTCGAACTTCATGTAGCTCCCCTCTTGTCCCCGACGCCCAGCGCGGGGCCGAGCGGAATTTGCATGCCCTGAGGCGTTACGAAGCTTTCGATCTCCGCCCGCGAAAGTTCCCAATGTTTGACCGCGAGGTCGGCGGCGCTTTCGGCATCGCCCACTTCGATCAGCGCGATGAACTGGTCGTGCTGATCGGCGGCGAGAACGCGCTGCTCTGCCAACTGACGGCTGTGCGGGCTGTAGAATGTCATGCCGATTCGGGTGTGGTCGATCAGCAGCCGCCGCAGGCTCGGCGTCAGGTATTCGTTGTCCGCCATTTCGCCGATGATCGCGTGGAACCGCTCGTTCATCAGCGCGCGCTCGGTCGCGTCGCCGTCGCGGATCGCAGCACGAAAGAGAAGCTGAGTGTCCTTCAGCCGCATGATCTGCGAGCTGGTCGCGTGCTGGGCTGCAAGCCGCGTCACCGCGGCGTAGATCATCGGGGCGGCCACAAAGAAATTGCGCAGCGTCTTGTGCGTCATCGGCGCAACCTGCGCGCCGCGATTTTCGTTCAGCACTACGTAGCCTTCGCCAGCAAGCTGGCGCAGGATTTCGCGGAGCGGCGGTCGGGAGATCTGATAAGATTCGGCGACGTCCGTCTCATCGAGATAGCTGCCCGGCTCTAGCGCCTGAGTCAGAATCCGACGCCGCAGATCCTCGATACAGATCACCTTCTTGCTCTTGGTCTCATCGCCCATTCGATGCCTCCCGCCTGTCCTTGATTGCATTTGCGTCTCGGACGGATGATTGCATGCTTCTTATATTCATAAAGAATACATTATGTCTACAATGAAGGTCTGTGCATTTCTCTCCCTCGGGAAGGAACCGCATGACCGAGACGGCAAGTGCAGCTGTGATCCGCAGCGACGGGGTCTGGAAAACCTTTCGTGATATGTCGCGACAGTCGATGAAGGCGGTCCGCCTCCAGGGCCAGGCGAAGGAAGAGATTGGAATGGTGTTTCAGAGGGTGTCGATGCCGCATCGCACGGTGCCTGACAATGTCGTCGTCTCGCTCGTGGTTCGGGGAATCGACTGCGTGACCGGCGAGACGGCTTGTCAGCGCAAAGACCTCGGCTCGGCCTCGGACCGTATCCGCGTCGTCGCCCGTGGCGGCTTGCTCGATGCCGATCTGGCGGCCAAGAAGCTCCGTGAAGTCGTCAGGATCGACATCAACGCCATCTCCACAGTGAATGGGCTGATTGCGGGCGGCGAGGACATCTCGGACACGATCGGCTGTGATGCAGATGCATAGATCGCAGATCTTCAGATCGAATGCGGCAGCTGACTCGAAACGCGCGAGCGGCGCTTGACCGACATCTCCGCATCCGGCGCGCGGTGCCGTGCCTCCAGTTCCGACACAAGGCCATGACCCAAACAGCGCACTACGTCTTTCTTCTGATCGAAAACTTCTCACATCTCGCGTTTTCCTGTGTGCTCGAGCCGCTCAGGATCGCCAACCTCGTGTCCGGCCAGCCGCTTTACCGCTGGTCGCTCGCTTCGGAGAGTGGCGTCTCGGCTTCCGGCGGGACCGCGTCGGCGGATCTCATGCTGCACCTGATTGCGCGATCACGGCACGAACCTGGCCACCGCAGTCGCCGATCAGATGGTCTACAACTCGGTCCGGGAGGGCTCGGCGGCACAACAGGTCTCGCTCCAGTCGCGCCACGGCATGGGCAATGCGCATCTGACCCGTGCCATCCAGATCATGGAAGACAACATCGAAACGCACCTCGCGCTCCACGAACTCGCCGAGAATCTCGGCATCTCCTCCCGCCAGATCGAGCGGCTGTTCGGCAAGTATCTAAACACATCGCCCAAGCGCTGCGTGGTGCAGATGCGGCCCCACCGGGCGCGCAACCTGATCGTGCAGACTGAGCAGTCGATCGCCCAGATCGCGATGGCGTGCGAATTCAGCTCGACATCGCATTTCTCCAACGTCTTCCGCAGCCATTTTGGCGTTTCCCCGCTCAGCCATCGGTCGACTCTCACCTAAGCAGTCTGCAACCACGCGACTGGTATCGGCGAAGATGTCTTCGCGCTCGCCGGCATCGCATCCGAGGACCCCGGGAATGCGCGCGAAACATTCGCGAGACGCTTGCGACGCCTGAAGGCCTTAGACGAAGCGGAAGGCATTTAGATACGCTTGGGAGCGGCAATTTGACTGCCTGAACATGAATGCCGGCTTTAGGCCCCCCCGATCACGGCAATATCGGGATAGCGAAAAAAGCGATTTCTCGGGCAAGTGACGTAGTCGGCCAACTGGATTCAATCAGGACCCGCGCGGCGTCGCGAATTGAATCAAAATCTTCAGCGGTGAATTGGAAACGGCACGGTTCCAATGTTTTGGAGGGGACTCCACGCGTGGTTCGGCGTAAAATCCTCAGAACCGGTCGAGCAGGCGGCGTAGATAGTCCAGCTCTTCGCTTGGCCGCGTCTGCTCGCCCGATCGGCGGCGGATCTCGTCAAGAATGTCGCGCGCGCGCCGGTAGACGTCGGGCCCCTGAAGCAGGTTCTCGTCGGTACCGATCCGGCCGTTCTGCCCGGTCGTGCGACCCAAGGGATCGCGCGCCGACTCCGGGCTGTCCTGACCGAAGGCCTCACCCTGGTTGCCGGGCTGGTTGGGCATATTCTGTGCCAGCGCCTCTCCGAGGCTGCGCATGCCTTCGCGCAAGTTCTCGATCGCCTCGGCTTGCCGGTCGAGCGCATCCGGCAGGTCTCCGCGTCTCAGAGCCTCCTCCGCGCCCTCCATCGCCTCGCCGGCCTCGCCCAGCGAGCGGCGCGCGGCGTCGCGCTCATCCGAGGGCGCGCCGGGAAGGCCGCCCTCCTGCTGTCGCAGCATGTCGCGGAGAGACTGCTGGCGGTCGGCGAGATTGCCGGGCATACGCCCCTCGCCCGGGCGCATCCCATCCGGGTTGGCGCCCTCGCCCTGCTGGCCCTGCTGCTGACCCTGCTGGCCTTGCTCACCCTCCTGCTGGCCGTCCCCCTGACCCTGCTGGCCGAACTGACGCTGAAGCTCGCGGAAGGCCTCGTCGGACAGCTGTTGCTGTTCGCGCAAAGTCTGACGCAGGTCTTCCATGGCCTGCCCACCCGGGCCGCGCTGCCCTTCTCCCGACTGGCCCTCGGTCACGCGCAGGTTCTCCATCATGCGGCTCAGCTGGTCGAGCAGTTCCTGCGCCTCGGCCATGCGGCCTTCCTCCATCAGGCGCTGGATCTCGTCCATCATCTGCTGAAGCTGGTCGCCGGTGATCGTCTGGCCGCCATCGGCCTGCTGGTTGGGCTCGTCGGCGCCGCGGCGCTCCATGTTCTCGGCCAGCTGCCGGATGTAGTCGTCGGTCGCTTGGCGCAGCTCGTCCATAAGCTTCTGGATCTCTTCGGGCGTCGCGCCGTTGCGGATCGCCTCGGAGAGCCGTTCCTGCGCCTGCCGCATCCGCTCGAGTGCGTCGGCAAGCCCGCCGTCCTCGATCAGCGTGGCGATTTCCCAGAACGCCTCGGCCAGTTCGTCTCGCATCTCCGATGACAGCGGCCCCTGGGCGAGCGCGGCGTCGAGGCGTCGCATCGCGACGCGCAGCATCAGGTAGGCGCGTTCGTTTCTAAGAAGCCCCTCGGGTCGATGGGTGAGAGCATGCAGAACTTGGCTGACCCGCCTGCCATTGTCACGCGTCCAGAGCAAGTCGCGCCGAAGCTCGATCACCGCGGCGGCGACCGGATCGAAGAACCGCCGTGCGGGCAGATCGAGCGCCATCGGTTCGCTCAGCCCGGTCTGGCCGCGCCCGTCGGTTACCTCAAGTTGCATCCGGACTGGCAAATGCGCCCAGGCATGTTTCGACGCGTCCTCGACAAGCGCCTCGGTGAAATCCGCCCGACTGCCCGTGATCGGCATCGGCAGATCGAAGACGAGCGGATCGCGGGGCTCGGGCGCGGTAGCGAGCCCGTAGCGGCGGTCGGCAGCATCAAGGTCGAGCGTGATCACCGCGCGTCCCGCCTCGACGCCGTGGTCGTCGCGCGCGCTGAAGGGCTGCGACATGCGCCCATCCGCCTCGCGCATGACCTCGCCCGCGAACTGGACTTCGGGCGGCGTGTCGGGCTGAATTGTGAGCTGCCACGACCGGCCGCCCTCGCCTGTGATCGCGAGCCGGCCGCTCCGGATCGCCTCGAACTCGATCGCGCGCATTGCGGCGGTGTCTACGGGCGCCGCGGGAGCATCCGGCTGGAGCGGCGGACGGCCAGAAACCGTTTCCTCGACAGAAAGCGTGTCCGGCTCGCCATATAGCCTCAGCGTGATTCGGCTGCCTTCGGGAAGGGTAAGCGCATTGGCTTCCACCGCGTTCAGATAGAGGCTCGGCAGGCCTGTATAGGTTGGAGGTTCGGCCCAGGCTTCCCAAGTCGGCCCGGTTCCCGCGGCCGCCGCGTTGCCGCCGCCAGTCACGAGGCCCGGCACGTCGGTCACGCGCCAGAGCGACCCGAAGATAAGCGCAAGCGCGAAGGCTGAAAGCGCTGCGTAGCGCAGGGCGAAGCGGTCGAACCGTGCGACGCGCAGGTCGGGCGCCGGCGCCCGCGCCTCCATCGCTCGGTCGGCCATACGGTCGACATGCCTGCGCCAGACATAGGCCGATCCGGCGTCCTCCCCGCCCAGCGCCTGCGCATCGCTGAGCGCAGCGATGGGGCGTCCGGGAAGCGTCCGGTCGAGCCGCTCCAGCGCCTCCTCCCGGCTTGGCCAGCGGAACCGCACGACTCCGCGCACAAGCGCCCAGGCAAGACCGCAGATCGACAGCACGCCGCCCGACCAGACCGCCTCGATGGGCAGGGATTCGTGCAGACCGAAGGCGAGCGCGGCGATAAGTGCGAAAAGGATCGTCCAGACCGGCCAGAATCCGCGCGTGATGCGCTCGGCCACCATCCCGGCCCGCGTAAGGCGCATGGGCCAGACGAGGCGCCGAAGCGCCTTGTGCGGTAGGGCTTTTATCCTGCTCACGCCGGCTTTCGGTCTCCGTTCGCAACACTGCACGCGGGATTGCGCGTCAGAGCCACGGAGCCATGCTATCGCGGTTTAGCATCTCGTCATAGGTGGGACGGGCGCGAATGACAGCGAATTGATCCCCTTTCACGAGCACTTCGGGCACGAGAGGGCGGGCGTTGTACTCCGAAGCCATCACCGCGCCGTAGGCGCCGGCAGACCGGAACGCGACGAGATCGCCCTCCTTCAGCGGCGGCAGGGCGCGCTGCTTGGCGAAGGTATCGCCGGTCTCGCAGACCGGGCCGACGATGTCGAAGGGCTGGGTTTCGACGCCCGGTTCCGGCTCGATCACCGGCACGATATCGTGGTGCGCGCCGTACATCGACGGCCGTACCAGATCGTTCATCGCGCTATCAAGAATGAGGAAATCCCGCTCCTCGCCCGATTTCACGTAGATTACCCGGCTGACGAGAAGTCCGGCATTGCCCGAGATCAGCCGCCCTGGCTCGATCTCGATCTCGCAGTTCAGATCGCCTACCGTGCGCTTGATGACGGCCCCGTAGTCGAGAGGCAGCGGCGGCGCGGCATTCGACCGCTCGTAGGGGATGCCCAGACCACCACCGAGATCGAGGCGGCGGATGTCGTGGCCGTCGGCCCGAAGTTGCCGCGTCAATTCGGCCACCTTGGCGTACGCCTGCTCGAACGGTTCGAGTTCGACAAGCTGGCTGCCGATATGGACGTCGATGCCCACGACCTCGATCCCCGGAAGGGCCGCCGCCTCGGAATAGACAGCCCGCGCGCGTGAGATCGGAATGCCGAACTTGTTCTCTTTCTTGCCGGTCGCAATCTTTTCGTGCGTTTTCGCGTCCACGTCGGGATTGACGCGCACGGTGATCGGCGCACAGGTGCCCATAGACACCGCGACTTCGTTCAGCGCCAGAAGCTCGGGCTCGCTTTCCACATTGAACTGGCGGATGCCGCCTTCGAGCGCGACCCGCATTTCCTCGCGGGTCTTGCCGATGCCGGAAAAGACGATCCGTTCGCCCGGCACGCCGGCGGCTTTCGCCTTCAGGTATTCGCCGACCGAGACGACGTCGATGCCCGCGCCGAGACTGGCGAGCACGCGGATCACCGAAATGTTTCCGTTCGACTTCATCGCGTAACAGATCAGGTGCGGCAGGCCCGAAAGCGCTTCCTCGAAAAGTCGGTAGTGACGTTCGAGCGTGGCGGTCGAATAGACATAGAAAGGAGTTCCAACGGCGGAGGCGATCTCGGCCACCGGCACGTCCTCGGCGTGCAGCGCGCCGTCGCGGTAGAGGAAATGGTCCATCGTGAGGCGTCCCGCCGAGCAGTCATCCGTTCGCGCCGATGTAGTGCATCGACTGGAACGAGGAAAGCGGCCCGGTTTGTATTGTAATAAATCAAACGATTGATTAAAATATGAAGCGACTCACGTGGGGGCACATGACGAACCACCCTGACACAGCGCCGCAAGGCACACGCGCCGAGTTGATCGCCGCGGGCCTGAATCTCTTCGGGCGCAAGGGCTTTGCCGCGACCTCGACACGCGCGCTTGCGGCGGCGGCGAATACCAACGTGGCCTCGATCGCCTATCACTTCGGCAGTAAGGACGGGCTGCGCCGCGCCTGTGGCGAGGAGGTCGCGCGCCGGGTCGGCGGCGTTCTGGCCCAGGCCGGGACCGACATGCCCGCGACGCCCGCCTCCGCTGCGATGCGCATAGAGCAGATGCTGCGCAGGATGGTTCTGTTCCTCGCCGGATCTTACGATGCCGACGACATCGTCGGTTTCATGCTGCGCGAAATCGGCGAGGACGGCCCCGTCCTCGACGACGTCTACTCCACGATGATCGAGCCGATGCACCGCCGGTTCTGCGCGCTGTGGGCCATTGCGACGGGGCGCGAGGCCGAAAGCGAAGCGACGCGTCTCGTCGTCTTCTCGGTAATCGGCCAGGTGCTCTACTTCCGCATCGGCCGCCCGATCGTCGAGCGCCGCCTCGGCTGGAGCGCGCTCGGCCCGGCCGAAGCGGCCCGGATCGGCGACCTGCTCGCCGCGAACCTCCACGCCATCCTCGACAGGGAGAGAACGCAATGACCGCTTTCATCTGCGCCATTCCGCTGCTGTCTGCCCTGTTCACCGTCTGCGCGCCGCCACCGCCCTTCGCGACGGGCTATGTCGAAGGCGAATACGTCCTCGTCGCGCCCGTCGCGACTGCGCAGATCGCGGCCCTCACCGTGACGCGGGGCGACCGGGTGGAGGCCGGGGGCGTCCTTGTCGAAATGGAGCGGCGCGACGCCGAGATCGCGCTGGCCGAAGCCTCGGCGGCGCTGGCGCGCGCCAAGAGCCAACTCGACAACCTGCGCCAGGGCCGCAGGTCCGAGGAGATCCGCGTCATCGAGGCGACGCTCGCCTCGGCCGAGGCCCAGGCGGCGGAGGCCGAACGCGCCTCGGCGCGCATGCAGAGCCTCGCGGCGCGCGGCGCGGCCACGCAGGCGCAGGCCGACGACGCCGCAACCGCCGCCGCCGTCGCCCGCGCCCGCGTGACCGAGGCGGAGGCGAATCTCGCCGTCGCGCGGCTGCCCGCCCGGCCGCAGGAGATCGCCGCCGCGGAGGCCGAGGTGGAGGGCGCCGAGGCGGCGCGGGAGCGCGCCGAATGGAATCTCTCTAAGCGCCGCCTGACCGCCCCCGCCGCGGGAACGGTGAACGATATCCTCCGCACCCCGGGCGAGATCGCGGGCCCCTCCGCGCCGGTCCTCTCGATGCTTCCGGACGGCGCGGTGAAACTGCGCCTCTACGTGCCCGAAAGCGCGATCGCCCGGATCGCGCAAGGCTCGCGGCTTGCGGTGAACTGCGACAACTGCCCCGATGGGCTCGCCGCCGAGGTGACCTACGTCTCCGACGCGCCGGAATTCACGCCGCCGGTCATCTACTCGCTCGAGAACCGCCAGAAGCTCGTCTACCTGATCGAGGCGCGGCCGGAGAAGGCCGCGATGCTGAAGCCCGGCCAGATCGTCGACGTGCGCCTTCCCGGTGCGGACGGATGAACGGCGAGCCCGTCATCGAGGTGCGCGGCCTCGTCAAGCGCTACGGCGGGCGCGCCGTCGTCGACGACGTGTCGCTGACCGTCCGCAAGGGCGAGATCGCGGGCTTCCTTGGCCCCAACGGGTCGGGCAAGACGACGACGATCCGGCTGATGTGCGGCCTTCTCACCCCCGACTCCGGCGAGGGCCGCGTCATCGGCCACGACATCCGCCGAGAGGGCCGCGCGATCAAGCGCGAAGTCGGCTACATGACTCAGCGATTCTCGTTCTACGAAGACCTGACGATCGAGGAGAACCTCGACTTCGTCGCGGGCCTCTACGGCCTTAGCCCCGCGCGCCGGCACGTCGCCGACACGCTCGCCGGGCTCGGCCTCACCTCGCGGCGCCACCAGCTTGCCGGATCGCTCTCGGGCGGCTGGAAGCAGCGTCTCGCGCTCGCCGCCTGCATCATGCACAAGCCGAAGCTCCTGATGCTCGACGAACCGACGGCGGGCGTCGACCCAAAGGCGCGGCGCGACTTCTGGGACGAGATCCATGCGCTCGCCGCCGACGGGCTGACGGTGCTCGTCTCGACGCATTACATGGACGAGGCCGAGCGCTGCCACCGGATCAATTACATCTCCTACGGCCGTCTCGTCGCCAAGGGTACCGTGGCCGAGGTCGTGCGCGACGCGGGGCTGACGACCGTGGTCCTGCAGGGCGACGCGACGGCGGAGGCGGCGCGGCGGCTGAAAGGCGCGCCGGGCGTCGAGCAGATCGCGCCTTTTGGCGCAACCCTTCACGTCGTGGGGCGCGACGGTACGGCCCTGCGCGCCTCGGCGAAGCGGGTCGCGGACGAGACCGGCTGCACGATGAGCGATGCGGAGACGAGCCTCGAGGACGTGTTCATCCAGCTCATGGGCGGCGCGCGGGACAACATGCAATGAGCCGCTTCTTCTCTCTCCGCCGGCTCGCAGCGCTGCTCGCCAAGGAGGTGATCCAGATGCGCCGCGACCGGATCACCTTCGCGATGATGCTGGGCATCCCGCTGATCCAGCTCCTGCTCTTCGGATTCGCGATCAACACCGATCCGAAGGGCCTGCCCGCCGCGCTCGTTGCCCCCACGCAGGACCGCTACACCCGCGCCATTGTCACGGCACTAGAACTGACCGGCTACTACCGCTTCACCCACCCCGCCGCCTCGGCGGCGGAGGCGGAACGGCTGATCACGCGGGGCGACGTCTCTTTCGTCGTCACGGTGCCCTCGGATTTCGGCCGCCGGGTCGAGCGCGGCGACCATCCGACGATCCTGATCGAGGCCGACGCGACCGATCCCTCGGTCGCCTCGGGCGCGATCTCTACCCTCGGCACGGTCGCGGCAGAGGCTCTTTTGCGCGAACGCGGAATGGAGGCGCAGGCCGAAGCCACGATAGCAGAACAGCTCCAGGTGACGGTTCACAGGCGCTACAACCCCGAAGGCATCACGCAGTACAACATCGTTCCAGGCCTCCTCGGCGTCATTCTGCAGATGACGATGGTGATGATGACGTCTATGGCGCTGACGCGGGAGCTTGAGAGGGGCACGATGGAGAACCTATTGTCCATGCCCGCGACGCCCCTGGAGATCATGCTCGGCAAAGTCCTGCCCTATCTCTTCGTTGGTGCCGTGCAGGTTGGTGTCGTGCTGACAGCGGCAAAGCTGATCTTCGACGTGCCCTTCGTAGGCGCGCTGCCGCTGCTTCTCATCGGCGTCTTCGTCTTTGTGGCCTCGCTCGTTATTCTCGGCTACCTGATCTCGACCGCCGCGCGGACGCAGATGCAGGCGATGCAACTGACGTTCTTCTTCTTCCTGCCGTCACTGCTGCTTTCGGGCTTCATGTTCCCCTATCGCGGCATGCCGGGCTGGGCTCAGATCCTGGGAGAGATCTTTCCGCTCACGCATTTCCTGAGGCTGATTCGGGCGATCATGCTGAAGGGCGCGGACTATGCTGGAATCGCCCAGCCGATGGCCGCGCTCACGCTGTTCGTGCTGGCCTATGCCGCGTTGGCGCTCTTGCGCTTCCGCCGCACGCTGGACTGAACGCGCGCGACCGAATCAATGGAGCGCCTGCGGCGCAAGCCTTCTGGCACTGCGTGCGGTCGCCTCCGGCGGGGCATTTCGGCAATGATGAAACCGGAAGCGGTCACGAACCACCCGACACGCCCACCCTGACGGTGCCGCTGACGCTGAGACCGCTCCCGGCATCGGGCGGCGTCGGTTCGCCGTCCGCGCCGCAGGCCGCGAGGGTGGCGAGGCAAATCAGGAGAAGGAGGGGACGCATCATTGGCTCACCGTGACGCCGATTTCGGCGATGGAGGTTGCGAGGGAATGGGCGACCGTCACGCCCGCGGGGGCGCTCGGCGCGGCGGCGGGAAGAACCGGGAGTGCGAGCCTCATCCGAGTCGTTCCTTCCATTCAGCGATCCGCGCCCGGACCTGATCCGGGGCGGTGCCGCCGTAACTCTGGCGGCTCGCGACGGAATTGTGAACGCCGAGGACGGAATAGACCTCATCCGTGATGTCGGGATGGGCGGCCTGCATGTCGGCGAGGCCGAGGTCGGGAAGGTCGCAGCCTTTCTTCTCGGCCAGGCCGACGAGGCTTCCGGTGACATGGTGCGCCTCGCGGAAGGGAAGCCCCAGCGCGCGGACGAGCCAGTCGGCGAGATCGGTTGCGGTCGAGAAGCCGGACGCGGCGGCGCATTCGAGGTTGTCGCGGTTCGCGGTCATGTCGCGCACCATGCCCTCCATCGCGGCGAGCGCCAGCGTCAGGTTGTCGGCGGCGTCGAAGACCTGTTCCTTGTCCTCCTGCATGTCTTTCGAATAGGCCAGCGGCAGGCCCTTCATCACCGTCATCAGCGCGACATTGGCGCCGAAGATGCGCCCGATCTTGGCGCGGATCAGCTCGGCCGCATCGGGGTTCTTCTTCTGCGGCATGATCGAGGAGCCGGTGGAGAAGCGGTCGGACAAGGCGACAAAGCGGAACTGGGCGGAGGACCAGATCACCAGCTCCTCGGCGAAGCGCGAAAGGTGCATGGCCGTGATCGATGCGGCGGCGAGAAACTCGAGCGCGAAGTCGCGGTCCGAGACGGCGTCGAGGGAATTCGCCATCGGCCTGTCGAAACCGAGCGCGTCCGCCGTCATGTGCCGGTCGATCGGGAAGGAGGTGCCGGCGAGTGCCGCCGCACCGAGCGGGCATTCGTTCATCCGCGCGCGGGCGTCGCGGAAGCGGCCGATGTCGCGGGCGAACATCTCGACATAGGCCAGCATGTGATGGCCCCAGGTGACGGGCTGGGCTGTCTGGAGATGGGTGAAGCCGGGCATCACCCACTCCGCCCCCGCCTCCGCCTGCCCGACAAGTGCCATACACAACGCCGACAGTTGGCCGACCGCCTCGTCGCACCGCTCGCGCACCCAGAGCCGGAAATCGGTCGCGACCTGGTCGTTGCGGCTGCGCGCGGTGTGGAGCCGCCCCGCCGGCTCGCCGATCAGCTCCTTCAGCCGCGCCTCGACGTTCATGTGGATGTCTTCCAGCGCGGTCGAAAATGCGAACTTTCCGGTCTCGATCTCTGACAAGACCGTGAGAAGGCCTTCCCGGATCGCCTCGGCATCTTTATCGCTTATGATGCCCGTCGCGGCGAGCATCGCCGCATGGGCGCGGGACCCTTCGATGTCCTGGGCGAAGAGCCGCCTGTCGAAACCGATCGAGGCATTGATCGCCTCCATGATCGCATCCGGCCCGGCGGCGAAGCGCCCGCCCCACATCGCGTTCTGGGTCTTGTCGGTCATATTCTGCCCCCGGAGGCTCACATGCGCATGTTTCTTTCCGCCGTCCTCTACACGGCCCTCGCATTCGGCGCAAATGCCGCCTTGGCGGGCACGGTCGAGCTCGAAGCCCTGCGCGAGGGGTCGATGAAGAAGCTCGTCTTTGCTGCGGAACCGGCGCCCGTCCCGGACACCATCTTCCTGGACGAGGCGGGTACCGAGCACCGCCTTTCGGACTGGCAGGGCAAGTACCTGCTTGTGAACTTCTGGGCGACCTGGTGTGCGCCCTGCCGCAAGGAGCTACCTGCGCTCGACGCGCTGAACCGCGACTTCGGCGGAGACACGTTCGCGGTGCTGACGATCGCCACGGGTCGCAATCCTGTCCCCGCAATCAGGCGGCTTTTTAGCGAGGTCGGTGTGCAGGGACTGCCGATTCTACTGGATCCAAAGCAGGAGCTTTCGCGCGGAATGGGCGTGTTCGGTCTGCCCGTGACCGTAGTCCTAGACCGCGACGGGCGCGAGATCGCCCGCCTGTCCGGCGATGCGGAGTGGAACGGCGAAAGCGCACGGGCAATCGTTGCAGCACTCCTGTCGGGCGGGTGAGATTAAGGCGATCTGCCGAGCTTCGCCACGCGGTCATGCGCAGGGCAGGTAACGAGGTGGTCGTTCACCATGCCCACTGCCTGCATGAAGGCGTAGGTGATCGTCGGCCCGCAAAAGCGGAAGCCTGCCTTCTTCAGGTCCTTTGAGATCTGCTCGGACAGCGGCGTCGAGGCTGGTACGTCGGACATCGACGTGAACCGGTTCTGGAGCGGGCACCCGTCGACATAGCTCCACAGGTACCGGGCGAAGCCCTCCGACTCTTCGATAGCAAGATAGGCTCGCGCATTGCCGATTGTCGCTTCGATCTTCGCGCGGGACCGCACGATGCCGGTATCGGAGAGCAGACGTACAACATCGCCTTCACCCCACTTTGCCACGATTTCCGGTTGAAAGCCCTGGAAGGCGATGCGGAAGTTTTCGCGCTTTCTCAGGATGGTGATCCAGCTCAACCCGGCCTGAAATCCGTCTAGGATCAGCTTTTCCCACAGCGCCCGGGGATCGTGTTCCGGCACGCCCCATTCCTCGTCGTGATAGGCGACATAGATCGGATCGTCTCCACACCAATCACAGCGTTCACTCATTCTGGCCTCCATTTCTTGCCCGATAGCCCAAGAAAGGGCTGCCGGATTTACCACTTCTTATGCACTTCTGCCCAATCTGAGGTCGCACGGCGAGGAGTTTCATGATGCAGCAACGCGGCAAGTTCTGTCAGTTCCCCCGCGAAGCCTCTCAGGACAGCCCCCTTTCCTCTGCCGTGGCCGAGCGCGATCGGGAGACTATGTCGATGGTGCGGCGCGCGGTCGAAAAGCGCGATGTGCTCCTCGCGTTCCAACCCATCTTCCAGTCAGCCAGTCTCGACTGTCCGGCCTTCTACGAAGGCTTGATCCGGCTTCTCGACGAGAGTGGCCGCATCATTCCGGCGCGCGAGTTCATCGATGCGATCGAAACGCAGGAGCTCGGGCGGATCGTCGACTGCCTCGCGCTCGACATGGGCCTGCAATCGCTCAGGCAGGACCCCGGCCTCAGGCTGGCGATCAACATGTCGGCACGCTCCATCGCCTATCCGCGCTGGATGAAAACTCTTCGGCGAGGCTTGAAGGGCGACGCGACGCTCGCCGAGCGGCTCATCCTTGAGATCACCGAAAGCTCGGCGATGCTGATGCCGGACATTGTCTCGGTCTTCATGTCCGAACTTCAGTCCGAGGGCATCGCGTTCGCGCTCGACGATTTCGGGTCGGGCTATACCTCGTTTCGCTATCTAAGGGAGTTCTATTTTGACATTATCAAGATCGACGGTCAGCTCATTCGGGGCGTCGCCAATAGTCCTGACGATCAGTGTCTGACACTGGCGCTGATGTCGATCGCGCGGCAGTTCGACATGTTCGCGGTGGCGGAATCGGTCGAGACCGCGGATGATGCAGAATGGCTCATCGAAAACGGGATGGACGGCATGCAGGGCTACTATTTCGGCGCACCGACCGTAACACCACCCTGGAAGATGCCGCAGGCGCGAAAGCGCGCCTGACGCGCTGGACAACCGTCTGATGGCGGCGGAGTTCCGCGCTCGCCAAGCCAAACTGCCTGTTGCGCTTTCGGCCACTGTCCCGTACGTCATGCTGCATAGCGGCGCGAGGGGCGCCCCGGATTGGGTCTCCGCGCGTGGATGTCGCGCATCTAAAAGGGGCCCTTGCCATGACCAACGTCGTTATCGTCTCTGCCGCCCGCACCGCCGTCGGCAGCTTCAACGGTTCTTTCGCCAACACTCCGGCCCACGATCTGGGCGCCGCCGTCCTGGACGCGGTGATCGAGCGCGCTGGAATTGACAAGGCGGACGTCTCGGAGACGATTCTCGGCCAGGTGCTGACGGCAGGACAGGGTCAGAACCCCGCGCGCCAGGCGCACATCAATGCCGGGCTGCCGAAAGAAAGCGCGGCCTGGTCGATCAATCAGGTCTGCGGTTCGGGTCTGCGTTCGGTCGCGCTCGGCGCCCAGCACATCCAACTTGGCGATGCGTCGATCATCTGCGCCGGCGGCCAAGAGAGCATGTCGCTGTCGCCGCACGTCGCACATTTGCGCTCCGGACAGAAGATGGGCGACATGAAATTCATCGATTCGATGATCAAGGACGGACTCTGGGACGCCTTCAACGGCTATCACATGGGCACCACAGCCGAGAACGTCGCCGAAAAGTGGCAGATCAGCCGCGAGCAGCAGGACGAGTTCGCCGTGGCGAGCCAGAACAAAGCCGAGGCCGCGCAGAAGGCGAATAAGTTCAAGGACGAGATCGTCCCCTTCACCGTCAAGTCCCGCAAGGGCGATACCGTGGTCGACCAGGACGAATACATCCGCCACGGCGCGACGCTCGACGCGATGACGAAGCTGCGCCCCGCTTTCTCTAAGGACGGTTCGGTCACTGCTGGCAACGCGTCGGGACTTAACGACGGCGCGGCGGCTGTGCTGCTGATGTCGACGGAAGAGGCCGAGAAGCGCGGGCTAAAGCCGCTTGCTCGCATCGCGTCGTACGCCACAGCGGGGCTCGACCCCGCGATCATGGGGGTAGGCCCCATCCATGCAAGCCGCAAGGCGCTGGAGAAGGCCGGCTGGAAAGTCGCTGATCTCGACCTGATCGAGGCGAACGAGGCCTTCGCTGCCCAGGCCTGCGCGGTCAACAAGGACATGGGCTGGGACCCGGCCAAGGTAAACGTCAACGGCGGCGCGATCGCCATTGGTCACCCGATCGGCGCCTCGGGCGCGCGCATCCTCAACACGCTTCTGTTCGAAATGCAGCGCTCAGGCGCGAAGAAGGGTCTCGCCACGCTCTGCATCGGCGGCGGGATGGGCGTGGCCATGTGTCTCGAACGCGCCTGACGCCCGATTTTCTGCAAATGCGAATTCGCGGGCGCAATAATGTTGCGCCCGCGAATTCGCTTCGGTAACAGGATTTCAACAAGGCTATAATCGGAAGGAGGAATCATGTCGAAGGTTGCACTGGTCACTGGCGGGTCTCGCGGCATCGGCGCTGCGATCTCCGTCGCGCTGAAGGACGCCGGCTACAAGGTTGCGGCGAACTTTGCCGGCAATGACGAGGCGGCGGCGGCCTTTACCAAGGAAACCGGGATTCCGACCTACAAGTGGTCAGTCGCCGACTACGACGCCTGCGCCGAGGGAATCAAGAAGGTGGAAGCCGATCTTGGCCCCGTCGAAGTGCTCGTGAACAACGCCGGCATCACCCGCGACGCGATGTTCCACAAGATGACGCCGCAGCAGTGGAAAGAGGTCATCGACACCAACCTCTCCGGTGTCTTCAACATGACTCATCCGATCTGGTCGGGCATGCGCGACCGCAAGTTCGGCCGCGTCATCAACATCTCATCCATCAACGGCCAAAAAGGTCAGGCCGGCCAGTCGAACTACTCCGCCGCCAAAGCCGGCGACCTTGGCATCACCAAGGCGCTCGCGCAGGAAGGCGCACGCGCGGGGATCACCGTCAATGCCATCTGCCCCGGCTATATCGGGACGGAAATGGTTCGCGCCATCGACGAAAAGGTGCTGAACGAACGAATCATCCCGCAGATCCCGGTAGGCCGCCTCGGCGAACCCGATGAGATCGCGCGCTGCGTAGTGTTCCTCGCCTCTGACGACGCGGGCTTCATCACCGGCTCGACGATCTCCGCTAACGGTGGCCAGTTCTTCGTCTGAGCAAACCGGTCAAGCTGAATCGACAAGGCCGGCCCACAGATTGGCCGGCCTTGTCGCTTGCGACTAGTCGCAAGACAAGTCCTCATATCGGTGCGCCCCGTCTCAGCAGAACACACGCGAATCTCCGCGACGACGCGCGGCCACTGGATCCAGATGCGTCTCAGTTCTGGCTAAGGCGGTGGATCTCTTCCTTGATTCGCAGCTTCTGCTTTTTCATCTCGGCGATGGCGAGGTCATCGTAGCCCGGGTGGCGTTGCGCCTCTTCCACTGCCTCGGAAAGATGTTGGTGTTTTCTTTGAAGTTCCTGCAGGTGCGAACCCAGCGACATCGGTGTCTCCTCTCCCGTGAAACCTGTCACGATCCCATCACATTCATCGAGTCGTGTCACGCAGAACCGTCATTGCCGCGGGCCAGTCTCCCGGCATGCGGAAGTCGGGCACAGAGCTAGCCTAGAATTCCAGCGCAGCCGCGTCGCGCAGAACCGCGCGGATCTGCGCCGTGTAATCGTCGCCATCGGTCAGATGCCGCGCGCCCTCATGCAGCACGAGCGGGGTGGCCAGCCGAAAAGCGGCCCGTCCCCCCTTTGTTGCCTGGAGGATGACGCGGCCTGCATCGCGTCCGATGCGCGGTGCGATGGGAAGAAGGACCGCACTGCCCATTGGCGGGCCGAGCCCGGCGAGGAGATCCGGCAGACGCTCTGCCGCCTGAATCAAGGTTAGGCGGCCGCCCGGCCGCAGACGCCTTACCCCTGCCGCGAGCCAGACGGAGAGAGGCGTTTCCTCGCGAAGCGCGAGTTCGCGCCCGCGATCATCCGCCGCGGTCCCGCCGCCGCGCGGGAAATAGGGCGGGTTGGCGATGACATGGTCGAAACTCCGGCCTCGCAGAACAGCTGGCATTCTGCCCAGATCACCTTCGACCACGTCGAATGCAATTTCATTCGCAATCGCGTTCGACCGTGCGAGCGCGGCGTAGTCCGGCTGAAGTTCAAGCCCTGTCAGGCCCAGCCCGTCGACGCGCGCGCCCAGGCAAAGGCTCGCCACGCCGGCACCGCAACCGAGTTCCAGAACCGTCTCGCCCCGCCGGGCGGGCACGGCGGCGGCCAACAGAACCGGATCGGCTGCGGCGCGGTAGCCGTGGCGTGGCTGGGCGATTCTGAGCCGGCCGCCAAGAAAGCCGTCGTCGCTCAGATTGGCTGGGGCGAACATTTCAAATCTCGAAGCCGTTGTCCTTCAGGATCGCCCGGGCGCGGAAGTGATCGGCGTCCCTGACCATCAGCCTGCGCGGCAATATGCCTAGGGAGCCCTCCAGCACGCTCATGTGGACGTCCATCTGAAAGGCCGCTATACCCTCCCCGTCAAGAAGAGCTGTCGCAAAGGCGAGTTTCGTCGGGTCTGTGGTGCTGAGAAGCTCTTTCATATTCCAAGACTTAATGACAAGGCGCCGCCCTTGTCGAGTGAGCACGGGACCCACATGAGCCTCGATGACGCCGCCACGCAGAAACCGCACGACCGGCTAAGCGCCGTCCTGACGGCGGATATGGAGCGCGTGAACGCGCTTATCAAGACGCGGATGGCGTCGGAGCACGCGCCGCGCATCCCCGAGGTGACTGCGCATCTGGTGGAAGCCGGCGGCAAGCGGCTGAGACCTATGCTCACGCTCGCCACTGCGCGGCTCTGCGGCTACGAGGGCGACCATCACATCCGGCTCGCGGCGACGGTGGAGTTCATCCACACCGCGACGCTGCTGCACGACGACGTTGTGGACGAAAGCGCGCAACGGCGCGGGCGGCCGACGGCGAACCTCCTGTGGGACAACAAATCCTCGGTTCTGGTCGGTGACTACCTCTTTTCGCGGTCCTTCCAGCTCATGGTGGAAACGGGATCGCTGAGGGTGCTCGACATCCTCGCCAACGCTTCCGCGACCATTGCCGAGGGTGAAGTCCTGCAGCTTTCCGCGGCGCAGGACCTGCGGACCGATGAAGCGGTCTATCTCAAGGTCGTTCGCGGCAAGACGGCGGCTCTCTTCGCCGCCGCAACCGAAGTTGGCGGTGTCATCGCAGGCGCGCCTGAAGACCAGGTACAGGCTCTGCACGTCTATGGCGACGCGTTGGGAATCGCCTTCCAGATCGCGGACGACCTTTTGGACTATGGCGGATCGACGCTGGAAATCGGCAAGAATGTCGGCGACGATTTCAGGGAACGGAAACTGACGCTGCCGGTCATCAAGGCGGTCGCTGAGGCCGACGAGAAAGAACATGCGTTCTGGCACCGGGTGATCGAAAAGGGCGAGCAGCACGACGGAGATCTTGACCGTGCAATGGCGATCATGGCCCGCCACGACGCTATGGAGGCGACCCGCGCAGAGGCGCTTGAATGGGCTGCGAAGGCGCGCGCCTCTCTGACGTCGCTACCGGCGCACGACTTGCGCGACATGTTGTCCGACCTCGCAGATTACGTCGTCTCGCGCGTCAGCTAACCGCGCCGCTGGCACTCCACCAGTCAGGGCGCCGCAACCGCACAAACGCCTCTGCCGCCGCAGCCGTAGAGCCATCCGCCGGGTAGAGCCCGAAGCATGTCGCGCCAGAGCCCGACATGCCCGCGTGCAGGCAACCGGTCTCACGGACCAGCGCCAGAACGTCGTCGATCACGGGTGCGACGCGTCGGGCCGGCTCGGACAGGTCGTTTCGGTGCCGCCGGAGCCAGGCGCAGAAAGCCGTCACATCCGGCCAGTCGGGCAAATCGTCGTTCATCGCTGGGTTCCACCGCTCCGTCAGCGAGGCAAACACGGATGGCGTCGGAACGGTGACGCGCGGATTGACGAGCAAGATTTCGAAAGGCGGAATCCGAGGTACAACTTCAAGTAATTCGCCGATTCCGCGCAGCCTGAGAGCCCGCCCACGGAGGCAGGCAGGGACGTCCGCACCCAATGTGGCCGCCTCACCAGGCGCTGGGAGCGGCCTTCCAGTCAGTCTAGAAAGCGCCCGGAGCGTTGCGGCGGCATCGGCCGAACCGCCGCCGATCCCCGACGCCACCGGCAGCGCCTTCCACAGCGTAATCCGCGCCCGAAATCCTGGGTCGAAGAAACGCGCTGCCTTCAGGACGAGATTGTCGCGATCGGCCACGAGGCCGGCCGCTTCGGGGCCGGCGAGCGTCAGGGAGAGCGCGTCGGACGCCTCGACTGTGACCCGATCGCCGACGCCTGCGAATACCACGAGGCTGTCGAGAAGATGGTAGCCGTCGGCACGCCTGCCGGTCACATGCAGTGTCAGATTGACCTTCGCCGGCGCGAATTCCTCAATTTTCATTCTTGGTGACGGCCAAGGGCTCAGCGCCCTCCTCTTTCAGCACCGCGTCGAGGCCGATCTCGAGCTTGCGGCGGATGCGCTTCGCTTCCTCCTCGGTGTCCGGTTCGAAGGACAGCGCGCGCTTCCACTGGAACTCCGCCTCTCGCTTGCGGTCGACGGCCCAGTAGACATCGCCGAGATGATCGTTGACGACGGCGTCTTCCGGCATCAACTCAACCGCCTGCTCCATCTGCACCACAGCTTCGTCGTAGCGGCCCAGTCGGTAGAGCGCCCAGCCGAAGCTGTCGACGATCGCGCCGTCATCGGGACGCTCCGCGACGGCGCGTTCGATCATCTCGAGCGCCTCGTCGAGATTGGTGTTCATCTCCAGATAGGAATAGCCAAGATAGTTCAACACCGCAGGATGATCCGGGCGCAGTTCCAACGCCTTGCGGAAGTCGGATTCCGCCTGGCCCCAGTTCTTGATGCGCTCGTTTGCGATACCGCGTGTGTAGTAGACCACCCACTGCCCCGGATCTTCGGTGGAAAAGGTCGAAATTGCGCGATCATAGGCCTCTGCCGCCTCGCTGTAGCGCTCGTTCCGACGGTAGGTATCCCCAAGCGCCGACCAGATGTCGGCACGGCCGGAGTTATCCCTAGCCAGTTGCCTCAGCGCCTCGATTGCCGCATCGACACGGCCGTCGGAAAGCAGCGCATCCGCGCGGCCGAGCTCTGCCGTTACGAAGGCGGGGTCCTCGCGTGGGATGCGGTTGAAGGTCTTGGTCGCCAGGTCGAATTGGCCCTGCGATTCAAGGATCGCGGCGCAGAGCAGAAGCGTCTCCGCCTGCCCGGGCGCAAGATATTCAGCCATCCGCGCATAGGCGAGGGTGTTGATGTCTGACGTCTCGCCATTCAAAGCCGAGGCGACTGTGAAGAAAACTTCACCGATCCCTTCAATCGGGCCGTTGACCGCACTGAAACCGAGTATCGCGCCGGCTTCGAGTTCCTGCTTGAGGGCCAGGAATGCAGGATCGCCTGTCTCGCCGAAGGTTTTCTCGATCAACTCGATCGCCGCGTCGTTCCGTTCGAGCTGGCTGAGAATCTGCACGTGCGCGACCACGCCCCGCCGCGTGGCGCGGAGCGGCCCGCCTTCCTCGCCAGAAAAGATCCGATCGGCACCCTCGAAGTCACCCACCGACGCAAGCGCCAGCGCCTTGTGATAAAGCCCGAAGGAACGTGTTCCAGCTGCGTCCGCAACCTCGTCGAAAGCCGTCGTGGCATCGGACATGCGGCCTAGACCGGCGAGAGACCATGCACGATAGAGCCCGTCGACGAGCGCACCGGCGGTGCGCCCCTCGTCGAGCGCGACGAGCCCGGTTTCGTAGTCGCCCGTGCGCGCGAGATCGGCGAGCACGACCAGATCGGCGATCTGGCTTTTTACTCCCGACTGCTCGAGCCGCCCGGCCAATGGCAGCGCCATGTCGATGGCACCGCGGCCAATCTCGGCGACGAGAGCATTTTCCAGGAGACCGGAATTGGCGGGGTCCGAGATCAGGGCGCGGCGGAAATAATCCGATGCCGCGCCATAGTCTGAAAACCGGCTTGCCTGGCGTCCCGCCAGATAGGGTCCGGCGATTCCGTCGAGCGCCACGGCAGGCGCGCTCGGCACCAAGCCGGCGCACAGCGCAAGGGCGAGGGACAGCGGTCGCAGCATTGTCACGCGGGACTCCTTCCGTCGAAATTCGCGCAGAGCCTAGTCCGGGTGCGCGCGCAAGGCAATGCGGCGTCCTGCCGTCCGGCCCGCCGCAGGCCCGTTTCTGCCGGAGAGGTCACATGATCAATTGAACCAGCCCGGCCGTCGCAATTCCAACAAGAGCGAGAACTATGAGCGCGATCAAACCGTTCCAAACATCCGGACGGCTGGAAACGGGATCGATGGGCGGATAGACGAGTGGCCAGATCCCCTCGCATACCGATTGCCTCAGCAGGTCGAGCGTGATCGGAATCCGCGTGACCTTCTGATGTGGTGCCCGGAACGGCCAGCCGGGATTGAGAAGCGCGCCTTCGTCCGCGTGATGAAAATCCCAGCGATAGCCCTCAAGATCGACGCCGAAACGCTCGGCAAACGCTTCGATGAAATCAAAAGCGTCGTCGCCGTCACAGCCGGTCGCGCCGAACAGGTCGGCCTCTGTCCTATCATCAAGCGGTTGGCCGAGAAAGCTCTCGGCGAAGGCTGCAACATCAGCGCGGCCGCCCTCCATCACATGTTCGGATAGTTCGGCCCATCGCCGCCCTGCGGCGTTGTCCAGTTGATATTCTGGCTCGGGTCCTTGACGTCGCAGGTCTTGCAGTGGACGCAGTTCTGGAAGTTGATCTGGAACCGCGGTCCGTCGTCCGCCTCGATCACTTCGTAGACCCCGGCGGGGCAATAGCGCTGCGCAGGCTCGGCATATTTCGGCAGGTTGACCGAAATCGGAATCGATGGATCCTTGAGCTTGAGATGCGCCGGCTGACTTTCCTCGTGGTTGGTGAACGAAAAGGACACATTCGTAAGCCGGTCGAAGGACAGCACGCCATCGGGCTTCGGGTAGTCGATCTTCGGGAATTTCGACGCCTCTCCGGTCGCCGCTGCGTCGGACTTACCATGCTTCAGCGTCCCGAAGAGCGAGAGGCCGAATAGATTGTTCGTCCACATGTCGAAGCCGCCGAGGACCAGCGAAGGAATCATCCCCCAGCGTGACCACATCGGCTTTACATTGCGGACTTGATTGAGGTCCTTGCCGACGGGGCCGTCGCGCAGTTCGGTCTCATAGGCCGACAACTCGTCGCCGGACCGGCCAGCCTTGATCGCCTCGTAGGCCGCCTCGGCCGCCGCCTTGCCCGAGAGCATCGCATTGTGGTTTCCCTTGATGCGCGGCACGTTCACGAGACCCGCCGAGCAGCCCAGAAGCGCGACACCCGGCGCGACGACTTTGGGGATCGACTGCCAGCCACCCTCGCTGATCGCGCGGGCGCCGTAGGCGACGCGCTTGCCGCCCTTCAGAAGCTCCGCGACCATCGGGTGATGCTTGAAACGCTGGAACTCCATGTATGGATAGAGATGCGGGTTCTGGTAGTTCAGGTGAACGACGAATCCGACATAGACCTGGTTGTTGTCGAGGTGATAGATGAACGACCCGCCGCCAGCGTTCTTGCCAAGTGGCCATCCCATCGTGTGGGTGACCGTACCCTCCTTGTGCTTGGCGGGGTCGATCTCCCAGATCTCCTTCATTCCGAGGCCGAATTTCTGCGGGCAATGGCCATTGGAAAGGTCGTATCGGGCCATGACTTCCTTGGAGAGCGATCCACGCACGCCCTCGCCGAGGAGCACGTACTTGCCGTGCAGTTCCATGCCGGGTTCGTAGTTCGGTCCCGGCGTGCCGTCCGACGAAAGTCCCATCTCGCCAGCGACGACGCCCGTCACCTCTCCGCTTTCGCCGTAGACCAGTTGCGAACAGGCCATACCGGGAAAAACCTCGACGCCCAGTGCCTCGGCCTGTTCGGCCATCCAGCGGCAGACGTTGCCCATCGAGACGATGTACTTGCCGTGGTTCGACATGAGCGGCGGCATCGGCCAGTTCGGAATGCGGACCTTGCCAGCCTCGCCCAGGACATAGAAGTTGTCTCGGCTGACCTCGACCGAGATCGGGGCGCCCTTTTCCTTCCAGTCGGGAATGAGCGCATCCAAACCGCAGGGGTCGAGAACCGCACCCGACAGGATATGCGCACCGACTTCGGAGCCCTTCTCGAGTACGACCACGTTCAGGTCGGCGTCGAGCTGCTTAAGCCGGATCGCGGCCGAGAGACCCGCGGGCCCGGCACCGACGATCACAACGTCATATTCCATCGATTCCCGTTCGATCTCGGCCATGATCTCTCCCTTTCGCCGCGCGTCGCGGGCACTCCGCTGCAACGCGCAGGATCGTTAGCTTACTGGACGACCGGACGCAACAATGACCCAGCGCATCTCGCGACACGGGCGTGCCGGTGCCAGAGATGAGCGGTGCCCGTAGCGGTCGGGCACACCAAAAGTGCAGATATATGAAACTAAGCCGTCCGCTGCGCGGGCCCGTCGCGTTTCGCGAGCAGCCCAAAGAACGGTATTGACGCTTCGGTCAGGCGCATGCGGCGCAGCACGGCCCAAAGCCCGAAGATGAATAGTATCGAGAAGTAACCGTCCACCGCGTAGTGATAGCCGGTATAGACCGACAGCAGGAGAATGATGGCGAGGAACGCAAAGCCCGGGATGGCCAGCCAGCGGTTCCGTTCGGCAAGATAGAGTGCGGTTATTGTCGCGATGCCGACATGGACACTCGGAAAGGCGGAGATCCCCGAACCGAACGCGATCCCCTGTTCGGCATAGCCAGCCCAGAGATAGTGCTGCACCAGACCGATGCGCGTATCTTTCACGCCGCTTTCTTCGAGCGCGGTGTGAAGCGCTGCGAAACGGTCACCGCCAAGCAGCGCATCATAGAAGACCGGGCCGACCGAAGAGCCGGCCACCGCGAGCACATTGCCAAGCACGAACCAGCAGGTGACATAGAGCACTATGAAGCGCGCCGTGCGTTCCGCATCGCGATCCGACACCGTGATAATCAGCGCCATCGCGATCGCCGGCACGGCCCAAACCACGAGGTAGGCTGGCAGAAGTTCATGGATGGGCAGTGCCTTCGCCCAGTCGTGCACATATATCCAGGGGTCAACGCCCCCGTGCAACCACTTGTCGAAATCGGCCAGAGGTGGGTCAGCGTAGAAGGGCACGATGAGAGGGATTGTGCATTTCAGGAAAGAGAACGCGACCTGAAGCAGAACTGAGCCGAATACCGCGTAGCCGATCAGGTGCGCGCCGGCCAGAAACCGCCGCCAGCCGACCATTACAACCACGCCGGCGAACAAAGGCAGCAACCACATTGATGCGCGCGAGAAGAGCGTGAAGAACGTGATCGTCGCGGCAATTGCCTCGAAAAGCAGCTCGGACGTCACCGGGCGGGTCATGACCATAACGATGACGGTCACCACCAGATACAGAACGACGACCCGAAAAAAGATCTTCAAATCACCGCCTCGTTTTCCGCATCGCGTTTTTCCGCTGCCAGCACACGTAAGCCGTTCGCGCCCCTTGACTTTGCGGGCGCTTCCCGGGTTTACAGCCTTGTGTCGCGCACAATCCGGGCATTTTTTGGGCCACAGTTAATCGACGGGCGAAAATGGATAAAATACCGATGACGCGCGCGGGCCATGCCGCGCTCGACAATGAGCTCAAGACCCTGAAATCGGTCGAACGCCCCGCCGTGATCAGGGCTATTGCCGAAGCGCGCGAACACGGTGACCTGTCGGAAAACGCCGAATACCACGCCGCACGCGAGAGGCAGAGCTTTATCGAGGGCCGAATCAAGGAAATCGAGGCGATGATTTCGCGCGCCGACGTGATCGACGCGACGAAGCTGTCTGGCGCGATCAAGTTTGGCGCGACCGTAACGCTTGTCGATGAGGATACGGACGAAGAACGGACTTACCAGATCGTAGGCGAGGCCGAGGCCGACATTGAGCGCGGCCTCCTGAACATCAAGTCGCCCCTTGCGCGCGCGCTGATCGGCAAGGACGAGGGCGACAGCGTCGAGGTCCGCACGCCGGGCGGCGAGAAGAGCTATGAAGTGCTGAGCATTCGCTACGTCTGACGCCGGCGCGGAGGGCCGAAAGATGCCAGATCAACCCGAGGCCGCACCCGTCAGCGAAACACGCGCCGAATTCGGCATGTACACGCGCCCCGCGCCAGAGCCCGCCATCGCGCCGGCGGACGTCGTCGCGGGAGTCGCGAGCGTCTTGTGGCTTGCGCTCATCGGCGGATTCTTTCTTTTTTCCGGCGACGGAGAGGGCTCGGGCGGCGCGCTGAGTTCGGTTCTCGTTCTCGTAGCGATCTTCCTGCCAATCGCGCTCATTTGGATCGCTGCGCTCACGCTGCGCACCGCGCGGGCGGTGAGGTCAGAGACCGAGCGCCTGCAATCGGCCATCGACGCGATGCGCTACGCCTACGTCAGTCAGGCCCAGGCCGGACTGAACAAGATCACGGTCGAAAAGCGCCTGGACGAAATCGCCGCCTCGGCACGACAGACCGAAAATGCGATCGTCACCTTTACGACGAGCCGCGATACCGGGCACGTTCAGCCCTCGGCCGACCGAAAAGCCGCACTCGCCGCGCCTAAACCGGCCGACCCAGAGGAGGAGCAGCCCGCGCTCGCCCTCGGAACGCCCGCAGAGGCGCTGGCTCAGCCGGTTTCGATCGCGGATTTCATTCGGGCACTCAACTTTCCAGACAACGCCAATGACACAGAAGGCTTCCGGGCGCTGCGGCGCGCGCTCAATGACCGGGCGCTCGCCAAGTTGATACGTGCTGCCCAGGATGCGCTAACGCTTCTGAGCCAAGACGGCATCTACATGGACGACCTGCGCCCCGACCGCGCGCGGCCCGAGCTGTGGCGTCGCTTTGCGCAAGGCGAACGTGGCCGCCAATTCGGCGCGCTTGGCGGCGTCCGCGACCGGTCGAGCCTGGCCCTGACGGCGGCCCGGATGCGCCAGGACACGATCTTCCGCGACACCGCGCACCACTTCTTGCGTCAGTTCGACAAAACGTTTTCTGAGTTCGAGAAGAACGCCACGGACGCCGAGATCGTCGAATTGACCGAAACCCGCACCGCCCGCGCCTTCATGCTGCTCGGACGGGTAACTGGGATTTTCGACTGAGCGCTATTTGACGTTCGGTGGGGCGATGACGGCGTCCTTCTGAACGAGCAGCACCCCGTGGTTATTGTCGGGGTCACCGTCCTGGTGAACGCGCCTCGTCACGCCGGGCTTGTCCGCGATCGCCTTCGTGATGCGGTTCGGAAAGAATGTGCGCGGCACATCTTCGAAGCCCGGCAGATCCTTGAGCACATGGCTCACCGACACGCCGCAGAACGCCTTGTTGACTGCGCCGTAAGACTCTGCCCGCCGGATTGCTAGCTCTGCCACCTCGGGGCTGACCGGAATCTTGTACTCGATGACGTCGTAGGTCTCGCGCGCGTGGTAGTCGATGTAAAACTTCCGCATCTGCTCGGTGATGCCGTAGTGCAGATCATTGCGCTCTGGCACCCATGGATGGTGCCAGGTGCCCGCCGGGTCGAACATAACGCGCTGGCTGCCGTCGATCATCAGACCCGAGTGCTCGCCCGTTCCGTTGTCCCTGCGTTCGACCGTGTAGAGAGTGATCGACGGCGACTCACCGCTGACATAGCGGGCGCGCGCGACGGCTTCGTCGGGCGCCCAGACACGTTCTGCCCCGCAGCCTGCGAGCGTGAGTGTCACGACGAGGCTCAGACCAAGCCTTTTCATGGCGCTATTCCGATTCTGCGGAGTCAGGCGTTGGCGAGAGCGAGAAAGATCAGCACGGCGATCGAAATGACTGCGCCCCACGTCACCATGCGGATGAAGCCTTCGAAGGTCTTTTCATGATCTTTGGTGTCCATTGTGCCGTGCTCGTGTTCGGCCATCTCATTGCTCCCGGATTGGCGTTTCGCTTCGCATAGCCGATTCAGCCTGAAGTGTCACGACCCATGAAGGCCTCTCTCGCGGGACCGTTACTTCTTCTCCAGATCCGCAGCAAGTCGGAACCCGATACGGCGCGGCTCTTCCTCTTCGGGAGCCTTGGGCATTGCGCGCAGCATGACGCTCAGCTGACTGACATGCTGGATCAGCTGCGTGCGCGCGCCACCGTCGTCCTGGCCGTAGAAGGTCACGATGTCGGGGTCGAAATAGCCGATCCCCTCAATCTTCAGGACACCTGCGCCGCCAGCGGTGAAGCCCATTGCCACCTCATGTTCGTTGTCGAGCTGGCCTTCGAAGTTCTTGATGTAGAGAATGAGCCGCTCATAGGCCCACTGCGCGGGGCTCTTGGCTGCGATGGGCTGCGCGGCGACGCATTCCGGCAGCGGCTCCATTTCGGCTGTGCGTGGTGCGTCTTTGCTCGTATGCACTACGCGCGCGCAGGGCAGCACAGTTGCCTCCATTGCCTCGGCCGAGGTCTGAATCTGATCCGTTAGTTCTTTGTCCGCCACAGCCACGCTCCATCCTCTCGTCGCTCGCGCGTCACGCGATCCTTCAGGAGAAGATGGTTCAGATGTGCGACGGCTTCAACCAAGGCAAGACCGTATTCACCCTCGCCGATCGCACGCTTGAAGAGCGGCGGAAAGCACTCGGCCGCCGTTTGCGGCGCGTTCGCGAGGTGCGCCTCGAGCCGCGCGAGCGCGCTGATGTGGTTTTCTTCCATCTGCGACAGCCGCAGCGGCAGACCCGTGTAGGGCAGCTTGTGGCCCGGCAGGACGAGGTGATCGTCGTGCGCATAGGGGCGGAAGCGCGCGCAGCTTTCCAGCCAGTCCGACACCGGATCGGCCATCGGCTCAGTCGCATAGACCCCCAGATTGGCCGAAATTCCGGGCAGAAACTGGTCGCCACCAACGACCAGGCGACCGCCCTTCTCCCACAAGGTGGCGTGTTCCGGCGCGTGCCCATCCCCGGTCCTCACAATCCAGTGCCGCCCGCCCATGTGGAGGCTCTGGCCGTCGCGGATCCGCGTGTAGCCCAGCGGCAGCGGAGCGACCGCATCAGCAAAGTTGAATGGCCGCTCCTCCGCCCGGCGGATGAAAAGCGACGGCTCCATCCCCGCCGCGCGCCAGAAGGCGAGCGTCTCGGGCAGCGGCCGCTCTTGTTCGTCGAGGGTGAGCATGCGGGCGAAGAGCCAACTCGTCCGGGTCGTCACAAGTTCAGCGCCGCGGTCCTGGAACCAGCCGGCAAGACCAACGTGATCGGGATGGTAGTGCGTCACCACGACCCGCGAGACCGGCTTTCCGGCCAGGGGGCCGGCAAGCCCCGCCTCGAGCACCGCGCGAGTGCGCCGTGCGTTCAGACCGGTATCGACGAGTGTCCAGCTGTCACCTTCGTCGAAGGCGTAGACATTAACATGATCGAGCGCCATTGGCAGAGGCAGCCGAAGCCACAAGACGCCTTCGGCAATCTGGTACGCCTCGCCCGGCGCAGGTGGGGGCCCGAATGGGAAGCGGATTGCCGCATCACCAGGAGCCGCGTCCATCACGACGCAAGCGCCTCTGGAGACAGTGCCATGACGCCGTTGGCCCCATCGCGCGCCGCCGTGAGATGGGCGGTGTATTGCGGCAAGAGCCGCCGGATATGGAACCGCGCGAGATTTGCGCGCGCGCCCGTGCCGCCTTCGGCCAGCGCAGCGCGCAGGTGGTAGTGCGCCCCGAGCACGAGAGCGAAGGCGGACAGATAAGGCGCGGCCCCCGCGCACCGATCCGGCATTTCCTGCGTCACCATCCACTCTGTCGACTCTCGCAGCGTTTCCGCTGCAGCCCAGACGTCCTCGGCGAGATCAGGCAACGTCACGCGTGCCACTTCCGCGCCGGTCTCGATCTCCTCCAGCAGCCGGTAGGCAGCTTCGCCGTCGTCGGATAGCTTGCGACCTACGAGGTCCATGGCCTGAATTCCGTTGGTACCCTCGTAAATTGCCGTCACGCGAACGTCACGGTAGAACTGGGCGACACCTGTCTCCTCGATGTATCCCATGCCGCCATGGACTTGCATCGCCATTTCGCTGACGTCCATTCCGGTCTGGGTGCCGTAGGACTTCGCGATGGGCGTGAGGAACGCCGCGCGCGCCGCCCAGTCCCGATCGCCGGTTGCAGTGGCCATATCGCCCGCCACCGCACAGGCTAGCGCGATGGAGCGCGCGGCGAAAACCTCGGCGCGCATCGTGGCCAACATGCGCCGCACGTCGGGATGATCGGCGATGACGCCCATCTGCCGCCGGTCCTGCGCGAATTCGACGGCCATCTGGCAGGCGGCTTCGGCCACGCCGATCCCCTGCATGGCCACGCCGAGCCGGGCGTTGTTCATCATGGTGAACATCGCCGCCATACCCCTGTTCTCCTCGCCGATAAGCCAGCCCGTCGCGCCGTCGTATTCCATGACGCAGGTCGGTGAGCCATGCAGGCCCAGCTTATGCTCGAGACTGACGACCCTCACGCCGTTCCGCGCACCCGGCTGGCCGTCATCGTCAGGAAGGAGCTTTGGCACGAGAAAGAGGCTTATCCCCTTCGTTCCCTCAACCGCTCCCGGCAACCGCGCCAGAACCAGATGGCAAACGTTTTTAGTGATATCGCTGTCGCCCCAACTGATGAAGATCTTCTGGCCCGTGATCGTGTACGTACCGTCGCCATTCGGTTCGGCCTTTGTGCGCAGCGCACCGACGTCGCTGCCCGCCTGTGGCTCGGTCAGGTTCATTGTGCCCGACCAGTCGCCGGAAATCAGCTTGGGGAGGTAGAGTGCCTTGATGTCGTCGCTCGCGTGGTGATCAAGCGCTTCGATCTGCCCCTGTGTCAGAAGTGGGTTGAGCTGCAGCGAAAGACACGCGCCCGACATCATGTCGTGGATCGCCATGTTCAGCGCCTGCGGCAGCCCCATGCCGCCGGACGCGACCGGCGCCGATACCGCGACCCAACCGCCTTCGGCAATCGCGCGATAGGCTTCGGCGAAGCCGGGGGAAGTGCGAACGACGCCGTTCTCCAGCCGCGCCGAGGTCATATCCCCGGCCCGGTTCACTGGCGCAAGCACTTCGTCGCAAAGCTTCGCAGCCTCGCCGAGCACGGCCTCGGCCAGATCAGCGGTTGCCTCGGCGAATAGCTCTGTTTCGGCGACCGGGGCGAGCGGAACGACCTTGCCGAGTATGAAGCGGATATCGGATAAGGGCGCGCGAAATGGCATCTCGGTCTCCGTGAACCGCACCTTGGCAAGTGGGCCCGGGGCGCGTATGTGCATTTTGCTAAGAACATGATCGCCGCAAGGTCAGAGCCCTTCAACCCGAACGCTGCGTCACGGAAACGCAACGATATGACCGAAACCCTCGCCCCTACGCCCGAAGGTATTTCGCGCGCGGTTACCCTGCTGCGGGCGGGCGGGCTGGTCGCGTTCCCGACCGAAACGGTTTACGGCCTCGGCGCTGACGCGCGCACCGATCATGCGGTCGCGGGGATATTCGAGGCCAAGGACCGGCCACGCTTCAATCCGCTTATCGTACATGTCGCCGATATGGAGGACGCGCTGCAGATCGCGGTTCTTGACCCGCTGGCGGAGCGTGTCGCCTCGGCCTTCTGGCCGGGACCGCTGACACTGGTTCTGCCGCTACGCACGGCTTCGGCGCTCTCGCCGCTCGTCACCGCCGACCTGCCGTCTGTGGCCCTTCGTCTGCCCGCTCATCCTTTGGCGCGTGATCTGCTGCGCGCCTTCGGCGGCCCGGTCGCCGCGCCCTCGGCAAATCCGTCCGGCCGGGTGAGCCCGACGCGGGCCGAGCATGTGCTGGCCGGATTATCCGGTCGCATCGCGGCTGTCGTCGATGCCGGACCGTGCGAAGTCGGCGTGGAATCGACGATCCTCGGGTTGACGGACGGAGCGGCCCGGCTTCTGCGCCCCGGTGGCATTCCGGCCGAAGTGCTCGAAGAATGCCTCGGCCACAAGCTCGAGGTCGTGTCTAACGCGGCACGGCCGGTCGCGCCCGGCCAGCTTGCCTCCCACTACGCGCCCGACGCCACGCTCAGGCTGAGGGCGCAAGCACCGGAGCCGGATGAGTTCTGGCTCGGCTTCGGCGCGGGTGCGGCGGCGGCCGACCTGAATCTCTCCGAGACCGGCGATCTCGTCGAAGCGGCGGCAAACCTATTTCACTATCTGCGCGAGGCTGACAGGCGCGCCGAAGGACGGATCGCCGTGTCGCCCATTCCGGAATCCGGACTTGGCCGGGCCATCAATGACCGTCTGCGCCGCGCGGCTGCGCCACGGTCCTCGGATCGGAACTGAAGCTGAGGTCGCTGCGGCCAGTATGACCTACGGACGAGTTGCTCAGGCTCGTCCGGCCTTTGCGGATAAGGTCACGGGATCGACGCCGAGCGTCTTCAGCGCGCGCTCCCATTTCGTGTCGTTGCTTTCAGAGAACACCAGATCGGGTTTGGCGTCGCAGGTCAGCCACCCGTTCCGCAGGATCTCGCTTTCAAGCTGGCCAGGCCCCCAACCCGCGTAGCCGAGCGCGAGAAGCGACGATTCCGGGCCACGCCCCTGCGCGATCGCCTCGAGGATATCGAGAGTCGCGGTCATGCCGAAGTTGTCGTCGACCTTCAGGGTCGTTCCCTCGCCGCCGTAATCGGTGGAATGGAGGACGAAGCCGCGCGAATGCTCGACCGGGCCGCCAAAATGGACCCGAATCGGCCGTCCCTTGTCGCTCCGGGCGATACCGAGCTGTTCCTGGAGATCATCGAAGGAAAGATCACGCGCCGGCTTGTTCACGATCAGCCCCATCGCCCCATCATCGGAATGCGCGCAAAGGAAGACGACGCTGTGCTCGAAACGCGGATCGCCCATACCGGGCATCGCTATCAAAAGCTTGCCGCTTAAGTTCATGCCGGCCCTCCTTCTTAAAGATCGCGCCAGACGGGCAAGGAAACAAGGGAGGCGCCGAATAAAACTCTTCGTGATGCGCGCGGTTGTGGCTTTTCTTCGGCAGGATCGCGCTTAGTTTGACACGCATGATAAAGAATCCGCCTCTCCTCGCGTCGCTTGCCTTGGGGTTCAACCTTGCGGCAGTCGCCGCCGCGGCAGCGCAGGACATGCCCGCCAATATGATCGAAGCCGAGCTGCGCGGCGGCTGGCGGACAGAGTCGGGCAGCCAGATGACGGCGCTTCATCTGCGTCTCGCACCTGGCTGGAAAACCTACTGGCGCGCACCCGGCGAAGCGGGTTTTCCGCCGAATTTCGACTGGGGCGGCTCGGACAATGTCGGGGGGGTTGCGTACCACTGGCCGATTCCGGAGGTGTTCGAGCTCAATGGGATGCGTACGATTGGCTATAGTGACGAACTCGTGCTGCCGATCGAAGTGCGCCCCGCCGACCCAGATGCGCCAATTCACCTCGAGGCCCAGATCGACCTGGGCGTCTGCGAGGAGATCTGCGTACCAGTCAGCGTCGATGTCGCGACCGAGCCCGATCGCAACGCGACGATCGATCCAATGATCCGCGCTGCCTTGGCGCTACAGCCAGAAAGGTCCGACGAGGCGGGCATCACGTCCGTGCGTTGCGCGGCAGAACCAATCGGCGACGGCCTGCGCCTTACGGCCGGGCTGACGATGCCGCCGATCGGGCCAGAGGAATTTGCGGTGATCGAGCTTGCCGACCGGAACGTTTGGATTTCGAGCGCGGACACGCACCGCGACGGAGACGAGCTTAGCGCGGTCGCCGATCTCGTGCCGCCGAATGCGCAGCCCTTCGCGCTCGACCGGTCGTCGGTCCGCATAACCGTGTTTGGCGGAACCGGCCGGGTCGTTGAGCATCAGGGCTGTGAAGGTTAGGCCCGGACAGCGCCATTCGCGCGTTTGAGCCGCCAAAGGCCAACAAGCCAAGCCAGGATGATCAGAACCGCCGCAGCGCCAAGAAACTGGCCCAGTGCCCCGGAGACGCCATTGCCCGCCATCAGCGCTGGACCGAGGATGAAGGCGCCGGCAGCTGTCACGAGCGCCGCAGCAATCGCGACCAGCGGCCGAAGCGGCGAGCCTGACCGCGCTGCGCGGCGCAATGCCCCGACAAGTCGCTGCACGTCCTTCTGGACGACGAGGACCGCGGGAACCGCGATCAGGACGAGAACCATGCCGAAACCTAGCCCATAGCACAAAGTGATGACCGTGGGTTTCAGGAATTGCGCCTGGCGCGACGTCTCGTAGATCAGCGGCGTTAGGCCTAGGACGGTCGTGGCCGTGGTCAGCATGACCGGGCGCAAACGATCTGCAACCGCATCGACGATGGCGGGCACGAAGGCGCGCGAGCGCGCGTATTCGTCCACCGTCGTGATAAGCACGATCGCGTCATTGATGATAATGCCCGACATGCCTATCAGCCCAACGACCGAGAACATCGACATCGGCAAATCCCACGCCGCGTGCCCGTGGATCGCGCCAATCAGGCCGAGAGGGATCACCGCCATCACGACGATCGGTCGGGTCCAGCTTGAGAATATCCAGGCCAGGACTGCATAGATGCCGGCGAGCGCGGCCAGTAGCCCGATGAGCGCATCGCTCAGGAATTGATCCTCCTGTTCGCTAAGGCCGGCAAGCTCATAGGCGATGCCGAAATCCTGGGCAATTCGTGGCAGGATCTCGGTGTCGAGCGCTCGCATGATCTCTGTGGCGCGCTCGGGGTCGTCCTCGGCCAACTCACCTGTTACCGACACAACACGCTGCCCGTTCTCGCGCCGGATCGTCGAGAATCCGGTCCTTGTTGTGACTGAAACGATGTCGGACAGGGGGACGTAGTCGCCGGATGCGGTCATCAGTTGAGTGCGATCGAGGAAATCCGATGTCAGCTCCTCCTCCGGAAGACCGACCTGCACCTTCATCGTTCGAGTGCCGTCGGCAAAGCTCGCCGCCTCGATCCCGCTAAGCCGGTTACGAAGATCGCGGCTCAGCCCTTCGACCGTGAAGCCCAGCGCACGGCCCTGCGGCGTCAGTTCCACGATCAACTCGTCCTTGTCGTAAGGCAGGCTATCCTCAAGGCCTGAAACCTCGGGGAAGGGAGCTAGCGCAAGCTTGACCGCTTCGGCGGCGGCTTTGAGCGTGGCCGTATTCGCGCCAGTAAGCTGCACCTCGAGCGACTCTGCGCCAGGTCCGTGACGCCAACTACGGAACGACAATTCCTCGAGGAACGGGTTCGCAGGCACTGCCTCCTGCAGATCGGCGATGAACTGGGTGGCCGTCCAGACCCTGAGATCGGGGTCGGTCAGCTCGATCGAGACAGAGCCCAAGAGGTCCGCATCCTTGTTCGCGGCGCTGGCAAGCGGTGGCCAACCGTTGCCGCCAATCTCTCCGATGACATAGGAGAGAGCTGGCCCGCCATGTTCGGCCTCGTATTTCGCGGCAACGTTGCGAACCGCCCGCTGCACGTCCTGAAGCATCTTCGCCGAGTCGTCCCGGTCCGCTCCGGCGAGCATGGCAAAGTTGCCGTTGATGGTGCCGCGTTCTGGCGCGTTGAAGAACCTCCATGGCACGTCGCCCCGGATGAACTGACCTGCCTCGAAAGCCAGAAGCGCGAAGGCCGCAGCGAGCACAGGGTAGCGCGCTGTGATAACAAGTCGCGTCAGCGGCCGGAACAGGCGCTCGCGCACCCAGGCGAGTCCGCGGTTCATGAACCGGCTCGGCGCATCATACCAATGACCACGCCCCGCCTTTGAGAGCGCGTGGGCCATGTGATTGGGCAGGATGATGAACACCTCCATCAGCGAGGCGAGCAGAACGAGGCTAACGGTGATGGGGATGTGCTGGATCAGGTCTCCGAACCGACCACTCACGGCAGTGAGTCCAAGGAAAGCGATCACCGTCGTGATGGTTGAAGAAAAGACCGGCGCCGCCATGCGCCGCACCGCTGTCTCGGCCGCGGTGAACGGCGCCTCGCCAAGCCTTCGAACCCTGAAATCGGTGTGCTCGCCGATCACGATCGCGTCGTCGACCACGATCCCGAGCGTCAGGATGAGCGCGAAGATCGAGATCATGTTGAGCGTGAGCCCGAAGGCGTGCATCAGCGCAATTGCCGTGAGCATCGCGACGGGAATGCCGGCGGCCACCCAGAAAGCGGTCCGTGCATTGAGGAACAGGAAGAGCAGCGTAACGACGAGGATCAGGCCGGTCACGCCATTGTCGAGAAGGATGTTGAGCCGAGCAATGATGTCACTTGACCGCACCCGGATAAGATCGATCGTGACCCCTGCCGGTAGGGTCGGGCGCATTTCGTCCACCACCTGCTCGACCAGCCGCTGGATCGCGATGGCGTCGCCGTCGGCAGAGCGTTCGACGCGCACCACCATCGCAGGGTCGTCACCGACGAAGTTGGCGCGCCGCGCCTCGGCGCCCACCCGGGTTATCCGCGCCACTTCGCCCAGTGTCAGGGTGCCGCCATCGGCATCGGAACGAAGCGCGATGCCGGCCAGCGACTCGGGTGACCGCTTGTCGCTTCCGGTGCGCAGGCGAGCCGAGCCATCGCCGACCTCGCCCGCGGGATCGGCCTGCGCCTCGGCCCCGATCCGTGCCGCAATGTCTGACAGCGTCAGGTCGTGCCGCATCAGTTCGATCATCGGAATCTCGACAGAAATCTCGGAGCTGCCGGCGCTTTGGATCGAGGCGCGGGTCACGCCCACACGGTAGAGCCTCGCGAGCATTTCGTCGGACAGCACGGTGAGTTGGGCGCGCTCGATCGGTCCGGTGATGACGATGTCGGTGACGCGATCGCGCCAGGCCGCACGGCGGACAGTAGGCTGTTCGGCATCCTCGGGCAGGTTTGTGACGGCCGCCACGGCGGCCTCCACTTCATCGACCGCGCGCGACATGTCCCAGTCGGGCTCGAAATCGAGGGAGAAAGAGGCGAGGCCATCCCGCGCCGTGGAATGGATTTCCTCGACGCCTTCCACCGAAATCAAGCCGGGCTCGATCAGCTCGATGATACCGCGGTCGATGTCTTCCGCACCCGCACCGTCCCACTGGACGGCCACCGAGATTTCGGGTCGGACGACGTCGGGAAAGTATTGCGCCCGCATACGGGGCAGCGCCGCGAGGCCCGCCATGAGGAGGACCACGAGCACCAGATTGGCGGCCGTGGCGTGATGAGTGAAGTACGAGAGCATTCCGCCCACTGCGCCAAAACGCTCGCGTGGCGCTGACATCGTCAGCCCCCCATCCGCGCTTCGATGCGAGCCACGATCTCAGCTGGAACCCTATCTTCGCGCAGGCGCGCCAAGACACGCGCCTTTGCGGCCTCAGCCATGTCGGAAGCGTTCTCGACAAAGGCGATCAGCGCCGCGCGGCGCTCGGGCGTCAAGTCGACAAGCGGCACGTTTTCGGCACTGCGGTCGTTCGCTTCGCTCGCGCCGGCATCGCTCAACGGTCGGACGAGGATGCCGGCGCCAAGGAGGGTCGTGCGTTCCGCCACGATTTCGCGCCCCGCAAGCGCACCCACGCGGATGATTGCGTCGTCGCCCTGTCGGCGCAAAAGATCAACCGGATGGGTCTCAAGTCGGTCTTCGGCATCAAGCACAAGAACGGTGCCGTCCGAACCGATCGCGCGCCCCGGCACGACCGCGACGTCATCCAGCGCCGGCTCGGCGATGCGAACGGTGACGAAATCGCCGGGACGGAACCCCGGCGCGTTTTCGAGCCTGGCGAAGATGAGCCTGCCGCTCGTGCCTTCGCCGACTGCCGCGCTGACTCGCGCAAGACGCCCTTCCGCCTCAAGCGTTGCGCCGAGTACGTCCAGCGTCGCGACGAGCGGCAGGGCATTGAGACGCCCGTCTCGGTCGATCAGGCGCGCGTACTGCGTGGTGGAGACGCGAAACGACACCTCAAGCGCGTCGGGGTCAATGAGTTCACCAAGTTTTTCATTGGTCGAAACCAGGCCGCCCGCCACGGCGGCCACGCCTGACAGCACACCGGAAAACCCGGCGCGCAGCTCGGTATCGGTCAAGCCGCGTTCCGCTTCGGCCAGCGCGAGCCGCTGCCGCTCGAGCGCGGTCACCGCCCGGTCGGCGCGCGCCTCGGCGTCGGCAAGCGCTTTACGGCGGGCAAGAACACCCTGAACGGCGTTTGACATGGCAAGCTCGGCCGTCTCCAGATCAGCCGCAGTTCCAAGTCCGCGGTCGGCGATATCGCGCTGGCGCTGAAGCGCGCGATCTCTGAGTACCGCCTGATCTTCGGCGGCCGCCAAATCGTCGCGCGCCAGCGACAGCGCGCGGATCGCCTCGCGCTCTTCGGCCTCGGCCTCGCGCATGCCATTGCGGGCCAGGTCGAGCGCGGATTGGGCGTCGGCCGGGTCGATTTTCACGAGAAGTTGACCCGCCTCGACGGCCGCACCGTCCTGAAAATCGTCTGCAAGCCCGACGATCCGGCCGCTGGCCGCAGCCCTGAGTTCCAGTTCGCGACGGCTGCGCACCTCGCCATAGGCGATCATCACGGGTGCGATCCGCGCCGGCTCAAGGCGCAGGACACGGGCGGAAAAGATGCGCTCGCTCGGATCGCGCGACCAGTCCGGGCCTTCATTTGCGGCCTCGATCGCGTTCCGAAGTGTCACGCCCCCTACGGCCAGCAGCGCCAGGGTGGCGGCCAGCAGAAACAGACCCAAGAGACTTCGAGTCAGAAATCCCATTTGCGATCGATCGTTGCGCCCCCGAGCATCGACTCTAAACCGTTGGTTAAAATTGTCCAAGCGCGTTGCCTAAACGTGCGGCACCACTACTTCCGTCGCAGATTCTCGTCGAGCCGGGGCATGATCTCGACAAAATTGCAGGGGCGGTGGCGAAAATCGAACTGCCACTTCAGAATCTCGTCCCAGGCATCCTTGCAGGCGCCGGGGCTTCCGGGCAGCGCAAAGAGGTAGGTCCCGGCCGCGACTCCGCCACAAGCGCGAGACTGCACCGCGCTGGTTCCGATCTTCTGCATCGAGACGATGGTGAAGACGGTTCCGAAGGCCTCGATTTCCTTTTCGTAGACCTCGCGATGGGCCTCGACCGTGACGTCGCGCCCCGTCAGCCCGGTGCCACCGGTCGTCAGGATCACGTCGACTGCCGCGTCCGCGACCCAGGTGCGAAGCTGGTCGACGATGGCGGCGCGTTCGTCCGGCACGATCTTCCGATCCGCCAGGATGTGCCCAGCACCAGTCACGCGCGCGGCAAGAGTATCGCCCGACTTGTCCTCGGCCAGACTCCGCGTGTCCGAAACGGTGAGAACCGCGATGCGGACCGGGATAAAGGTTTTGCTTTCGTCGATGCGGCTCATTTCAGCTCGTTCAATCTCGCTCGGATCTCCAGCAGGTCGGCCCAGGCCTCGCGCTTCGCGGCGGTGTTCCTGAGCAGATAGGCCGGATGGGTCATCGGCATCGCCGGCTTGCCATAGGCCTCCGTCCAATTGCCGCGCAGCTTGAGAATTCCCCGCCGTCCCAGGGCCGCCGCGCAGGAGGTGTTGCCCATGAGAACGATGAGATCGGGATCTACGAATTCCACATGCCGCTTCACGAAGGGGAGCATCATCGCGATCTCCTGCGGGTCGGGATCGCGGTTCTGCGGCGGCCGCCAGGGCAACACGTTGGTAATGTAGAGCGCTTCTTCCGGGTGGTGGGCGGACCGCGCGAGTCCGATCGCGGAAAACATGCGGTCGAGAAGCTGGCCTGCGCGACCGACGAACGGGCGGCCTTCGATGTCCTCGTCACGCCCTGGCGCCTCGCCAATGATCATCACGCGCGCCTCGGGATTGCCATCAGCGAAGACAAAGTTCCGCGCGCCCTTTTTGAGATCGCAAAGGTCGAACGAAGACTGGATCTCGGCGAGCGACTCGAGGCTCGTCGCCCGTGCTGCCTCGGCCTTCGCGACCGTCACCGGATCCGCCTCCTCGACCTTCGCGGCGCTAGGTGTCGCTTCGGCGGGTTTGTCCGCAGGCTTCGATGTTTCCGTCGCAGCCTCGTATCGGTTGACGGGCGTATCACCCACAGGTTCGTCCGCGCCAAGTTCCATCTGCCACTCAATCAACGCCTTGGCAGTGTGGTAATCCAGATCGGCAAGGGCCAGTGTCATGAGCGACAACCTATGCCCCAGTCTAGGTCTCGGCAAGCGCCCGCATTCGGCGTTGCCCGGCCCGCGTCCATTTGCCATAAGCGGGCGAAACGGGGACCGGAGACCTTCATGACATTCCGCGCACGTCACCTTCTCGGGATTGAACATCTGGCCCCGGAGGAGATTCGCGCAGTTCTCGATTTGGCCGAAAAGTATGTCGAACTGAACCAGCGCACAATCAAGCATGCCGACGCGCTGCAGGGGATGACCCAGATCAACATGTTTTTCGAGCCGTCGACCCGCACCCAGGCGTCGTTCGAACTGGCCGGCAAAAGACTCGGGGCGGACGTGATGAACATGGGCGTTCAGCATTCGTCGGTGAAGAAGGGCGAGACGCTGATCGACACGGCGCTCACTCTAAACGCGATGCAACCCGATCTCTTGGTCGTGCGCCACCCGGCCTCAGGCGCAGTCGATCTTCTGGCGCAAAAGGTCAAATGCTCGGTATTGAACGCAGGCGATGGGCGGCATGAACATCCAACCCAGGCGCTGCTCGACGCACTGACGATCCGCAGGGCGAAGGGCCGCATCCAGCGCCTTACAGTCGCGATTTGCGGCGACATCGCCCATAGCCGCGTTGCCCGCTCGAACCTGATTCTGCTCGGCAAGATGGAAAATCGCATCCGTCTGGTCGGTCCGCCGACGCTGATGCCCTCCGGCGTTTCCGAGTTGGGTTGCGAGGTCCATGAAGACATGAAGGCGGGGCTCGAGGGCGCCGACGTGGTTATGATGCTTCGCCTCCAGAAGGAGCGCATGGACGGTGGGTTCATCCCCTCCGAGCGGGAGTATTATCACCGTTACGGGCTCGACGCCGAGAAACTGGCGGCAGCGAAGGCGGACGCCATCGTCATGCATCCCGGGCCAATGAACCGGGGCGTCGAGATCGACGGGGAGATCGCGGACGACATCAACCGCTCGGTCATTCAGGACCAGGTCGAGATGGGCGTGGCCGTGCGCATGGCCTGCATGGATCTTCTTGCACGGAACCTCCGGGCCGAGCGCGGGCGGCAGGCAGCGGGTGTAATGGTGTGAGCGAAACAAGCGAACCAGCCGGTTGGGACGCGGACCTTGCCGATGGCGAGCGCCTCCTTTGGCACGGGCGGCCGAATGCATCGATCCGCTTCTTGCCGCAATACTGGGTGGTATCGGCTTTCGGGCTCGTATTTCTCGGCGTTGGCCTCTTCGAACTTATTCGCGGCCGAGCTTTGGGGTTCGACTTGCTGTCGGTCGTCCATTGGACGCTGGCATCAGTTTTCTTTCTGGGCGGTCTATACATGGTGGCGGGCGTTTACCTCGCAGACGCAATTGACCGCCGGAGGACCCGATATGCGCTGACCAACCGCCGCGCCCTTATCGCAATGACAAAGTTGGGCGCGCGCAGCGTGACGTCGCACATGATCACCGGCGCAACAGACTTAGAGCTGCGCGGCGAGGCCCCTGCTAGCGTTCTGTTCGCAGACGAACTGCACGAATACGAGGACAGCCGTGAGCGGATCCGGATCGGCTTCGATTACATCGCGGACGCGAAGCAGGTTTACGAGCTGATGCGAAAGATCCAGAACGGAACCGCATGACATTTCTCCTCACAAATGCCCTTCTCATCGACCCAGAGGCTCTGACCGAAACCATCGGCAGTCTCCTCGTCGAGAACGATGCCATTGCTGCGGTCGGCGATGTGAACCCGCCAAAAGGCACGACGGTCATCGACTGCGGCGGCAAGTGTCTTGCCCCCGGCATCGTCGATCTGGGCGTTAAGGTCGGCGAGCCGGGCGAGCGGCACAAGGAGAGCTTCCGCTCCGCCAGCCTCGCCGCCGCCGCGGGAGGCGTCACCACGATCATCGCCCGGCCCGACACGCATCCAGCAATCGACACGCCCGAGACGCTTGAATTCGTCACCCGCCGCGCGGCCGAGGCCTCTCCGGTCCGCATCCGTCACATGGCGGCGCTGACCAAGGGCCGCGAGGGGCGGGAGATGACGGAGATCGGGTTCCTCCTTGACGCGGGTGCCATCGCATTCACTGACTGCGACAGCGTGGTGGCGGACACCAAGGTGCTGAGCCGCGCGCTGATCTATGCGAAATCGCTCGGTGCGCTGGTCATGGGTCATCCGCAGGAACCGATCCTGTCGAACGGCGCAGCCACGACCTCCGGCAAGTTCGCTTCGCTCCGGGGCCTGCCCGGCGTTTCGCCCATGGCCGAGCGCATCGGCTTCGACCGCGACATGGGTATGGTCGAGATGACCGGGGCGAAGTACCACTTCGACCAGATCACCACCGCTCGCGCGCTGCCGCCCCTCGAACGCGCCAAGGCAAACGGTTTCGACGTGACGGCAGGGACGTCGATCCATCATCTGACACTCAACGAATTCGACGTCGGCGACTACCGCACTTTCTTCAAGGTAAAGCCGCCGCTCAGGCCGGAAGATGACCGGCTCGCGGTTGTTGAAGCCGTGGCCTCAGGCCTGATCGACATCATCTCCTCGATGCACACGCCGCAGGATGAGGAATCCAAGCGGCTGCCCTATGAGGAAGCTGCGAGTGGGGCGGTGGCGCTGGAGACCTTCCTGCCCGCCGCTATGCGGCTATTTCACGCGGGTCAACTGACCTTGCCACAGCTGTTCCGCGCAATGGCGCTGAATCCGGCAAAGCGCCTTGGTCTCCCGCACGGGCGATTGGCCGAAGGCACGCCAGCCGATCTGGTTCTCTTCGATCCCGATGCGCCCTTCGTACTGGATAGGTTCAAGTTGCGCTCCAAATCGAAGAACACTCCTTTCGACGGGCACCGAATGGAGGGCAAGGTGCTTGGCACCTGGGTCGGCGGTGTGCGCGTCTTCGGTGGCGAGGGCTGACATGCCAGACTTCACAAGCGGCGCCGGGCTTCTTCTGCTGACCGCAGTGCTGAGCTACCTGCTGGGTTCGATTCCGTTCGGAGTGATCGTGACCCGTTTCATGGGCCTTGGCGATCTCCGCCGCATCGGGTCGGGCAATATCGGAGCCACCAACGTGCTGCGAACGGGCAACAAGCCTGCTGCGTTCGCGACACTCGTGCTTGACGGCGGCAAGGGCGCCGTTGCGGTTCTTCTGGCGCGCGGAACGATCGGAGAGGATACGGCTCAGATCGCTGCCTTGGGTGCATTTCTCGGCCATCTCTATCCGATCTGGCTGAAGTTCAAGGGCGGCAAGGGCGTCGCGACCTTCCTCGGCACGCTCATTGCGCTCGCCTGGCCTGTGGGCATCGCGGCCTGCGCGACCTGGCTTCTGACAGCGCTGATTTCGCGTATCTCTTCTCTCTCGGCGCTCGTCATGGCGGCCTTGGCCGCAGTCTGGGCCGGCGTGCTAGGACACCGGGAGATGGTGATTCTGATCGTGGCGCTCGCCACGCTCGTCTACGTCCGGCATCTGCCGAACATCGAACGCCTCAAGGCGGGAACCGAACCGAGGATCGGCGGGAAGAAGTGACCGACCTCTTCCGCGCCGCGCTTGACGCGATCCCCGAAAGCTACAGCGAGGGCATCTTCGAGGGGCGGCGCTACAGGATTGAGAAAGCCGTTCTTGCCGAAGATCGCAGCGTGAAGCTGGTGGCACGCGAACTTGGCGGTAGGGATTATGTTAGCCTCAATCACTACCGTCTCGCGCGCGGCGACCAGCTAAGGCCCTGTGAGATGTTGGAGGCGAAGGTGCGCGCCTTCGTGATTGGCGTGAAGCCCATCGAGGTTTGAGATCTTTACAAACGCCCGCCCGCGCGAGAATCTCGGACCGGAACGAAAATGAGAGGCGTTCATGGACATCAAGACCGCCGTCCGCACCTGCTTTCAGAAATACGCGACCTTCACCGGGCGCGCCAGACGGGCAGAGTTCTGGTGGTTCGCGCTTTTCAACTTGATCGTTAACGCTGTTCTGAACGTGATCGACGGCGTGTTCTTTGGCTTCGGCCACGGCATGATGGCCGGACCGCAGCCGCTGTCGTCGCTCTACTCTCTCGGGGTGCTGCTGCCTTCGCTCGCGGTCGGCGCCCGGCGACTGCACGACACGGGCCGGTCAGGCTGGTGGCTTCTGATCTGGCTGATCCCGATCATCGGCTGGATCCTGCTGATCTGGTGGTTCGCCACCGAAGGCGACAAGGGACAGAACGGCTACGGGGACGATCCGCTTGAAGAGGGCTACGGAAAGTCGTCGATGCCTCGCGTGCCGCGTCAGTAGCTGTATTCGGCGTAGATCCGGGTCAAATCGCCGTTCCATTCGCCGCGGTACTTCTCCAGAAGTTCGTCGGCGGGCACATTCCCGCTTTCCACGCTTTCCTGAAGCGCGTTGAGGAAATGCGTCTCGTCCGGGATCATGCCGTCCGCGCCGGGTTTTGCGCGCGCCTTTAGCCCCGCTTCTGCTACAGCGAGCACATTGCGCGCAACATCGCGCATCTTCACTCCGTGCGCCTCGGCTTGCAGCCCGTCGACCGATGCCGCGACCCGAAGGGCGGACCGCGTTTCCGCATCCCAGCCCTTCGCGATGTCCCAAGCTGCGTCGAGAGCCGACATGTCGTAGAGCAGGCCGACCCAGAGCGCAGGCAATGCGCAGAGCCGGCGCCAGGGCCCGCCATCTGCCCCGCGCATCTCGATGAACTTCTTCAGGCGTGCCTCCGGGAAGATGGTCGTAAGGTGATCCGCCCAGTCGCTCAGCGTCGGCTTTTCGCCCGGCAGCGCGGGAAGCTCCCCCTTCAGGAAATCGCGGAACGACTGGCCCAGGGCGTCGACATACTTGCCGTCGCGATAGACAAAGTACATCGGCACATCGAGCGCATAGTCGACGTAGCGCTGGAAACCGGCGCCGTCCTCGAACATGAACGGCAGCATTCCTGTCCGGGCGTCGTCGAGGTTCCGCCAGATTCGGCTTCGCCAGGACTTGTGGCCGTTCGGCTTCCCCTCGAAGAACGGCGAATTGGCGAAGAGCGCTGTCGCGACTGGCTGCAGCGCCAGGGCCACGCGCATCTTCTTCACCATGTCGGCTTCCGACGAGAAGTCGAGGTTCACTTGCACCGTGCAGGTCCGGTACATCATCTGCGTGCCGTGCGTGCCGACACGACCCATGTAATCGGTCATCAGCCGGTAGCGCCCCTTGGGCATCATCGGCATGTCCTCATGCGTCCAGATCGGGGCAGCGCCAAGGCCGATAAAGCGGGCGCCGATATCGTCGGCGACGCTCTGCACTTCGCGCAGATGCTCGTTCACCTCGTCGCAGGTCTGGTGGATCGTCTCCAGCGGCGCACCGGAAAGTTCCAGTTGGCCGCCCGGCTCGAGGCTCACATTTGCTCCGTCCTTCACAAGACCGATGATGTTGTCCTGCTCCTCGATCGCCTGCCAGCCATAGCGGTCACGAAGCCCTTCCAGCATTGCGCGGATCGAGCGCGGACCGTCGTAGGGCAGCGGCTTGAGCGTGTCCTTGCAGAAGCCGAACTTCTCGTGCTCGGTCCCGATCCGCCAGTCGGCCACGGATTTGCAGCCGGCCTCCAGGTACTCAGCGAGTTGTTCGAACCGCTCGATCGGGCCGCCGCCGGATTGAGGAATGGACATTGGCGCCTCGATCTTCCGCCTGAATGGGACGAATAGACCTGAAACGCGAGCGCGGCCAAGTCAACCCCGGCGGGCGCGTATTGGATGTGCGCGACGATGACAATTCGTGATCGGCTACTCTATTGCGAGTGATTGATCGTGCCGTCGCCAGAGTGGCAGAGTGCCGACGCAATTGTCGAGCGCGGCGGCGAGAGCGGCCATGTCGATGCCAGGCAATGCCGCGAATGCGTCGTAGAGTTTCTCGGCGCCGGCGGCGTCGACAGGCACCAGAAGCACTTCCCCGTTCCGGGTCTTGAGACGCCACTGCCGGCTCCCGTGCCGCTCCGTCAGCCGCAGTTCGGCAAGATCCGCAAGCGCTACGAAGCCCCCAAAGCTCGGCCCGTAGTAACCGACCTGACCTTCATCAACTTCGACGACGCCCGGCGCCGCGACCCCTCGTAAGAACCTGAGGCGGCGCAGCGCGATCACTGTCCAGCCGAGAGAAAGCGCCGCCAAGACCACACCGAAGGGCACCAAAAGCCAGCCCCCGAGCGAAGCGAGCCAAAGTCCGAACGTGAACGCTGCAGCGGCCGAAAGCGCTTCTCGCCAGCGGCGAAGAAAGGCCAGGACTTCTGGGCGGATCATGGCGCCGCCCAGTCGCCGAGATGCGCCTGCCAAAGCGAGATCGCCGCGATCGCCGCTGTCTCGGCGCGCAGGGTCCGTGGGCCGAGCGCCATCGGCTGGATCCACGGCAAGGCGCGGAGCCGGGCCCGCTCGCCCTCCGAGAAACCGCCCTCCGGTCCGATCAGGATCGCCCATGGCCCCTTGGGTCGCCCGGCAAGAAGCTCGGCGGGCGGTTTCCCCTCGCCTGCCAGTTCTTCATCAGCCCACAGGATCCGGCGCACCGGGTCCCACTTCGAAAGCAGCCGCGTCAGCGGCACGACATTCTCCACTGTCGGTACGTGGACCGCGCCGCATTGCTCAGCCGCTTCACGTGCATGGACCTCGGCCCTGTCGCGACGCAGGCGTTCGGAATTCGTGAACTCGGTTGTGACCGGCAGGAGCCGGGCAACCCCGAGTTCGACCGCCTTCTCCACGATGATATCGGTCCTCGCCTTCTTGACGGGTGCGAAGATCAACCAGAGGTCAGGGGGTTGAGACTGCGGACGCGTTTGCTCAAGACAGGTCAGCGCCCCCTTGCGCTTCCCGGCCTCCGCGATCTCGGCCGACCACTCGCCGTCACGCCCGTTGAATAGCAGCACCCGCGACCCAACGCGTGCTCGCATCACACCGAACAGGTAATGCGCTTGCGCCTCGCTCAACCGAACCGATTGCCCCTGCCCGAACTGCTGGTCTACACAGAGCCTGATCTTCGCCTTGGACATGAGCCGGACATTATGAGCGCGCCCGAAGAAACGCCAGAGCCCGACGGGCAGGTTGCCGACGCTGTGAGCGGCAACTGGGTCGACCGCTGGGCACCAGAGCCGGTGCGGCCCTATCTGCGGCTATCGCGTGCGGACCGGCCGATCGGGACGTGGCTTCTGCTGCTGCCGTGCTGGTGGGGCGTCGCGCTGTCTGCGGCGCGCGATCATTGGCGGCTTTGGGATCTTTGGATTATCCTTGGTTGCGCGATCGGTGCATGGCTGATGCGCGGGGCGGGCTGCACTTGGAACGACATCACCGACCGCGACTTCGACGCGGCCGTGGCGCGCACGCGATCGCGGCCAATCCCGTCGGGCCAGGTGTCGGTGAAACAGGCGGTCGTCTGGATGTTTGTTCAGATGGGCCTCGCGGGGTTGGTACTCGTCTCCTACAACTGGCTTACGGTTCTCGTCGGGTTGTCCTCGCTCGGCCTCGTCGCGATCTACCCCTATGCGAAGCGTTTCACCTGGTGGCCGCAGCTCTTCCTGGGTCTCGCCTTCAACTGGGGGGCAATCCTCGCCTATTCCGCCCATGCCGGTCGAATCGAGTGGCCGGCGATCTTGCTCTACGCCTCCGGGATTACCTGGACGCTCTTTTACGACACGATCTATGCACATCAGGACAAAGAGGACGACGTGCTGATCGGCGTGAAATCCACCGCGCGCCTTTTCGGCGCGGCGACCGGCAAGTGGCTTGGCCTGTTCCTCATTCTGGCGGTGACGTTGATGACGGTCGCGATTCTTGTGGCTCTCCTGCCCGCAAGCGGTCCGGCCAAGCTGGCACTTGCGCTCGCGGCGCCATGGGCGATGGGTTGGCACCTCCTCTGGCAGATGCGGAAGCTCGACATCGACGACCCGTCGGGCTGCCTTCGCATATTCCGCAGCAATCGGGATACCGGCCTTATCGCTGCGCTGTTTCTTGCCGCGGCAGCGGTGCTGTGATTGATCCGAACTCGAGCGGCCCTTATGGAAGGCCCGTAAACTTGTTACGGCGATTCCCTGTTATCCCATGCGTTTGAACCCACTTCGCACGCTGCCGCCCCGCCTGGTCGCACCGCTGATCTTCGCGCTCGCCGCCGGGCTCAGTATCTTGACGGCTGCCTGGGCGGCAGAGGTGGTGGAGCGCCGCTCGGCCGCCGGCGTGATCGAGGCGCTTTCCGGAGCGGGTCATGGTTGGGCTGAAGTGTCGACCGACGGCCTGCAGGTGATGCTGTCCGGCACGGCGCCGACCGAAACGGCGCGTTTTCGTGCACTTTCGACTGCGGGCGCGGTCGTCGATCCCGACCGGCTGATAGACGCGATGGATGTCACCGACGCCGCCGCGATCGCTGCGCCCGATTTCGTGATCGAGATCTTGCGCAACGCGGATGGCATTTCTCTCATCGGGCTCGTGCCGGAAGCGGCCGACCGCGCCCAGATCGTCGCCCAGTTGACCAACGTCGCCGGCACGGGCAGCGTGACCGACATGCTTGAAGCGGCGTCCCATCCGGTTCCCGACGGTTGGAAGGAAGCGGTCGAGTTTGGCATCGAGGCGCTCGCGGTGCTGCCGCGGTCCAAGGTCTCGATCAGCGCCACGCGCATTTCGGTTACCGCCATCAGCGACAGCGCGGCCGAGAAGGCGCGGATCGAATCGGAACTCAGCCGCAAAGCCCCGCGCGGGCTTCGGCTGGTGCTCGACATATCGGCGCCGCGCCCGGTGATCACGCCCTTCACGCTGCGCTTCATCATCGACCAGCAGAGCACACGGTTCGACGCTTGCTCTGCCGACAGCGAACGCGCCCGCGACCGGATCATCGCGGCGGCCGTCGCAGCCGGGGCCAGCGGAAAGTCCGCCTGCACGATCGGTCTCGGGGTGCCGACGCCGGACTGGGCCGAAGCGGTGACGATGGGGATTGCCGCACTGAAGGATCTCGGGGCCGGATCGATCACCTACTCGGATGCAGACATCTCGCTGATCGCGGCGGACACGGTCAGCCAGGAGGCGTTCGATCGCGTGGTAGGCGAGCTTGAATCCAATCTGCCCGAGGTCTTTTCGCTGCATGCGGTGCTAACCCCCGAACCCGAAGCGCCCTCGGCCGATACCGGCATCAAGGAATTTTCGGCGACGCTCAGCGAGGACGGGCGGCTCGATCTGCGCGGCCGCCTAGGTGGCGAGTTGTCGCGCGAGGCGGTCGAAAGTTTCGCGCGCGCCCGATTTGGCGGCGCGAAAGTTTACGCGGCAATGCGGCTCGATCCCGAGGTGCCGCCGGGTTGGCCGGTGCGTGTCCTCGCGGCGCTTGAGGCGATGGGGGAGCTTTCGTACGGGTCGGTTATCGTGCGTCCCGCCCTGATCCGGATCACCGGGGTGACTGGTTCGACCACCGCAAGCGACGCCGTAGCGCGCATCCTGTCGGACAAGCTCGGTGATGCCCAACAATTCGATCTCAACATCCGCTACGACGAAAAACTCGACCCGCTTCTCGGGCTACCCACCGACGAGGAATGCGAAACCGAGCTCAACCAGATCCTCGCCTTCGCAAAGATCAACTTCGAACCCGGCTCGGCCCAGATCGCAATAGATGCCAAGGACACGCTCGACAAGATCGCCGATCGGATGAGGGACTGCGCGGACTTTCCAATGGAAATCGCCGGTCATACCGACAGCCAGGGGCGGGAGGAGATGAACCTTTCGCTTAGCCAAGAACGGGCCGAGGCTGTGATCGGCGCGCTGATGTCACGCCGGGTGTTGACCGGAAATCTTACGGCGGTTGGCTACGGCGAAACCGTCCCAATCGCCGACAATGGAACCGACGAAGGCCGCGAGGCGAACAGGCGGATCGAGTTCCGGCTTCTGCGCCCTGCCTCAAGCGAAGTTGCGGGCGAAGGTGAAGACCAGGGCGAAGTCACGTCTGAAGGTGGCCCCGCGATCGTCGTCGAGGTCCAGACACCAGACGGTGATACGATCCGTCCGAGGAAACGACCCGAAGCGACGGACTGAGACCGGGCAGCCGCGCCACCTGAAACGCGGGCTTGACCGACGGCGCGCAGGAGGCGAAAGCAGGGCCATGAACAGAACCGAGCTTGTCTTTGCCACCGCGATCATTCTCTTCATCGCCTTCGGGCTGGGTTGGTTCGCATGCTGGATCCTGAACCGGCTGAGCCGCGTAACCCAGGCCGACATGGGCGAGCTGGAAAAGATGGCGCGCGACCTGCACGAGGCCGAGGAGACGCGCGACGAGGCGATCCGCTACATGGAGACCCGAGAGGCGGAGCTGGCGAACCAGCTCAACCAGTCCCAGGCGGAACAGCGCGCTGCAATGGACGGACTGCGCGAGGCCCGGCACGAGGCCGAAGAGCTCAGGGCTTATATCGAGCGGATGAGCCAGCGCTGAGTGGTCTTTCTTGAGTCCACCGATTCTATGTATATTGAGGTGGCGTCCGCTGGGCGCGCTGCGCGCCACCGGCGCGCGGATCGAAACTAGAGGGAGTGGAACGATCCTGGTCTCTCGATTTGCCGTCTTGTCGAAAACCTCGGTTCTGCCGCCGCACTTTCGATCGCGGCCCTTTTTCTCGCTGCGCCGGTTGCCGCGCAGCAGTTCATGTCCGAGGATGAACTTCTGGCAACGATCCCCGGCTCCATCATCGACGGGACCAGCAATGATGGCACGCGCCGGGCGCAAGCCTACAGCGCCTACAAGGGTGGCAAGGAATGCGGCGCCATCAACGTCGACTTTGGCGGTCAGAAGGGCAAGTCGAAGTGGTTTGTGAAGGACGGGCGGTGGTGTGAGGACTGGGGCAGCGGCAGCGCGTGCTGGCAGTTCGAGCGCGTGAGCTCGAAGAAACTCCGCATGTATGAGAACGACAAGCCGAAACCCAATCTCTGGGTACTGCGTTGAACAGAGGGGTGGATCGGACTAGAGCAGCTTACCAACGCCCCAGCGCGTCTTCGTCGGCGTCTTTTGCGGCGACCCACTTCGCCCCGTCCGGACCGATCTCTTTCTTCCAGAATGGCGCCCGGGACTTGAGATAGTCCATCAGGAATTCGGCCGCGTCGAACGCAGCCGCCCGATGCCGAGCGGCTGTGGCGACCATCATGATCGCTTCGCCGGGCGCGAGCAGGCCGTGGCGGTGGATGATCAGAAGATCGGCAAGGCCCCAGCGTGTCCGCGCTTCGTCGGCGATCGCCGCGATCGCCCTTTCGGTCATGCCGGGGTAGTACTCTATTTCCATCGCAGCCAGCTTACCGCTGTCGTCGCGGACCACGCCGAGAAAGGTCACGACCGCGCCGACGTCGCGCCCACCCTGGCCGAAATTTGCGCATTCCGCGCCGTAGTCGAAGGGCTCCCTTTGAACATGGATTCGCATTCTTAGCCCCCGGTCATGGGAGGAAAGAACGCGACCTCGCGAACCCCGTCGAGCGGCGCGGAGAAGTCCGAAAGCTCCTGATCGAGCGCGACCCTGAGCGCAGAAATGTCCGAGAAGGCAAGCGCGTAGCGCTCTTCTCGGGCGCGAAGCTCCTCGACGAGTTCGGCAACCGTCGTCGCCTGTGTCTCCACCCGCTCTCGAGGCTGGCCGATGCGCTCGCGGACCCACGCGAAGTAGAGGACGTCGATCATGCGTCGTCTTTCAGAAAGGGCAGCGCCTTCCGGAAGTAGTCCCATCCGGTAATGAATGTGAGTGCCGCCGCCACCCAGATCAAGCCGAGCCCGACCATCGTGGCATAGGACGAACAGCCCCTGACGCCGCAGGACCGGATCGGATCGGCCAGCCCGGCCGTCACCATTTCCGCATATTCCTCGGGCGTCATCCCGCGTCGCGCGATTCCTTCGAGATGCTCAAGCCCGGTGCCGAGGAACAGCACAGCAATTGCGATCATCTGCGCGGTCGTCTTCCATTTGGCGAGCTTCGTGACCGTCAGAAGTCCCGCGGTTGAACCGAGATATTCCCTGAGCCCAGAGACGAAGACCTCGCGGAAGAGGATCACTGCGGCGGGCAGGATCAGCCAGGGATTCATCCCGGAATACCCGGTGATCACCATGATCGCGATAACCACCATCGCCTTGTCGGCGATCGGGTCGAGCATGGCGCCAAACTTCGATTCCTGCTTCCAGAGCCGCGCAAGATAGCCGTCGAAATAGTCCGTCACCGCCGCGCCGACGAAAAGCGCGAGCGCGAACCAGTCGGCCCACGGGCGGTGAAAATACAGGAACATCACTGCCACGCCCGGCGCGGCAAGAAGGCGAAGCATTGTCAGAACGTTCGGGATCGTCCAGTTCATGGCGGAACCGTATCGTCGGGGCCCGGGGGATGAAAGGGGGATTGCAGCGTCCAGCAGATCGCCGAGCATCGCCGGCCGGTGCGTCAGGCAATTGGCCTTCGCCGCCAAATCGGCAATAGTCACGCTGTCAGCTGTGCCGCATCTCAGCTCGGAGACGGCTTACTAAGCCTGGGTGTCGATGGGGGGTTAATGGAACGATTTCTCTTCCGCAAAGTCGAGTTGTGGGTCGTCGGTGTCATCCTTATCTTCACGCTCATTGGCGCAGTCGTCTTCGGGATCATCGTCCGGAATCGCGCGTTGGGTCACGACAGGTTCGGCATTGTCGGCGAAGCGGCCTTTGCGGTCGCGAGCATCCCATCCACGGTGCGACAATGGAGCCGCACAGACCCGATGCGCGCCCGCGAAGGCGAGAGTCGCTTTGCGGGACTGCGCGGCTGGCAGAACGGCGCGCAACCGCTGCCGGGCTACCTTCTTCTATCGCGCTACGACGGCGATCGGCGCGGGCACAGCGTGGAGCTTGTCGACCTTTCCGACTTCTCGACCGAATTCACCTGGGCGCTAGATGCCGGGACGCTGTTCGAGGGATTGACGCCCGGCCCCGGCTACGGCGCTGGATCGAAGATCACTACCGACCGGTTCCGTGCCATCCATCCTTTGCCCTTTCCCAACGGCGATCTGCTAATCAAGGACCACAGCTCACCTGCGGTCAGGGTAAGCGCCTGCGGAGAGCGTATCTGGGGCAATCCGCGGATATTTCACCATTCTTCCGAATTTGGCCCGGAGGGCGACATCTGGATTCCGGCCATCAAGATTCCTGCAAGCGTGCCGTGGAGCGGTGGAGACTTGACCGACGATTCGATCGTTCGGTTGACGCCGCAAGGCGAAATCAAGGAAGAGTACTCTGTGTCGCGGCTGCTTCTGGAGAACGGCTATGAGTGGCTGTTGTCTGGAATGGGGGGCGAAAAGGACAGCGACCCCATCCATATGAATGACATTCAGCCCGTGATGACAGAGGGCACGGCATGGCGGCGCGGCGACCTTCTTGTCAGCATCCGGCACCGCTCAGCCGTATTCTTGTTCCGGCCGTCGACCGGCAAGATCTTGTGGCTTAAAACAGGGCCTTGGGTCTTTCAGCACGATATCGATATTGTCGGCGATGGACAGGTCGTGATCTTCGACAACGCGATGAACCCCAAGCTGATGCCGGTACCGGAAGGCCGTTTCAACCGCGTGCTGCATGTGGACCTGGGGTCCAACGCGGTCGAAGCGTACCAGCCCGAGGCTTTCGCGGCGGCCGAGATTCGCACGGTGCACGAGGGGTTGGCCGACCAGATGCCGGATGGCCGTATTCTGGTCGAAGAGGAGAATTTCGGGCGCATTATTGTGCTGAACGCCGATGGCAGCGTTGCAGCCGAGTACATCAACGGTGCCGACGACGGAATGGTCTACCGCCTCGGCTGGAGTCGCTACATGTCACAAGCGGAAGGCGATGCGCTCAGGGCCGCTTTGGAAGCCGTTTCCTGTGACGAGTAGATGCGGGCTGCGTGGCTACCCCTCGGCGTGGAAGAAATCGTAGACGGTCTGCGCCATCGCGGCGGAGATCCCGTCCACAGCCTTCAGGTCTTCAAGCCCCGCGCGGCTAACCGCCTTGGCCGAGCCGAAATGTGTCAGTAGCGCCCGCTTGCGCGCTGCGCCCACGCCCGGGATTTCGTCAAGGGGCGTCGCGCCCACAGACTTGGCCCGCTTGGCCCGATGTGCGCCAATGGCCCAGCGATGCGCCTCGTCGCGAAGCCGCTGAATGAAGTAGAGCACCGGTGAATTGTGCGGCAGCGCGAAGGGCGGCTTGCCGGGGCGGTGGAACTCCTCTTTTCCCGCATCGCGGTCGAGTCCCTTTGCGACCCCGATCATCGGCACATCTTCGACCGCCAGGTCCTCCATGATCTCGGCGACCGCCGAGACCTGCCCAGCTCCGCCGTCGATCAAGATGAGATCCGGCCACGCCTGGCTCTCGCGGTCCGGGTCTTCCTTCAGAAGTCTCCGGAAGCGGCGAGACAACACTTCCTTCATCATTGCGAAATCGTCGCCCGGGGTCAGATCCGTCCCTTTGATGTTGAACTTGCGGTACTGGCCCTTTTCGAAACCTTCCGGTCCCGCGACGATCATCCCGCCTACCGCATGTGCGCCTTGGATATGTGAGTTGTCATAGACTTCGATCCGTCGCGGCGCTGCGTCCAGGTCGAACGCCTCCGCCAGCCCCTCCAAGAGCTTCGACTGCGCCGCGCTTTCGCTCATGCGCCGGGCGAGGCTTTCTCGGGCATTCCGCGCCGCATTCTCGACGAGTTCCAACTTTTCCCCCCGCTGAGGCACCGCAATCTCAACTTTCCGACCGGCGCGGTCCGACAGCAGCTCCGTCATCAGATCAGCGTCCTCGATTGGATGCGACAAGAGGATTAGTTTAGGCGGCTCCTTGCCTGCGTAGAATTGGCCGAGGAAGGCTTCAAGTACTTCGGCCTCCTCCGCCCCCGCCCCGGTCTTGGGGTAGAAGTCGCGGTTGCCCCAGCTCTGGTTTGCGCGGATGAAGAAGACCTGCACGCAGGCTTGACCGCCCTCCGCATGAAGCGCGACCACATCCGCCTCAGCCACGCCACGCGGGTTGATTCCCTGAGCCGACTGCACCTGCGTCAGCGCCTTGATCCGGTCGCGAAGCGCTGCTGCTCGCTCGTACTCTAAAGCCTCCGAAGCCACCGCCATGTCTTCGGCTAGCTTCGCCTGCACCTGGGTCGTGCGCCCCTGCAGGAAGCGCTCGGCGTCAGCGACGAGCGTGCCGTATTCCTCCTTGGTCACATGGCCTACACATGGCGCCGAGCACCGCTTGATCTGATAGAGTAGGCAGGGCCGCGTACGGCTTTGGAACATCGCGTCCGAGCAGTTTCGGAGAAGAAACACCTTCTGCAACTGATTCAAAGTCCGGTTCACTGCCCCCGCACTCGCGAACGGGCCGTAGTAGTTCCCCTTTTCCTTCTTCGCGCCGCGATGCTTCTTGATCTGCGGGAATTCGTGCTCTCTCGACACTAGGATGTTCGGGAAAGACTTGTCGTCGCGCAACAGCACGTTGAAGTAGGGCTTGAGCTGCTTGATCAGATTTTGCTCCAAAAGCAGAGCCTCAGTCTCTGTCCGCGTCGTCAGGAACATCATCGAATGGGTCGCGTGGATCATCCGCTGGATCCTGAGTGAATGGCCAGCGGGCCGGGCATAGTTCGACACCCGTGCCTTGAGGTTCCGCGCCTTGCCGACATAGAGCACACGGCCCTCCGCATCGAGCATGCGGTAGACCCCCGGTTGACCGGTCAGTGTTCTGAGATACGACTGGATCAGAGTGTGACCGGCGGCCTTCCCCGACGTCAATTCAACCATAGCGCTTCAACCTGCGATTCCGGCCACCGATTCTCGGTTCGGGCTGCAATCTTAACTGCCCAAAATCAAGAGAAAACCTTTCCACGGAAAATGTGGATAACTTTGTCGAAAAGAATTGGGCACCGGTAATTTTCTGTTGTTTTCGGCAGGCTTCGTCACTTTGCCTATTTTTTGTGCGCTCCTTCAAGGCATTGAAAATGAACGGTATTTTTCGTGATCTGCGCAAATCCCTGAAAGCATTGAAAGAATCGTTACCTGTTTGTCATCCGGCGTTTACAAGTGGACAAGTCAAGCCCAGAAGAGGTTCCGGACAGCCAGAAACCGCTAGTCCACACCCAAAATATCCGGCGATGTCCAGCCGAGATGTTGCCCCCCATCGACACAGATGAGTTGCCCTGTCACGGCCGGCGCGTCGACAAGGTAGCCAAGCGCCGCGCAGATATCCTCGGGGTTCGCTCCGCGTTTGAGGATCGAGCCGGCGCGCTGCGCCCTGAACTGTTCCTCGGTCTGTCCTAATCCTTGAAGCGTCGAACCGGGACCAATCGCGTTCACTCGCACGTTGGGGGCAAGTGCGCGCGCGGCAGTCTGGGTAAACGCCCAAAGCCCCATCTTCGCAATCGTGTAGGACATGAATTCGGGCGTGAGTTTCATGACCCTCTGATCGAGCATGTTGACGACCAGCGCGCGCGACAACAGCTCCCCCCCGTTCTCCGCCGCCTGAGGCGCCTGCGCGGCGAAGTCCTGAGTCAGCGCGACGGGCGCGCGCAGATTGGATTCGATGTGCCGGTCCCAGCTTTCGCGCGTACCACTACGTATGTTGTCGTACTCGAAGATGGACGCGTTGTTGACCAAGACCGACAGCGGTCCGCCCAGCGCCTCGGCCGCGTGCGCGACGAGTTCCCGAGTCTCCGCTTCGACGAGCAGATCGGCCTGGATCGTCTCGGCGCGAGCGCCCAAGGCCCGCGCCTCTTCGGTAGCGGTCTTGGCGTCCCGCTCGGAACTGGCAAAATGGATGGCAACGTCGAAGCCGCGGCCAGCAAGGTAAAGCACCATGGCACGCCCGAGCCGCCGCGCCCCGCCGGTGACGAGCGCCCTGCCCGTCACGCCTTGCCACCGCAATCGCACGGTCTTTGCCCGATCTGCGGACGGCCGCAGTTCGGACAGCGTGCCGCTCGCAGTTTCCTGGGTCCTTGCCACGGCAGCCGCAACCGTCCGAACAGCGCGAGGATCGCGATGCCAATCAGAAAGAACGTGACGATCTTGATGATCATGTCAAAGTCCGTAGCGCGCCCAGATCGCCCGCTCTTCGATCAGGTCGATCGCGTCGCCGAGCAGCCGGCCACTCAGCCGCTGGAACAAGGAACGCTTCACGCCGTAAGGCACGAGCTTGACCTTGTCGCCATAGAGCGATTTCAGCTTCGGGACGAGATGTCCGACGCCATCGGCCAGCCCCTCGTCGACAGCGGCTTTCCCGACCCAAACATCTCCAGTGAAAAGATCCCGGTCGGCAGGCAGCTTTCCGGTACGCCGTTCGGACACCTGCGCCTTGAAGGCGTCGTGTATGGGCTCGATGATCGTCCTGAGGCGCGCAACATCCTCGGGCTTTTCAGGGCGGAAAGGGTCGAGGAAACTCTTCGATTTTCCGGCGGTATGCACACGCCGCTCGATCCCGTGACGGGCGAGAAGGTCGGGAAATCCGAAGCTTGCCGAAATGACGCCGATGGACCCGACGACGGAACTGTCGTCGACCCAGATGTCGTCACCGGCCGTAGCCAGCCAGTAGCCGCCCGAGGCCGCCACATCCTCGACGAAGGCATGAACGGTGATCTTTTTCTCCGCCGCAAGCCTGCGGATGCGGGCGGCGATGAGCGCCGACTGTACAGGCGAACCGCCGGGCGAATTGATCGCGAGGGCGACGGCAGCAGGTTTCCCGCGCCGGAACGCCTTTTCGATCATAGGCGCGAGCGTGGCGTCGTTCAGCCCCGCCCCCATACGCCCGCCGGCGGAGATGACGCCTTGAAGGCGGATCACCGCGACCCGAGGCGGCGATTTGAGAAAGGGGATAAAGCGTTTCATGGGGACCGATGTAATCCGCAGCGCGCCCGTGAACAATAGTGGAGAGCCTTCAGCCTGCAGCGCGGAGAATGGCGCTTAGGTCGTTGGTGTCCAAGGGTGCCGGATTGCCCGACATGGAGGATGAGGCGCGCGCGGCGTCCGCCATGACTGCATAGTCGGCGCGGTCGAGTCCTTGTGCCGACAGACGAGGCAGGCCGGCCTCGTGCATCCAAGCCTCGAGCGCGCCGACCCCGTCCGCTTCACCGAAGACCTCGCCAATCCAGCGGAATACATCGTCGAAGCGCTCCGCCTGAGATGTGCCCGGCAATATCGCAGCGGCGTTGGCCCGCAAGACATGCGGCAGGAGCGCGCCGCAGATCGCCCCATGCGGGGCGCCCGTCGTGCCACCGATGACGCCGGCGAGACCGTGCACCGCGCCGAGCCCGGAATTGGCGAGCGCGAGCCCGCCCGACAGACTGACCCACGCCATCGCGTCCCGGTCCCCAGGGTCTTCGTCACTCATTAACCGGCGTAGCGCCCCAAGTCCGGTGGGGATTGCCGCACGGCAGAGCGCGTCCGTGTAGGCGTTCGCCCGCGTGCAGAGAAAAGGCTCGATCACTTGGGTTATCGCGTCGAGACCGGATCCGAGCGTCACCAGGCCCGGACAGTCATCCGTCAGGGCGGGATCGACAACAGCGAGATCGGCGATCATCCGGTCATCGCGGAGTGAGACCTTGCGGCGATGTTCCGGCACGCCGAACACGGCGTTCTTCGTGACTTCGGCGCCGGTCCCGGCCGTGGTCGGAATGGCGACGAACGGCAAGGGTTCGGCCGCGAGCGGGCGGCCTCGTCCCACCACTTCGAGGTGATCCCTCGCGTCACTCGGCGCGGGCACGAGAGCCGCCACCGCCTTGCCCAGATCAATCGCCGCGCCGCCGCCCAGCGCGACGACGAGGTCGGACCCCTTGGCCGCAGCAACGGCGGTCTCGAGCATCGGGAGGGTCGGCTCGCCGGGACAGGCGTTGCAAGTCACTGCTAGACCAGCCTGTTTCAATGCCAGACGCAGCCAATCGGCACGTGACGGATCGCGGCCGTGGACGAGGAACACGCGTGTGCCCATCGCCGCGACTTCCGGCACCGCCGCATTAGACTCACCTCGACCGAACCGGATGCGCTTCGGCTGAGCAATCGCGAACGGTGATATCATACCCGCAGAGTCGCGTTGACGGCGCGTTGCCAGCGGGCGTATTTCGCCGTCCGCTCCGTCTCTTCCATCCCCGGCTCAAACCGTTTGTCGAGCGCCCATGCCTTCGCGAATCCATCAGCGTCCGGATAGACGCCTGCGCGCGATCCGGCGAGCCAGGCCGCGCCGAGGGCGGTCGTTTCCAGGACTTCGGGCCGATCGACCGGCGCGCCAATGATGTCGGAGAGAAACTGCATCGTCCAGTCAGACGCTGTCATTCCGCCATCCACGCGCAGGACACCTTTGGCCGCACCGCCCCAGTCAGCCCGCATCGCTTCCAGCAGGTCGCGCGTCTGGTACCCGACGCTTTCAAGCGCAGCCCTGACGAACTCGGCGGAGCCGGAGTTGCGGGTCAGCCCGTAGACCGCGCCGCGGCAATCCGCGTTCCAGTAGGGCGCGCCGAGCCCGACGAAGGCGGGAACCAGCACGACCTCCTGCGCCGGATCGGCCCTCTCGGCGAGGGCCTGGGTTTCGCCGGCATTGCCGATGATCTTCAACCCGTCGCGCAGCCACTGGACAACGGCGCCCGCGACAAAGATCGACCCTTCGAGCGCGTAGGTCGGCTTTCCGTCGAACTGATAGGCGATGGTCGTCAGCAGCCGGTTCTTCGACGCGACCGGCGTTTCGCCGGTGTTGAGGAGCGCGAAGCAACCGGTGCCGTAGGTCGACTTCATCATGCCCGGCCGAAAACAGGCCTGACCGATCGTCGCGGCCTGCTGGTCGCCCGCCACGCCATAGATCGGGATCTCCCGCCCGAAGAGATCGGCGCGGCTGTGGCCGAAGGCGGCTGTGCAGTCGCGCACTTCGGGCAGCATCGATCGGGGAATGCTCAGGAGCTTACAGATGTCGTCGTCCCAGCGCCCCTCCCGAATATTGTAAAGCAGCGTGCGAGCCGCGTTGGTGGCATCGGACGCGTGGACCTTGCCACCCGTCAGCTTCCAGATGAGAAAGCAATCGACGGTACCGAAGAGCAGGTCGCCCGCCGCTGCCTTCGCTCTCGCGCCATCGACGTTGTCGAGAATCCAAGCGAGCTTCGTGCCTGAAAAGTAGGGGTCGAGCAGAAGGCCCGTGCGTTCGGTAACCATCGGCTCATGGCCTGCGGCCTTGAGCTGCTGGCATGTCTCTGAGGTTCGGCGGTCCTGCCAGACGATGGCGTTGTGAATCGGTTCGCCGCTCTTGCGATCCCAGACGAGCGTCGTCTCGCGCTGGTTGGTGATTCCGATGGCGGCGATGTCATTGACGCCGACGCGCGCCTTCTCGATCGCAGCCCGGGTGGTCGCGGCGACCGAGGACCAGATGTCGGAAGGGTCGTGTTCCACCCAGCCGGACGCAGGAAAGTACTGAGGAAACTCCTCCTGCGCGACGGCTTTCACTTTCATTGCGGCGTCGAAAACGATCGCCCGGCTCGATGTCGTTCCCTGATCAATCGCAAGGATATACGTCATGTCGTCCCCCTTTCCGCCATCCAGCCGTCGAGCGCGGCAATCTCATCGGCGCTCATCCGAAGTCCGAGCTTGGTGCGGCGCCAGAGCACATCCTCGGCGGTCCGGGCATATTCCTTGGCCATCAGCCAGCGGACCTCGCGTTCCGTCAAGCCCGCGCCAAAGTCTCGGCCGAGATCGGCTTTAGACTCGACGAGACCCAATACAGCTTCCGCTTCGGTACCATAGGTGCGGATCAGCCGACGGACCGTTTTCGGCGCAAGGAACGGGCAGCGCGCGGCGAGCACCTCGGCCAGCGCATCCACTCCGTCGACCGGGAAGTCGCCGCCCGGAAGCGGCACGCCCGCTGTCCAGTTGCCCTTGGTTACGCCTAAGTGAGGCGCGATCTTCGCCAACGCCGCTTCGGCGAGCTTGCGGTAAGTCGTGATCTTGCCGCCAAAGACGTTGAGGAGCGGTGCGCCCTCCGAATTAAGCGTCAGGACGTAGTCGCGCGTCGCCGCGGTGGCCGAGCTCGCGCCGTCGTCGTAGAGAGGCCGCACGCCGGAATAGCTCCAGACCACGTCTTCGGGAGTTACCGGCCGTTCGAAGTATTGCGATGCGAAGGCGCAGAGATAATCGCGCTCGGCATCGGTGCAGGAAGCTTCGGACGGGTCGCCCTCGTGGTCCCGGTCGGTGGTGCCGATCAGCGTGAAGTCCTCCTCGTAGGGAATGGCGAAGATGATGCGGCCGTCGGTTCCCTGAAAGAAGTAGGCCCGGTCGTGGTCAAAGAGGCGGCGCGTCACGATGTGCGAACCGCGGACGAGCCGGATATGGGCGCGTGGCTCAAGATGCGCGACGTCGCGGATGACGCTCTCGACCCACGGGCCGCCGGCATTGACGAGCATGCGAGCGCGAAAGCGTTTCTCCCGGCCGTTCAGCGCGACGGTCACTTCCCATGCATCGCCGTCGCGCCGGGCCTCGGTGACCTTGGCACGGGTCATGATTTTCGCGCCCCGCGCCTCGGCGTCGCGTGCGTTCAGAACGACGAGGCGAGCATCCTGAACCCAGCAGTCGGAGTATTCCCAAGCGCGCTGGAACTTGGACATCAACGGCTCACCCGCCTTATCCCGGCCTAGGTCCAGCGTGCGTGTGCCCGGCAGAATCCGCCGCCCGCCGAGATGATCGTAGAGGAACAGACCAAACCGGATAAGCCAGGCCGGCCGGCGCCCGCGTAACCACGGCATGACGACGGACAGAAGCCGCGAGGTGGGCGTCGTGCCTTCGAACCGCATGTCCGGGTGCCAGGGAAGAACAAAGCGCATCGGCCAACTGATGTGCGGCATCGCGCGCAACAGAACCTCGCGCTCGACCAGCGCCTTCCGGACCAGCCCGATTTCAAAATACTCCAGATACCTCAGGCCGCCGTGAAACAGTTTTGTCGAGGCAGAAGATGTGGCCTGCGCGAGATCGCCCATCTCCGCCAATGCGACGCTTAGCCCGCGACCGGCTGCGTCCCGCGCAATGCCCACTCCGTTGATGCCGCCGCCTATGACGAACACATCGTAGGCGGGTTCGGGAATCGGCTCGGAAACCATGGGCGCCTCTGGCTGGAATGCGCCGGTTATCGCGCCTCGCTGCGCGTTTTGTCAAAGTTTTAATTCGCAAATGTTCGCTTTGGTGCGATAACCCCGACGGGTGCGCACGCCTTGTAACCCATGCAGGAGGACGGGATGGCGCTCAGTTTCCGCCAGAGCGAAATTCTCGACATTGCGCGAGCCGAGGGGCGCGTGGGGGTCGAGGACCTTGCCCAGCGCTTCGGCGTGACGCTTCAGACTATTCGGCGCGATCTGGGTGAGCTCGCAGAAAGAGGCAAGCTCGACCGTGTCCACGGCGGCGCGGTACTCAGGGCTGGTGTCGTCAATATCGCGTATGAAGAGCGGCGACTTATGAACGCCGACGCGAAGGCCGCGATCGCTCGGGCCTGCGCGGCGACGATCCCAGAGAATTCCTCCCTCTTTCTCAATATCGGGACGACGACCGAAGCGGTGGCGCGTGCGCTCCTGGGGCATCGCAACCTGACGGTCGTCACGAACAACTTGAACGTCGCAAACATTCTCGCCGCCAGCGAAAGCTGCGACGTGATCGTCGCGGGCGGGGTACTCCGGCGGTCAGACGGCGGTCTCGTGGGTGACCTGACGACCGAAGCGATCACCCATTTCAAGGTGGACCACGCGATCATCGGCACCTCGGCACTGGACCAAGAGGGCGACCTTCTGGATTTCGACCCGCAGGAAGTGCGGGTCAGTCGCGCGATCCTAAGGCAGGCCCGCGCCTCGTGCCTCGTCGCCGACGCCTCGAAGCTCGACCGTCGCGCGCCGGTGCGCATCGCGTCGCTCTTCGATATCGGCCGGGTCGTCACTGACAAGGCGTTCCCTGACGAGCTTGCGCGGAAGTGCCGCGAATGGAAAACGGATGTGATCCTCGCCTGCGGGTGAGTCGCCGGGCATGATCGGCCTGATCCGTAAGGAATACGGCGATAATGGGCGAGCGGATGGAGTTCCTGCACCCGGACAGCGCGGCGGGATCGTTCGGCTAAGATTTCGCGTTCGATGTCAGCAGTCGCTGGAGCTGGCGGCCCGACACGCGCCCGAACCTTCGACCGCGCGCAGTCGAGCCGGTAGGAGATTAGCACTGCGTTAAGCCGCCGCTGCTACCAGTGGGGTTGGGTGAAGAAAAGGTTGGTGGGATGAGCGGGCAGTCAAACGCCGCGCCAGTCATCATCAAGCGCAAGAAGGTCGTCGGTGGCGACGGGCATCACGGCGGCGCCTGGAAGGTCGCCTATGCCGATTTCGTGACCGCCATGATGGCCTTCTTCATGCTGATGTGGCTTTTGAACGCGACGACGGAGAAACAACGGAAGGGAATCGCGGACTATTTCAGCCCGACGATTCCGCTCAGCCGTGTATCCGGCGGCGGCGACGGATCTTTCGGAGGCGAAAGCGTGTTTTCCGAGGATCAGATCGCCCAGAACGGCACTGGTGCATCGAGCCTCAGGCCCACGGAAGAACGTCAGGCAATGGGCCAGACTGGCACCGACGCCGCCGACACCTCTGCCGACGCTTCGGCCGAGACCCAAGAGCTTCGCCGCATCGAGGAAACATTGATGGGAATCGGCGGTGAAAGCATGGTCAGCGAAGCCGCTGCGCGCCACATCGTCACGCGCGTCACCGACGAGGGGCTGATCGTCGAGATTTTCGACCTCGATGACGAGCCGCTGTTTCGCCATTACACGGACGAAGCGGAACCGATCCTGATCGAGATGGCCGGGATGCTTGCGCGCGTCTTCGCGCTCGTCGAGAATGGCGTGGCGGTCAACGGCCATATCCGAGCGCTGCCCGAGGTATTGCGCGAAAACCCCTCATGGGACCTTTCTTCCGCGCGGGCCATGCGGACACGCATCCTCCTCGAGAACAGCGGTCTCACCGCAGAGCGGGTTCAACGCGTGACCGGATTCGCCGACCGGCGGCCGGCGCTGCGCAACCCCATGGCACCGCGCAACAACCGGCTAGAGGTAATCTTGCTGCGCTCTGACATGTGAAATAGCGACCATTTGAATCGTTAGGGCGATGTTAAGCCTCCGCGCGGCATGGTCGGTGAGATCGACGGACGAGCAGCAGAAAGGCGGCACACATGTCCATCTCCTCCTCGCTGAACGCCGGCGTGGCTGGCCTCAGCGCCAACGCCACCCGTCTGGCGACCATTTCCGACAACATCGCGAATTCCGGTACCTACGGCTACAAGCGCGCGTCAACGGATTTCGAGAACTTCGTCATTAATCAGGCGCGCGGCGCTGGCACCTACTCGGCCGGCGGCGTGCGCGCCGCGACGACGCGGTTGATTGATGAACATGGCGCACTTGTCGCCACGTCGAACGCGCTCGACCTCGCGGTCTCGGGACGCGGCATGCTGCCGGTGACCTCTTCGGTCTCTCTGAGTTCGTTCTCCGGCGGCGCGCAGCCTTTGATGATGACGACGACAGGCGCATTCCGCCCGGACGCGGACGGCGTTCTGCGGACGGAATCCGGCCTCGTGCTTCTTGGCTGGCCTGCCAATGCAGACGGAACTATCCCTGTCCTGCCGCGCGACACTATTGCGGGGCTTCAGCCGGTCGTCATCAATGCCAACCAGACGGCGGGCGATCCGACCACAACGATGAACCTCGGCGTGAACCTACCCGCGACCGCGACCGAGGCGGGGGCCGCAGGGAACGCACTGCCTCTGTCGGTCGAGTATTTTGGGAATCTCGGAACCTCCGACACGCTCGACATAACGTTCTCTCCAACAGTTCCAGCTTCGGGAAGTTCGAACACATGGACGATGGAGATTCGCGATTCCTCGCAGAGCGGCGCGCTGATCGGCGAGTACTCCTTGGTCTTCGACGACACGCGGGCGAATGGCGGCACGCTTGCCTCTGTCACAACCGTGTCGGGTGGCGCCTACGATCCCGCCACGGGCTCGCTTGCGCTGAGCGTGGCCGGCGGTCCAATCACGATGACGATCGGAAAGCTCGGCGATCCGAACGGGCTCACGCAGCTCTCCGACAGCTTCGCGCCCACGTCGATCACGAAGGACGGATCACCGGTCGGGAATCTCACGACGGTGGAGGTTGACGACAACGGCTTCGTCACGGCGACCTACGACACCGGTTTCACGCGCCGCATCTACCAGATCCCCGTAGTTGACGTTCCGAACCCGAACGGGCTCATCGCGCTCAACAACCAGACATTCCAGGTCTCGCCCGATTCCGGATCGTTCTTCCTCTGGGATGCCGGTGACGGTCCGACAGGCTCGGTCGTAGGCTATGCGCGCGAGGGCTCGGCCACGGACGTCGCGGCCGAACTGACGGCGCTGATCCAGACGCAGCGCGCTTACTCGTCGAACGCCAAGGTGATCCAGACGGTCGACGAGATGCTGCAGGAAACCACCAATATCAAGCGTTGACCGGGACGGGTGGCGCCTGTCCGGAGGCTAGACCATGAGCCTGTCCACATCGCTCGCCAACGCCTTGTCTGGCCTGACAGCCGTCTCGCGCAGGGCAGAGGTCGTGTCCTCGAATGTGTCCAACGCGCTGACCGAGGGCTATGCGCGGCGCGAATTGCTCCTCTCGGCGCAGTCGCTCGGCGGAAATGGTGCGGGAGTCCGGATCGACGGGGTCACGCGTGTTGTCGACAGAGTTTTGCTCGCAGATCGCCGCCTCGCGGACGCAGACGCGGTCAACGCGGCGCTGCGGACCGATTTCCTGTCGCGCATCGAGGGCCTGATCGGCGCACCCGGCGACGCCGGATCGCTCGCCGACCGGATCGCATCGCTGGAAGCAACGCTGATCCAGGCCGCGAGCCGTCCGGACTCCCAGGCGCGCCTGCAGGAGGTCGTCGATGCGGCCCGTGGCCTCGCCGGCCATCTGAACACGCTGACCGATGCGGTTCAGCAGGCGCGCATGGATGCCGACGACTCCATCGCGAACCAAGTCGAAACACTCAATCTGACGCTTGAGCAGATCGACCGGTTGAACACCGAGATCCTGGCGCAGCGCAGCTCGGGGCGTGACGCGACCGCGCTCATGGACGAACGGCAGAGGCTGATCGACCGGGTTGCCGGGATCGTGCCTGTGCGCGAGGTTGCGCGCGACCATGACCAGATTGCGCTCTTCACGACCGGCGGCGCCATTCTGCTCGAAGGCAATCCGGCGAAGATCGGATTCTCGCCCGTCGGTGTCGTGACCGCCGACATGACGCTAGCCTCTGGCGCTCTATCGGGCCTGACGATCAACGGAATGCCGGTGCCTTCGACGGATGGCGGCGTGTTAGGCGGCGGAACGCTCGGTGCGGCGCTCGCGGTCCGCGACGAACTCGCGCCGTCGGTGCAGAGCCAGCTCGACGCGCTCACGCGTGACCTGATCGAACGGTTCGAGTCGCCGTCCGTGGACGCGTCCCTGGCGCCCGGGCAGCCGGGCCTCTTCACCGATGCGGGCGCGGCGCTCGATCCGACGTTGGAGGTCGGCCTGGCCGGCCGCATGCGGCTCAACGCGCTGACCGACCCCGCCCAAGGCGGTGCGCTCTGGCGCCTGCGCGCGGGACTCGGGGCGGCCGGCCCGGGCGATGTCGGCGACGCGGCCCTTCTGACCGCTCTGAGCCACGCGCTCTCCGCTTCCCGCGTTCCGTCCTCGGGCGCGTTCATCGGCGCCGGGCGCTCTGCGTCCGGACTTGCGGCGGACGTCCTGTCCGGCGTCGCAAGCGCACGGCAGCAGGCCGAGTCGCGGCAGAGCTTCAGCGTGGCGCGGCAGGGCGCTCTGACCGAGCTGCATCTCGGCGACGGTGTCGACACCGACGCCGAGATGCAGGCGCTTCTTCTCGTCGAGCAAGCCTATTCCGCCAACGCGCGCGTGATCCAGGCGATCGACGACCTCATCCAGCAATTGATCGGGCTTTGAACGATGAACTACATTTCCATCGGCGACATGGCCCAGTCCTACCAGATGCGGCGCCACAACGTGGAGCTGCAGAAGCATCTCGTCCGGTTGAGCGAAGAACTGACAAGCGGGCGCAAAACCGACCTTGCCGAAGCACTCTCGGGCGATTTCAAGGTTCTTGCCGGAATAGAGCGCAGCCTCGAGACTCTTGCAGCATTCGAGGTGGCCGGAAGCGAGGCGGCGCTGTTCGCCGAGTCGCTGCAAAGAGCACTCGAGAACGTTGAAACTATGACGACGGACCTCGCGCCGGCGCTTCTCGTGGCCGGCACGAACGGAGGCAAGACGCATGTGGACACGAGCGCCGGCGACGCACGCCAGAAGCTTCACTCGGTTGTCTCGGCTCTCAATACGCAGGTTGCCGATCGATATCTGCTCTCGGGCGCAGCAACCGACGCGAAGCCGCTAGCCGGCGCGCAGGATATTCTCGATGCCCTGATAGTAGCCGCATCCGGTCAGACAACCGCTTCGGGCGTGGAGGCTGCGGTCGCCAGCTGGTTCGACGCGCCGTCGGGGGCCGGCGGGTTTCTTGACGTGATCTACGGTGGTTCGGGGCAAGGGCTTGCCCCCTTCCGCACCGCACCGGGCAGCGAGGCGCGATTGGATGTGACAGCCGCCGATCCGGCTTTGCGCGATCTGCTCGAAGGCTTCGCGCTCGGGGCGCTTCTCGCCGAAGGAGTTCTGTCGGGCCACACTGCCGAGCGGGCAACTCTCGTGCGGCGCTCGGGCGAAACCCTCATCGCCGCGAACTCCGACCTCGCGGCGCTGCGGGCGCGGATCGGATCGGTGGAGGGTCACATCGCCGACGCCCAGGCGCGGAACGCGGCCGAAATCTCAGCGCTCACGATCGCTCGCAACGCCATCACCGCCGCCGACCCCTACGAGACAGCCAGCGCGCTGGAGGCCATCCAGGGCCAGTTGGAGACGCTCTACACTCTCACCGCGCGTCTCTCGCGCCTCTCACTAGCGGATGTCCTTCGATGAAGCTCTTCTCGGCACTTCTCCTCTTGATGTTCACCGGCGCAGCCGCGGCGGCTCCGATCCGAATCAAGGATCTGGTCGAGTTCGATGGGGTGCGCGGAAACGACCTCGTTGGCTACGGGCTGGTCGTCGGCTTGAATGGTACCGGCGACGGGATCCGCAATGCGCCGTTTACCGAAGAAATCATGTCGAACATCCTTGAAAGGCTGGGTGTCAACGTCACTGGGGAAAGCTTCCGACCCAAGAACGTGGCGGCGGTGTTCGTGACCGCAACGCTGCCGCCGTTCGCGCGCGCAGGCAGCCAGATCGACGTGACGGTGTCGGCAATCGGAGATGCGAAGAGCCTCTTGGGCGGCACGCTCGTCATGACCCCTCTCAATGCCGCAGACGGTGAGATCTATGCGGTCGCCCAAGGCACGATAATCGCCGGCGGCGCTTCGGCTGAGGGTCAGGGCGCGAGCGTGGTGCAAGGCGTGCCGACGGCAGGATCGATCCCAGCGGGCGCCAGGGTGGAACGCGAAATCGCATTCGATTTCGGCGGGCTCGACGCGGTTCGACTTGCGCTCAGGGGCCCTGATTTCACGACGGCGGCGCGCATTGAAAGCGTCATCAACGACGAGTTCGGTCGGCGCGTCGCGCGGATGACAGATGCGGGCACCGTCGCGCTCGATATCAGGGCGACGGGCATGGGGTCACCCGCTCATGTTCTCGGGCGGGTGGAGAACCTGCTCGTTGAGCCCGAGCGTCGCGCGCGCGTCGTGGTCGATCAGCGTTCGGGCACGATCGTCATGGGGGCGGATGTGCGCATCAGTCGGGTCGCGGTCAGCCAGGGCAACTTGACGCTTCGAATCGAAGAAAGCCCGGTCGTGGTGCAGCCCAATCCGTTCGCACAGGGAGAGACGGTGGTCGTGCCGCGTTCGGCCGCGGCGATCGATGAGGAGCCCGGTATTGGCATGGCCGAGATCGGCGAGGCGTCGTCGCTATCTGATGTGGTCGCGGGGTTGAATGCTCTCGGCGTAAGCCCGCGTGACATGATCGATATCCTGAAGAGCATCAACGCCGCCGGAGCCCTGCACGCGGAATTTCTCGTGCAGTGACGCGCGAGGCCTCGACGCCATCATTTCGTCTTTCCGGGCTGTGTTTCGGAAGGATGTCGCGGGCCTGTTGCATGCGGCGCGCGGGCCTTCCCGGAACCCCTTGAAACCAGTTGATGGTGGCCGACCATTTCAGCAGGATGGCTTAGTCGATTTCACGCCATTTAGACTCGATGCGCTGTTCGGCGTGGGAGCGCCAAATCCCCAGAGATCAGTGCACGTTGTCGTCAGCGAATCGGGCCGGTCGCGCTGCCGCGGCGAGCCCCATCAGAAATAGCTGCGCACGAGCGCACCGGAGATCAGCGCCCAGCCATCCGCGACGACGAAGAATGCAAGCTTGAAGGGCAGCGCGACGACTGCGGGAGGCACCATCATCATCCCCATCGACATGAGGACCGCCGAGACCACCAGATCGATGACCAGGAACGGCAGATAGATCAGAAAACCGATCTCGAACGCGCGTGCGACCTCGGAGAGCATGAAGGAGGGGACAAGCAGAGAAAGCGGTGCGGATCCCGCATCGGTGAGACTGGACGTCTCGGGCCTCAGCCCGGCAAAAGACAGGAAGGTGTCGGCATCGATCCGTGCGGCCATAAACGCGCGGAACGGAGCGACCCCGCGCTCGAACGCCGAAGGTAGGTCGATCGTACCGTTCATCAGTGGCCGGGCGCCCGCAATCCAGGCCTCGGAGAAGACCGGCTCCATTATGAACCAGGTCAGGAACAGCGCGAGAGAGACGATCAGCATGTTGGGCGGCGATTGCTGAAGCCCGATCGCCTGGCGCAGAATCGACAATACCGTGACGATGAACGGAAAGCAGGTCACCATGACGGCAAGGCCAGGCGCGAGGCTCAGCACTGTGACGAGCGCGATCAGGAGAAGCGACTGGCCTGTCAGGGTTTCGCCGCCAAGGTCGAACGCGAAATCCTGGGCAAAGCCGGCCACCGGCAGGAGGGACAGCATCAGCGCGAGGAGCGTAGCTCGCATCTGCTATAGTCCGTTCGTCAGATCGGCGACCTCTGTGAGACGCACTGCGAGCTGGCCCGCGCCTTCGCCGTCGAGCTCGGTCAGCTCGCCCCGAGCAATCAGCCGGTCGCCGACATAGAGCTCCACGGGATCGTCGGCCTTTCGATCGAGTGGAAGGACCGCGTCTCGCTTCAGCCGCAGGAGTTCCCGGACAAGCGGCCTTGCTCGACCGACCGAGATCGTGATCTCGATCGGGACCTGCGAAAACGGACTACCCTCGCCGAGGGTCGACTTGGCGGCATCATCCATGACGTCTTTCCTCTTGTTTCTCGATCTGGAAGAATCCCGAGACCGCGTCTGCAATGGCCTTGATCACGCCATCGAGGTCGATACGTGATTCCTCGTCACCTAGCCGCAGGTAGACCTGCCCGTCACCGAGCGACGGCTCCTCGCGAAAGGCGACCGGAAACTTGGCGTCTGCGATCACCGTTCGTTCAAGCAACTCGCGGTTGGCCGGATTCGCGACAAGCGCAACTGGTCGCCCCGCAAGGTCCTTCGCCATCGGTCGCAAGTGTTCGAGGACCACGGGCGCGAGGGATTCGTGCGCGATCGCCGGAAGAACTTTGCTCACCATGTCCTTCAAGAGCGGCTCGAGTGTTCGGAGTACGTGGCTGTGGGCCTCGTGATATGTGAAAGACAGGTCCTGCAGGTTACGGCCAAGATCGGCGCGGAGCTTCGCGACCTCCTGATCCTGGGCGGCCACCGCATCGTCCCAACCAGCCGTGTATCCTTGCTCGTAGGCCGCGAGCCTGCATTCCTCGAGTTCCGCCTGGCCAAGCTCCACCCGCTCGTCCGTCAGGTCGGTGAGCTCGAAGACTTCGAGCTGGACCCGGCGCGGCATCAAGCCTTCTCCTCTTCCGGGTCTTCCATCCAGCCACGCAGAATCTCGACGGTCTCCTCCTCGCGCTCGGCGATCATCTGGCGAAGCCGGGCAACCGGGTCGGCCTCGCGCAGAGCCCCCTTGGCGGCGTGGGGTCCGCGTTCGGTGACAACCGCAAGATCACGGGGCGGCTCGTCGCCATCGTCGATCTCGCCGGTCAACACTTCGGACCGGGCCGAACGCTCAGCTACCGGCGGCGCGAGTTCGGCGGCGCGGAAGTTCCGCGATGTCAGAATCGGCCGGACCACGAAAAGCCCCAGTGCAAGGCTGACGAGGGCGAGGATTCCAAGCTGAATCATGCTCATTATGTCCAGCGTGACGCCCGCGAGGAGTGAACCACCCGCCGGCTCGATGGGCGCCGCCAACGGTTCGAAGTTCATTGATTTGATCGTTATGACATCCCCGCGCCCGGCATCGAATCCCACTGCGGCCGCGACGAGATCGCGCAGCGCGGCAATTTCCTCCTCGGGTCGCGGTTCGATCACGCTCTGCCCAGACTCGTCGACGCGGGCGACGCCATCGACGAGAACAGCGACGGTGAGCCGTCTGACGGCACCCGGGCTGCGTAGGACCTCACGTGTAGTCTCGGAAACCTCGAAGTTCGTGCGCTCGCGTGTTTCACTGTTCTGGCTTTGCGACGAGCTGTCACTGGCCTGAGCGTCGCCGGTCGGCAAGTTCGAGGCGACCGTCACGCCGCTCGAGCCCGAATCGTTTGACGATGTCGTCCGCTCTTCTGTGTCCGTCGAGATCGCGACCCGGCCCTCGGGGTCGAATCTGCGTTCTGTGATAGCTTCGCGCTCCGTTTCCGTCTCGACGGAGACCTCGACGATTGCATTGCCATATCCGACGCGCGCCTCAAGCAGCCGCTCGACATTGCGCCGCAACGCTTCGGCCCGATCCTCGGCGGCCCGCCCGGTGCCCTCATCCCCGACTGTCACGAGGCCGCCATCGCCGTCGATAACCGAGACGTCATCTGGCGCAAGCCCTGTGATGGCCGACGAAACGAGGAACTTCAGCGCCTTCGCCTGGGTGGGCGAGAGCCCGCCCGCCGTCGTTGTGACCGTTACGGAAGCTGACGGCGGCATTTGTGCCCGAAGGCCTTGCGCCTTGGTGTCAGCGATATGCACACGCGCCGAACGAATCGCCGGAAGCGTTGCGATGGTACGCGCGATCTCGCCCTCTTTCGCGCGCAGATAGGCAGCGTCGAACATCTGCGAAGTCGTGCCGAAGCCTGTAAGCGAATCGAGCAATTCGTAGCCTGCACTGCTATTCGCGGGCAGCCCTTCGGCCGCGAGCGTCATGCGCAGTTCGTCGCGTCGTGCCGATTCCACGTAGATCGCGGTTCCGCGCACTTCGTAAGTGACAGCGCGCTGATCGAGCGCGATCAGCACTTCGCCGGCGCGATTGCCGTCCAGCCCGGCGTAGAGCAGCGCCATCGAAGGCCTTGCGGCCAGATTGGCAAGCGCGAGCACGGCACCGAACATTGCGAGCGTCGCAAGCACCACGACGATCCGGCGGCGCGGCTCGAGGTTCTGCCAGACCGCTATCAGCTGCTGCATGGCTCTCTCCGTTTCTGGGCTTCTGCCCGTCGTCCCTCCGATGCTTCGCCGATCGCGATTAACAATCGGTTAGTTTCCATGGGCCTATACCGAAGGGGCATTCGTAACCGGAAACCGTCATGTCCGAATCCGAAGTCCCTGAAGAAGACGCCCCGAAGAAGAAATCGAAGCTGCCTCTGGTCATCGGGCTCATGCTCATGCTCGCGCTCGGCGGCGGAGGGTTCTTCGCCGTCTATTCGGGCATGATACTGGGTCCATCCGACAACATGTCAGCCGAGGAGGAGATGCAAGTCGATCCGTTGCCGGAGATCGCCTTCGTTCCGATCGCGCCAATTGTGGTCTCGCTGGGCAAGGAACCTGCCGGCCGGTACTTGCATTTCACCGCACAACTCGAAGTCGCCAAGACCCATGAATCCGATCTGCTTCTGATTCTGCCGCGCGTGCTCGACGTGCTGAACGGATATCTACGCGCCGTCGAGGTCGGCGAGCTCGAAGACCCGACAGCACTTGTCCGGCTGAGGGCTCAGATGCTTCGCCGCGTGCAGATGGTCGCGGGCGAGGGCCGGGTGCGCGACCTTCTCGTGACCGAATTCGTCATCAACTAGGGGGCCCGCATGGATCTTATAGCCGACATGCTGCTCGGGGCGGGAGCCATTGGCGCCGGTTTCTACTGCCTGGTCCTATCGCGCAGGCTGAAGTCCTTCAACCAGCTTGAAGGCGGTATGGGCGGGGCGATCGCGGTTCTCTCGGCGCAGGTCGACGACATGACCCGCGCACTCGATACAGCGCGCGGTGCGGCAGGCGAGTCGGCGAACTCGCTCAGGGAAATGACTCAGCGCGCGGAGGCCGCCGCCGCCCAGCTTGAGCTCATGCTCGCGACGCTCCACGACCTGCCTGAAACAGCCGACGGTCCCTCGCGCAAATTCCGCGTCCAACGTCGACGTGGTCGCCAGGGCGATCATTTGGAGGCCGCGGAATGAACACCAGGAAAGCCCGCCCGCCTGCCCGCAGGCAGTCGCGCGCCGGGCGCGGCGCCCTGTTCTTAATTGCAACTTTCCTCGGCACTTCGGGGCTCTTGCGGGTTGGCACGGGCGCGGGCGATGCGTTCGCTCTCAGCGTCGCGCCCGAGCAGACCGAACCCGTGACGCCAGAGACGTGCCAGCCCGACGGCGGAGCGCTTGCGATGCTCGCGGACCTCAAGGAGCGAGAGGCGCGACTTGAGAACCGTGAGGCGCTGATCGCCGACCGCGCTCAGGCGCTGACACTTGCGAAAGCCGAGGTTGACGAACACATCGCGGCGCTCGTGGCGGCAGAGGAACAACTCGCCCAAACACTGACCCTTGCGGAGGCAGCCGCCGACGACGACGTGGCCCGGCTGGTCGCGGTCTACGAGAAGATGAAGCCCAAGGAGGCCGCGGCGCTCTTCGGCGAAATGGATCCCGAGTTCGCCGCCGGATTCCTGGCACGGATGCGGCCCGAACCGGCGGCTCAGGTGCTGGCCGGGCTCGAACCGAAGACAGCCTATACGATCTCTGTCTTGTTGGCGGGACGAAACGCAAGCGCCCCACGTGAGTAAGGCGGAGACGGAATGTTAATGGCGCTCTGAAAGGTTCTGGAGGGGGTTGGCAGGTGGCCCCCGGACGCGTCCGGAAAGGTGGTACCCATGGTCGGAATTGTCGGCATCGCGATCATCTTCATCATGGTCTTCGGCGGCTACATTCTGGCCGGAGGCAAGATGGGCATCATCCTGAAGTCTCTGCCCTTCGAGATGATCATGATCGGCGGTGCGGCGACGGGGGCGTTCATCCTTGCCAATGACGGCGCGTCGATCAAACACACGCTCAAGGACGTGAAAAAGGTCTTCAAGGGCGCCCATTGGAAGCCTGACGACTACCGTGATCTCCTGTGTCTGTTGTTCGAACTGATTCGTTTGGCAAAACAAAACCCGGTTGCGGTCGAGGAGCATGTCGAGAATCCCGAATCGTCATCGATTTTCGGCAAATACCCGAAAATTCAGCACGACCGTTCCGCCGTCGATTTGATCTGCGACACGATGCGCTCGGCGTCGATGAACTATGACGATCCGCATCAGGTCGAAGAAGTGCTGGAAAAACAACTCGAGGCCAATCTGCATCACGCGCTCCATCCGACGCACGCGCTCCAATCTATCGCGGATGGTCTGCCCGCGCTCGGCATCGTCGCCGCCGTACTCGGCGTCATCAAGACCATGGGATCTATTGACCAGCCGCCCGAAATTCTCGGCAAGATGATCGGTGGCGCTTTGGTGGGAACGTTCCTCGGCGTTTTTCTCGCTTACGGGCTGGTCGGGCCATTCGCGGCGAAGCTGAAAGCGGTGATCGAAGAGGACAGTCATTTCCACAAGCTGATCCGTGAAGTGCTGGTCGCAAATCTGCACAATCACCCGGCAAACATCTGTATCGAGGTCGGTCGGCAGAATACACCCCAACATATCCGTCCGAGCTACTCGGCGCTCGAAGAAGCCCTCAAGGCCGTGAAGTCGGACGCCGCATGATGCGCCAACTTGTCCCGGCCGTGGCACTGATCGCTGCGTTGGATCTCATGCTGTATAGCCGCCCGGCTCTTGGGGAGACGGTGCGAATCCGGTCGGGCGAGCACGCCGGGTTCAGCCGCATCGTGCTCGATCTGACGAAGCCAACGGAGTGGCGGCTTGGCCGAACCGAGGAGGGCTATGAGCTTCGCCTTGACGGGCCCGACATAGTCTTCGACACGGAGCGCGTATTCCACATGATCCCGCGTGACCGGATTGCGGATCTGAGCGCGATCGGCGACGGCGGCCTCGCGCTCCGTCTCGGCTGCGCCTGCCATGCCCGCGCGTTTCTCACTGAACGCGGCGCCCTGGTCATCGACGTGGCAGACGGAGAGGCAACCTCCGACTCACCCTTCGAGCGAGCGGTGAGGAGATCTGCACCCGGACGCAGCTCAGCCGAAACCGCCCGCGCGCTCACGCCTTCTTTCCGGCCCGCGCTCCCGCTCGCAGGGGCGGTATTCGACGAGAGGCTGAAGCTTCCGATCGTTGTGCCGGAACGGGATCAGGGGCAACTCGCATCCGTCTGGAAAGCAGCGGAGCCCCATTCATCGCGGCGCGAAGACGGAGATGCGAAGTTTGCAGCCGCAGCACCCAATGCTACGGCGATGGGCCCTGTCGAGAACGCATTCGGCGCCGGCGGCAATCGGCACATGTCTGCGGAGGAGGATCGGTCCCTGCTCCTGCCACGCCTGCCCGACCCGAGCGTCACCCAAGCGCAATCCGAGCTTTTGCGCCAGCTTAGCCGAGCCGCGTCACAAGGTCTGCTCGAAGTCGAGCTCGAGCGCGACCGATTGCCGCGCGACCCGTCAGCCGCGGTTGACGTGGGGTTGCCCGCTGGCGAACCGGCGAAGCCTGTCCATCCCGCGATCCGCGCCGAAACCAGCATCGACCGCGACATGCTCTCGGCGATGACGCGGACGCCCATGACCGCGGAAGGTGGGCACTGCCGACCCGATGAAGACTTCGACATTTCGGGGTGGGGAGACGCGCGGCCAGCCGCCGTACAGATCGCGGAGCGGCGTCAGCCACTTGTCGGTGAGTTCGATCGCGCGGATTTGGACGCTGTACTGGACCTGGCTAGGCTTTATCTGTTCCTGGGCTTTGGTGCAGAAGCACGCGCGGTCATAAGCGCATTCGACTCCACCGCAAACCATCTCGCGCCGATCGCAGCGATGAGCGCGATCCTTGACGACAGGGCGCTCGACCCGAGCTCCGATCTGTTCGTCATGACAGGATGCGACACGGCGGCGGCGCTTTGGGCGGTTCTCGCCTGGCCTGTGCTTCCGGCAGCCGCCGAAGTCAACGAATCTGCTCTTCTGCGCAGCTTCTCGGCTTTGCCGATCCATCTCCGCCGCCAGCTCGGACCGGGGCTGTCCCGACGGCTTCTCGACACTGGCCGCGGCACGGCCGCACGATCTGTTCGCGATGCGATCGCGCGGGCCGCCGGAGATGTCGGCACCGCGGTTGGCATGATCGAGGCTGGGATCGACTATTCCAGCGGCGACGCGGAAAGTGCCGAAGCGCGGCTCGACGCGCTGGCGCGCAGCAACGATCCGATGGCGGTCGACGCGCTGATCCTGACGATCCGCTCTCGGCTCGAGCGCGGTGCGTCGGTGCCGGACGATCTGATTGAGAGCGCCGAAGCGCTCGCCTTCGAACGGCAGGATGGCGCGGACGGGCCGGCCCTCAGTCAGCTCCAGATACTCGCGCGTGGAGCATCGGGCGAATTGGATCGTGCCTTGGCCGATCTCCGGCGTTGGACAGAGTCAGAGAGTTCGGAGCGCCAGACGGAAACGACGGCACAGCTCTTCGTAGCCCTCGGCGAATCCGAAGATGAGGCAGACTTCCTACGCCTCTATTTCGCGAACCGCGACCTCTTGGATCGCGCAGCACCCGACACAACCCTCAGAAGTGAACTGGCGGAGCGCCTGGCCGAGGCGGGGTTCGGGCGCGAGGCCAGCGCGCTCCTGAAGGGAGAGGCGGCGCTTTCGGAACGCGGACGACGCATCCTTGCCCGTGCCGCAATCGCCGGGTTCGACCCCGCTGAGGCGATCGACAGGCTCGATGGTCTCCAAGGCGAGGACGTGGCATCCATCCGCGCGAGAGCGCTGGCCTTGGCGGGCGATCACCGGTCGGCAGCGTCCGCCTTGGCCGCGATCGGCGATCAGCAGGCGGCGGGACGCGCCGCTTGGCGGGGCGGCGACTGGAAGCGCGCCTCGGCTCACGCGCCCGAAGTCATGCGGGAAGCGATCGCGGCCTTCGACCTCGTTCCCTCCTCGTCGGGAGAACCGGAAGCGCCGCCGGGACCGCTTGCGGCAGGCCAGTCGCTCATCGCCGACAGCCGGAACATGCGTTCGAAACTCGAAGCACTTCTGAAGGTGACCGAGCCTGCCGGAGACTGACACCTGGCGCCGGTTACCGAATCTCAACGCCTCGGCTCTAGCGTCCCCTATGAAGCAAGAATTGCTTGAAAGGGGCCAGAATGTCCGGAGGAGCAGTCTCCAGGCCGGTCGGTTCGCCGGTTTCGTTGCTCAGTCGCGCCTTGGTGTGGATCATAGCGGGCTCGTGCCTCGGCACCCCCGCCCTCGCTTCAAGCGACCCTGCGAATTTCTGCGACCAAGTCGCGGCAGAGGCGGCGCGGCGCTCCGGCGTGCCGATTTCAGTGCTTAAGGCCATCTCACTGACGGAGACGGGTCGCAAGCACGGCGGCGCCGTCCGTCCCTGGCCCTGGACCGTAAACATGGAAGGCAAGGGGTTCTGGTTCGAAACCGAGGACGAAGCCCGCGCCTATGTCTACAAGGAATACAAGCGCGGCGCCCGCAGCTTCGACATCGGCTGCTTCCAGATCAACTACAAATGGCACGGCACGGCGTTCCGGTCGATCGACGAAATGTTCGATCCGCTCGCGAACGCGCTTTACGCTGCCAAGTTCCTGAAGTCGCTCCACGCCGAGCAGGGTGACTGGGGGCGGGCGGCCGGAGCCTACCACTCCCGCACCCCGAAGTTCGCGACGCGCTATCAGGCGCGCTTCGAGCGCTTCCGTACAACGCTTCTCAGTCAGGACGGCGACACCATCCCCGAGATTCCCGATATTGTCCGCGTCGCAAACGGCGACGGGCCAGACACCGCCGGCCCCGCCGTCGTCGCCGAAGCACGCGTCAACACCTACCCCCTGCTTCAGGCCGGCGGAAACGGGGCGCTGGGTTCGCTCGTGCCGCTGGGCCCCGGCGGCGGCGCGAGCCTGTTCGGCCCCCGAGCGGCACCGACCGAGGTCAATTGATGCCACAGCTGACGCCGGCGACGATCTTCCGCCCGACAGTGCTTCTCGCGCTCGCGCTCATGGCGATCATCGTGATGATGATCCTGCCGATGCCGGCCTGGATCCTCGACATCGGGCTCGCGGCGTCCTTCGCGCTCGCCATCCTAATCTTCACCGTCACGCTCTTCATCGAGCGGCCGCTCGACTTCTCCGCCTTCCCGACCGTGCTTCTCGCCTCTCTGATGCTCAGACTATCGCTCAACGTCTCGTCGACGAAGCTTATCATCGGACAGGGTCATACCGGGACCAGTGCGGCCGGCGATGTCATCGAGGGCTTCGCTATGTTCATCATGTCGGGCTCGGTCCTGATAGGCCTCGTGGTGTTCGGCGTGCTGCTGATCGTCAATTTCATCGTTATCACAAAAGGCGCGGGCCGCATGGCCGAGGTCGGCGCGCGCTTCGCGCTCGACGGCATGCCGGGCAAGCAGCTTGCCATCGACAGCGACATGAACGCGGGCGCCATCGACCACGCCGAAGCCAAAGCACGGCGCGAACGCGAACAGGCCGAGACAACGTTCTTCGGCTCGCTCGACGGCGCGTCGAAATTCGTCAAGGGCGACGCAGTGGCGGGCCTCCTGATCACGCTTCTCAACCTCGTCATGGGGCTGATCATCGGAGTTGTGGTCCACGGCATGCCAATCGGTCGCGCGGTCGAGACCTATGCGATCCTCACCGTCGGCGACGGACTCGTAAGCCAGATTCCGGCGGTGATCATTTCGGTTGCCTCCGCGCTGCTCCTGTCGCGGGGCGGGGCGAAGGGGACCGCGGATTTCGAACTCTTCCGGCAGCTCGGACGATATCCTCCCGCCCTCGCTACAGTCGCGTTTCTCATGGCGCTATTCGCGCTCGTCCCTGGCCTGCCATTCGTTCCGTTCCTTGCCGGCGCCGCTGTCCTCGGCACCGCCGCGGAGTATGTCCGCAGGCTGTCCATCCGGCAGGCCGCGGAAGCGGCCCGTACCAAATCCCCAAAAACAGACGCACCGAGACGAAAATCCATGGGTGACGTGCTCGACCTCGACGACATTCATGTGGAGTTCGCGCCCGATCTCGTCGGCATGGTCTTGGACCCTTCAACGGGTCTCGATGCGCGGATCGTCAACATGCGTAACCACGTCGCCTCGGCTTACGGTCTAATCCTTCCGGAGATCCGGCTTACCGACGACGCGCTTCTCGAATCCGGCTGCTACCGGATCCGGATACAGGGCGTCGAGCAGGCGCGCGACCTGCTCAAGCCCGATCATGTGCTTGCCCTGCTTTCGGGTGGCGATCTCGGTGTCCCGCCCGGCCGCGACGTGCGCGAACCGGTCTACGGTGCGCCGGCGCGCTGGATACCGGTCGCGCGGCAGGAGGACGCCGCCCTCGCGGGCACCACCGTTGTCGGACCGACCGAGGTCCTGGCCACGCATCTTCTCGAAGTAATAAAGCGCAACTTTTCGCGGCTCCTCTCGCTCAGGTCGGTGCGGCGGCTGCTCGACGAATGCGTCAACCTCTCCGATCCGGGGCGCGCCGAGGCCAACCGCAAGCTCCTCGACGAACTTATCCCGGACAAAGTGCCGATCGACCTCCTCCTCTCTGTGCTTCGGCTTCTTTTGGAAGAGCGCGTGTCGATCCGCAATCTGGCGCTCATTCTCGAAGCGATAGCCGAGGCGCGCAATGCCGGCAATCCGGAGGCAATCTGCGAACATGTTCGGCGTCGGCTAGGCTTCCAGCTGGTGGCCGAGCTTCGGCGCGAGGACGGCACAGTGCCGCTCCTGCAGCTCGCGCCGGATTGGGAAGATGCCTTCGCGGCTCATCAAATCGAGGGGGAGCGCGGACAGACCGATGTCGCCCTGCCACCCGAGGCGTTCAATCGATTGGCGGGCAACGTCGCCGACCGGATCGCGAAGACCGGCGAACAGGGCGTGTTTCCGGCTGTTGTCACCTCGGCCCGGCGACGCCGATTCCTTAAGACCGTCCTTAGCGCGAAGGGAATCTCCGCGCCCGTTCTGTCTTTCGAAGAGATCGGCTACGATGCCAAGCCCTCGATCGTCGGGCTGATTCCCGCATGACGGAGATCGTGCGGTTTCTTATAGACGCGGCGTCGCAGAGCGCGCTCACAGGGTTCGTCGTGTTTCTCCGGATCGGCGCCGCCATGGCCGTTCTGCCTGGCTTCGGCGAGCACTCGGTTCCCGTCCGTGTCAAACTGGCAATAGCACTCGCGTTCACCGCCGTGGTCGCACCGGCTGTGGCGCACGACTTCGACATCTCCATTGACCTGGCGGGATTGCCTGTCTGGCTCATAACCGAGAGCCTGGCGGGGCTCGCAATCGGTCTCGTTCTTCGCCTGGTGGTCCTTGCCCTTGAAATCGCAGGAACAATTGCCGCTCAGTCAACATCGCTTTCGCAGCTTTTTGGCGCTGGCGGCGAACCCATGCCGACGATTTCGCATCTCTTTGTGGTGGCTGGCCTTGCGTTGGCGATGATGGCCGGCCTGCATGTGAAGCTCGCCCAGGCGTTGATCCTGTCCTACGACGCGCTGCCGGCCGGATCCCTTCCAGGCGCGGAGGCGATCCGTGGCTGGGGCGTAGCTCATGTCGCGCAGGCATTCGCACTCGCCTTCAGCCTCGCGGCCCCCTTCGTCATCGTCTCGCTCATCTACAATATCGCTCTAGGCGCGATTAACCGGGCAATGCCGCAGCTTATGGTTGCTTTCGTGGGCGCCCCAGCGATTACAGCGGGTGCACTCCTGTTGCTCGCCCTCGCCGCCCCGCTCGGGCTCGCAATATGGGCGGGCAGCTTCTCCGCCCTCTTGGCCGACCCGTTCGGAGCGGCGCGATGAGCGAGACGGACGATGCCGCAGAAAAGGAACATGAACCGACACAGAAGAAGCTCGACGACGCCCGGACGCGCGGTGAGGTCGTCAAGTCGGCCGAGCTTGCAGTGGCGGCCAGCTACGGCGCACTCCTGCTCGCGGCGGTCGTAACGGGATTCGACAGCATCGTCGCGTTCGGCCAGCGAGGAGCGGCGATGCTCGGGCGGGCGGAGACGCTCTCGACGCTTATGCTCGATGGCGGCGCCGCGGTGTCGGGCAGCGCGATCGGGGCGGCGCTGCTTCCGATGCTGCCATTCCTTCTCGCACCGTTCGCGGCGGTCGTCGCGGTGCTGTTCGCGCAGCACGCATGGGTCTTGGCGCCGGAGAAGGTTGTACCCAAATGGTCGCGCATCGACCCGCTGTCCAATGCTCGGCAGAAATTCGGGCGCAGCGGGCTTTTCGAGTTTCTTAAAAGCGCGGCGAAACTGCTTCTCGTGTCCCTGCTTTTGGGGCTCTTTCTCGCGATTCGACTCCCGCGCGCCCTGATGAGCCAAGGGCTCGATCCTGCGCTCGCGGCGTCAGAGCTCGGGCGCCTCATCATCGAATTCCTGTTCCTTATCCTGCTTGTCAGCGGAGCGCTCGGTGTCCTCGATTATCTGTGGCAGCGCCATGAACACCTGAGGCGAAATCGAATGTCGCGACAGGAACTGATGGACGAGCTCAAGCAGACTGAGGGCGATCCTCACATGCGCGGACAACGTCGTCGCCGGGCCGAGGAGGTCGCGATGAACCGTATGATCTCCGACGTGCCGAAGGCGGATGTCATCATCGTGAACCCGATGCACTACGCTGTGGCCCTCAGATGGGACCGGAGAAGCGGGCGGGCGCCTGTTTGCGTCGCCAAGGGCGTCGATGCCGTCGCTGCCCGGATCAGGGAGGCCGCAGCCGCCGCCGGAATACCGATTCGGTCCGATCCACCAACCGCGCGCGCGCTTCACGCAAGCGTCGAAATCGGACAAGAAGTTCTGCCCGATCACTACGCGCACGTCGCGGCGGCGATCCGGTTCGCCGAGCGCATGCGCCGGCGCGCGCGCGAGCGCCGGGGCGGATGATGGACCGGCGAAGTATAGAGACGCTCATCCGGATCTTCGAGGCTAAGAAGGACGCCGAGTTGATGGCGCTGGCCGGGATTGCTGCGCGTCGCTCGGCCATCGAGGCGCGCCAAGCCGCGCTCGATGTCGCCGTGTCCGACGCGCTCAGTATCGTGATGCAGACCGCCGATGCGGGCGCCCTTTCCGCCTTCGCAAGATTCGGGCGACTTGCGGGGCAGCGCCGAACCCTCCTCGAACACGAAGCGCGGGAGGCCGAGGCCGAGTGGCAAGCGCAGCGCGACAGGGCACGGGCTGCGTTCGGCCGCAGCTCGGCGCTCGCGCGCCTTGATGACCTGGCTCAAAACAAGGCGTACCGGGTCCGGGCGATTAGGGACCGAGGCGGAGAGCGCTAATTGAGCGGCAGTCGTTGTGCACGCGATTCGCCCAAATTCGGGCACATGACAACCAGGCAGGGGGCGACAGTCAGCCGTCCTGCCGGACGATGTTCTCGATAAGGACGCTGTTAATTGACGAACCAAGCGTGCGGCGCGCAGTTTCGAGAAGGCTCGAGCGCAAGACATCCATCTTGCTCGATTGTGTGAAGGCACCCTCGAATCCGCCTGTATTGGCGTGGTCGAACAAAACTCTAAGGAATGCGTCACGAAGCTTCGGCTCGACCGCATAGACGTCTTCGGAGTGGCCCGCCGCCACTTCCAGACTCATCGACAGGATAACGAGCGCTGCGACGTCGCCCTGTTCCACCACCGGCACCACAAACTGATTGTTGAGCTTCACGTACTCGTAGGCCGATGTATCGGCCGCGCCGTCGTCAAGGTCGGAATGACCGCCTGCGGAACTACGCGCCATCTCCTCCTCGCCGCACGGGTTGATATTAACCGTTTCCTCTGCCGGCGGGCGCACGATGTATCCCGCGCCGCCACCCGCAGCGAGCCCGAAGAGTGCGAGGAGCAGGGGCAGGACCTTACGCATGTCGAGACCTCAGAACGGCAGAACGATATCGGCGACCTGCTGGCCGTAGCGCGGCTGCTGCACATCTGTGATCTGACCGCGACCGCCGTAGGAAATTCGCGCGCCCGCAATCTTGTCGTAGGTGATCTCGTTCTGACGCGAAATGTCTTCGGGCCGCACGAAGCCCTGGACGATCAGCTCGCGCACTTCGAAATTCACGCGCACCTCTTGCGACCCCTGGATGCGCAGCACACCGTTCGGTAGGCTTTCTACAACGGTCGCCGCAACCCGGAGGGTCAGTTTTTCCTTGCGGGCGACCGATCCGTCGCCCTGGTAGCTCGATGACGACGCGGTGCTCACGGCATTGGCCATGCTCGCCCCCTCGGGAAAATTCCGATCCAGGCGCTGCGGTATCCCGAAGAGGTCGGGAATGCCCATGCTGTCGGAGCCCGCCCGCGAGCGACCGCTCGAATTCGAAATCTCCGCTTTGTCGTCGATCTCGATGACGACCGTCAGGATATCGCCGCGATGGCCGGCGCGGCGATCGCCGAGCAGCGAGCCGCGCGCACCCGACCACAGCGAGGCGCCGTCCGTTGCCTGTGACGCCGCCGCGGTCGCAGGTAATCCCGGCGACGCCATCGCGAAATACTCGCCTCCCGTCTCCACAGGCGTGAAGTCCGGCGCTTTGCCAACGTTCTCAAGCCGCTGGCATCCCGCAAGCGCCAATGCGGCGATCAGTCCATGACCGAGCTTCATCCGAGCGTCCTTTCCTTCATTCATGTCGTTGCGCGCGTACCGAGCCATCGGCGGCGACAACACCGGTGATAGTTGTGCGCGACGCGACGTTCATCACGCGAACCGTGTCGCCGACTCCGCCGCGGTCGAGCACCCGGCCCTCGGCCCGGATCGACAATGTGCCCGAAACGTAGCTCAGAACCACGATCTGGTTGCGGTCGACAAGTGCTGGCGGACCAATGTCAGCGAGTCGAATCGGACGGCCCTGATAGATGGCGACCCGCGTCTCTTGCCCGATCACGGTAGTCGCGTCCGAGGCCGTTCCAGGCACGCTAGTTTGGGACACCACGAAGTCGTCGGGTGCCAGAACCGTCTGCGCACGCAGAGTGCGCGCCGCGACGAGCGTCTCGCCAAATGCGGGCATGGCGAGCGTCCCCACAAGGATTGAGACGAGAGCGCGCATCAGCGCACCTGCGTGGTCGCGCCGAGCATCTGATCGGCGGCGGTGATGACTTTGGCGTTAAGTTCGTAGCCGCGCTGCGCCTCGATCAGGTCGGTGATTTCGCGCACCGCGTCGACAGAGCTGTCCTCGAGGAAGCCCTGTCGCAACGTTCCGAGCCCGTTTTCGCCCGGAACCGCCAAGATCGCCGGTCCGGAAGCCGCGGTCTCGAGGAACAGGTTCGAACCGATCGCTTCGAGCCCTTTCTCGTTGGTGAAGCCCGCAAGCGTAATCTGACCAAGCAGTTCCGGTTGCACCCGATCGCTGAAATAGGCGTAGATCTCGCCCGACGCGTTGATCGAAAGCGATCGCGCGTCCGAGGGGATCGTAATGCCGGGGGCCACCTCGTAGCCGTCCGATGTGACGATCAATCCGTCGCCCGTCCGCTTCAGTGCGCCGTCGCGCGTATAGGCCGAAAGGCCTGACGGCAGCGTAGCCTCAATGAAGCCGAGCCCTTCGATTGCGACGTCGAGATCGCCACCCGTGGCCGATAGCGACCCCTGCGCGACATTCACCGTCACTGCGACCGGGCGGACGCCAAGCCCCACCTGAACGCCGGTTGGCACGATCGTCCCGTCACTGGCGTTGATCGTACCGGGACGGGTCAATTGCTGATAATGCAGGTCGGCAAATTCCGCTCGACGGGCGTTGTAACCCGTCGTGGACATGTTTGCGAGGTTGTTCGAGATCACGTCGACCCGCATTTGCTGGGCGCTCATCCCTGTTGCTGCGATCTGGAGGGCTCTCATGAATCGGTCTCCTTAAGTGCGGCCAAGCGCCTGGATGACGGAGCGGATGCGTTGATCTTCGGCATCGAGAAACCCCTGACCCATTTCGTAGGCGCGCTGCACTTCGATCATGCGTGCAATTTCGGTGACGGCATTGACGTTGGAATTCTCTAGGAACCCCTGGAATATCGTGCCCCCCTCGAAAGGTTCGATGCCGCCTTCCGCGGCGAACCGCGTTCCGCCCTTGTGGATGAGATCCGCAGGATCGCTCGGCACGAAGAGACCGATCTGCGCGATCGGGTTGCCCCCTGCGGATACGGTACCGTCGCTCGCGATCGCCACGGGCCCGGCATCCGTCGGCACGAATACAGGTGCACCGCCGAGATCGAGCAACCGATGCCCTTCCGCCGTGACAAGCTCGCCTTCTAGTGACGGCGTGAAGGCTCCGGCGCGCGTCAGGTGCGGACCCTCACGCGTCTCGATCTGGAAGAACCCCTCGCCCTCGATCGCAAGGTCAAACGCGCCGCCGGTCTGGACAAGCACACCTTGCGCAAGGTTCACCACGCGGCCCTCGGCCGTGCCCATCGACAGCGACGGTTCCTCACCCTCAAGCTCTGCCACATGCTCGGCGAAGATGACGCCCTCCTTGCGAAACCCGGTGGTCGAAACGTTGGCGATGTTGTTGGCGACTGCGCGCATCTCGGCCTGAAGGCCGGACTGGCGGTTGAGCGTCGTGTAGACTGCGTTATCCATCACTCAATACCCCGCGATCAATGGAACGATGCTGTCGGTGAAGAACGACACGAGCATGCCCGACATGAATGTCATGGAAACCCAGAAGACGCCGATCATCGCGCCAACCTTGGGTACGAATGTCAGTGTCATCTCCTGCACAGAGGTCAGCGCCTGGAAGAGCCCGATGACGACACCCACGACGAGGGCAACAAAAAGCAGCGGCGCCGAGATCGCGACCGCGACCCAAAGGGCCTGCCGGAGCGTGTCGAAGAAGATCGCCTCTGTCATCCTCAGACCGGCATCCTGAGGATTTCTTGATAGGCCTCCACGACCTTGTTGCGGAGGGTCACAGCCGTCTCGACAGCGAGCTCGCTCGCCGCGAGTGCTTCGACGAGCGCATGCGGATCCGCACCGCCCATCATTGCCGCCTTGGCGGTTTCCTCGCCGGCCCTGAGCGTTTCGGCAAAATTTTCGGCGAGCGCCGCAAAACCCTGCGCGGCACCGGCCGACCCTGCTGCGTTCGGCGACGGTTGGGTGGCCGGCCGGGCCTGCGTATAGCCTTGCGCGGCAAAAGAGGTTCTCACGTCCATTCTGGACCTCCTCAGTTCCTATCGGCGCAGAAGATCGAGCAGGCTCTGCGACATTTGCCGCGCCTGGTCGAACATCCTGAGGTTCGCCTCGTAGCTGCGCTGCGCTTCGCGCGCGTCAGCGATTTCAACCACAAGATCGACATTGGAGCCGTCGTAGTAGCCGTTTTCGTCGGCCATCGGATGACCGGGATCGAGAATCCGCGCAAGTTCGCGTGGATCGAGCTTCACATCGCCTAGTCTCACCTCGCCCGTTGTCTCTCCCCGCTCGACGACAGATTTGAAGCTTGTGATCTTGCGGTGGTAGCCGGGGGTATCGGCGTTGGCGATATTCTCCGAGACGTGGCGGAGCCGCATGGCCTGCGCCTCCATCCCGCTTGCGGCGATGCCGAGACTATGGGTGAAATTGCTCACTCACTCACCTCCTCTATCCGCGCCCGAGGCTTGCCCGCAGTATTGCAAGAGACTTGCCGTAGATCGCGAGCGCCAGGTCGTGCTCGCGCCGGATATCAGCAGCTTTCACCATCTCGGCCTCCAGCGACACGCCATTGCCATTGGGAGAGAGCGCTTGCCGGGAGGGCGCGGCAACCGCTAGTTGCGGCCCCGCCTCGGCCGCGCCGATATGTCCCGCGCGGGTTTGGCGCAGGCCGTCGCCTTGGTTCGCGCGGTAGGTTTCAGAAAAATCGGCAACCTCACGCGCCTGGTATCCAGGCGTGTCGGCGTTAGCGACGTTCTGCGCGACCACCGCCTGCCGCGTTGCTGCATGGGTCGCGAGCGACGAGGCGATCGCCAGAACCTGGGGTTTCTCGAACATCGGGGCTTCTCCTCCGAGCTTTCAATCAAGCCTTAACCCCGATTCCTTTAGAAAGTGTAAGGTAGAACAAAAGGAGATCAGAATGGCTGCCCTTGGTCTGGAGATGCTGCGATCAGAGATCGGTGTCTGCGGCGCACTAACCCAGGTCGGACGGGTCCACGAGGTCGGGCGAGGCCTGCTGCGCGTGACAGGGACAGGCGACCGCTGGCGGCTCGGCGACCGCGTGCGGCTTGACGGCGGCACGCATCTCGGTGGTGAGGTCGTGGCCCTCGACGCAACTTGCGCGACCGTGCTCACGGACGGGCCCGTCGACGGCATCCGCCTTGGCGACGAGGTCGAGCTGCTCGGTGCCGGTCGCATTGCGCCCGACGACAGCTGGATCGGACGCATTTTGGATGCCTTCGGTCAGCCCATGGACGGGCGGCCCCTGCTTCGGGGCCGCAACGAGCGGGCCTTTCGCGCGGATCCCCCGGCGCCTGCGGCACGCAGAAGGCTCGGCGGGCGGCTTGAAACTGGCGTCGCCGTGTTTGACACATTCCTTCCACTCGTCCGCGGCCAGCGCATCGGGATCTTTGCAGGATCGGGTGTCGGCAAGTCCTCAGTTCTCGCCAGGCTCGCGCGCGGGGTCGAGGCAGATGTAACCGTCATCGCGCTTATTGGCGAACGCGGGCGCGAATTGCGTGAGTTCGTCGAGAGCGTCCTCGGCGAGGACGGCATGTCGCGGAGTGTAGTTGTCGCCGCGACGTCGGACCAGTCTCCGCTCGTGCGCCGCCGCGCCGCATGGACCGCAATGACGGTGGCCGAACATTTCCGCGACCAGGGTCTTCAGGTTCTGCTGCTGGCAGATTCGGTCACGCGCTTTGCCGAAGCCCACCGCGAGGTCGCGCTGGCGGCGGGCGAGCCGCCGTCGCTTCGCGGCTTTCCGCCCACTACGTCGCATCTCATTACGTCGCTTGCCGAACGTGCGGGCCCGGGCGCAGATGGTGCGGGCGACATAACGGCAGTGTTCACAGTATTGGTGGCTGGCTCCGACATGGACGAACCGGTTTCCGACATAATACGCGGGGTGCTCGACGGCCACGTTGTGATGGAGCGCGAAATTGCGGAGCGCGGCCGGTATCCGGCAATCAACCTGTTGCGTTCAGTCTCGCGCGCGCTTCCCCAAGCCGCCACGACGGAAGAGAATGCGCTCATCGCACGCGCCAGATACCTCCTCGGAGCCTATGACAGGGCAGAGACGATGATCCAGGCGGGTCTCTACGTACCCGGTTCGGACGCGACCATCGACGCCGCGATCCGGGTTTGGCCGACACTTGACGCCTATTTGGCCGAGGAGTCGCCGGCCGGCGGCATCGGTGCCAGCTTTTCCAGATTGAAGCAGATCCTCGAGAGCGCCGGGGCTTAGCGAGGCCAGCCTCGTTCAACGCTCCTTCGCCTTGCACCACCAGTTCCAGCGTTGAGCCGGGCACCTGCCGAAGCAAGTTTCTGCATGAGGTTATTGAGAACCGCTACTCGACTCTGCGCAATGGAAACTCCGGCCGTCGCTTCCGGCTGGCAACACCTCGGCTCGGACCGGTTCCGCGTGTCGACCGGAATCGGAGGGGTGTCCGAGAGAGGGGGAGATACCTGGATCAAAGCATGGGGACCACAACGCGCTCAGACCCGGCTTGGATGCGCGACGCGAGGCCCCCGCTGCCTTTACCGACCCGTGCCTGGGTCGATTGCGTCCGAACGCGCCCGAGCCAGTCGGGCCACACCTTCTCGGCGTCAAACTTGCGTGCACTGGCATTGTCCATGCATCAAACCAAATAACTTGTTTGGCGGGCCCATCAATCGCCCGGGATCTTGGCTCAGACGAGACGAGACAACAGGCCGCCGGTATGATGCGCAGATTTCAGCACCGACAGTGCAACTGATTGCGGCGAATAGCCTGCACCGAAGCCCTGAATCTGTGACCGCAGAAGGTAAAGACGCACCAGATCCTCGACCTTTCCAGGGTCCTGAAACTGCGCGAGATCGCCGCCGCCGAGATACCGGTCCGCGCGGCCCTTCAATACAGCTACCTGCCTGTCGAGATCGATCTGCGCGAACGAGTCGGGCAGGCCGAACGCGGTCTGAAGAACCTCCCGCAGCGGAGCCGATCCCAGTGCCGTGAGCCACTTCGCATCGCCAGATAGATCGCGCATCGCGAGTTCTGCAAGCTCACGCTCGGCTGTCAGCGCAAGCCGAAGCTCGTTGCTCTGCGCGCCTACTGCCTCTTCGAAGCGGTTCGTCTTGTATTCCGCCAGAATCCGATCTGCGAAATCCGACAACTGGGTGCGCGGCACCGCGTAGTCACCGAACCCGAACGCACGGGAAAGCTCGAGATAGCGCTTGTCGGCAAGCTTGTTGGCCAGAGCGTCGGGTCTGAGGGTTCCGTCTTCGAATACCTTTCGAATGAAATACTTGTTGCCGATGTCTCCGGAAAGCCCGAACGCGCCCAGTGCGACCGACAACAACCGGCGGTCGGCGACGAGTTCCTCCGCTGTCTCAACCGAGCCGATGCGTTCGCGAAAATAGCTTTCGTCCCGATTCATTTCCGCGCTGCCGGCGAATGCCGCCTCCTGGGCGGCCCGGGTCCGGGCAAGGAACGCCCAGCCCGTGTAGCCATTGAACGGCACGACCGGCGCGAAGCTCATCTCCGCGCGGTGTCCAGCAGACGTGACTCGCGCGGCAGAAGCGCCCTCAGCGCCTTCAGTGCCTGATAGAACTGGCCCTCAACCACCGCCGAAGTCGCGAGCGACAGGTGTGTGCGGCTGTCGTGGTCGGTCAGCGCTTGGCTCAACTGCTCGATGCCCCGCATTATCTGGTGACGGGCATCCATGGGCGTGACGTCGCCCGACAGGACGAGCTGCGCAATGTAGCAGACGCGGCGCACCGGAGTGTTCACCTCTTCGGGGTGGATCGCGTCCCTGAGCCTAAGAATGTTGGCGTTGGGTGTCATTATTGCGAGCCGCGACCGACGGTCACCGTTCTCTATGACCGCGCCGTTGATCAACACTCGCTCGCGCGGAGCGAGCTTCAGAACCAGACCGCTCAAGGCGCATCTCCTTCGCTTCTGAGTCCGCGCATGACGGCGGTATTGATGTCGACCAGAACGTCCACGCCCGCCTCTCCGGCGAGAACGCGCCGCGAGTGCGCCGAGGTGAATTCCGACAGATAGAATATTTGCGCGCGGAGCTCACTTGGCAGTTCATTGGTCTCGATCGCGACGTCAGCGGCAAGCGCCGTCCAGAGGCTGCGGTTGTCGTGCACCGCACGGACAAGGGCATTGAAGTCCCCGTCACCGTGCGCCGCGGCCTTCAACCGATGCGTGACGCGTGCGAAGAGTTCGTATTCGGTGCCGCGTCCAGTGCGTGTGGGAATGGCGGCGCCAGCATAGGCCGACAGAGCCATTTTGTATGCGTTCACTTGAGTACCTTCCGATGACGGTTGTCGTCAGATCGCGGACTACCCGCGGGTAAGCGGGGCGCCGTTCGAGCGCCCCGGCCCGGTTGCTAGCGGAACAGCGCCAGGATGTTCTGTGGTGCCTGGTTGGCGATCGAGAGCGACTGTATGCCGAGCTGCTGCTGCACCTGTAGCGCTTGGAGCCGCGCCGATGCCTCTTCCATATCGGCGTCCACCAGCGTGCCAATCCCGGTCTTGAGCGCGTCGGTCAACTTACCGATGAACTCGGACTGGATCTCGATCCGGCCCTGGACCGAGCCGAAGGCGGCAGCGGCGTCGATCGAGTTGTTGATCATCGTCTCGACATTGGCGAGAGCGGCATCCGCCCCTGCATTTGTCGTCACGTCGATCGCGTCGAGACCGAATAGCCCGCCCGATGCCGTGCCGCCGGCATTGCCCACGGCTGCGAACGCAAGGCTCGCGGAACCGCTGCCGTCATTGTCGACCTTGAGCGACCATTGGCCAGTCGTCGCATCTTGCGTGACCGCAGTCGAAATACCGGTAGCGCCGGCCGAGTCGATCGCAGTCTTGAGGCCCTTCGCGACGTCCTCCATCGTCTCGCCCTTGCCGGCGACGTAGCTGTAGGAGGACGACCCGATCGTCACTCTGTAGCCGTCGCCGTCATTGACCGCCGCGGATGTCGACAGCGCGATGTTCTCGGCCCGCTCGCCGATCGTCGCCGCGCTAGCCGTCGCGCCGGTTGTCGTAAGTGACACGTCTTCGAATGCGCGCGTCGAGATGATGTCAATCTGGTTGGCGTTGGTTCCGTTGACGGCCGCGGTGATCCCCGTGAGCCCGAGCGCATTGATCGCCGAAGATATGGTGGCCGCGGCTGCATCCTGGTCGCCCGAAAGATCGCCCGCAGCAAAGCTGAGCGTCGTCCCCGCAATAGTAATGTCTATCGCGTTGTCACTCATGTCCGTATCGCTGGCGATCGTCACATTTTGCGAGTTGCCGGCCGAAGCCACCGCCGCAGCACTCGGCGTGGCATTTGCGTTGAGCGACGTGCCGGTGCCGAACACCCCGGCGCCGGTCGTCAGATCCTGCCGAGCGACGGAGATGCTTGCGGCCGTCACCGACCCATCGCCCGCCCGGTCAAGCGAGGACAAGATATTCATGTCCTCGGTGCCCTTGAGCAGGTTCAGCCCGTTGAATTGCGCCGCATTGACCACGGACTTGATCTGATCCGCGAGCGCGTCGATATCGGCCTGGATCTTGCCGCGATCCACGTTCTGCTCCTGCGCCGCGACGACTTTGCCCTTGATTTCCGTCAGAAGGTCCGTGACCGTTTCGGTGGCCTGCCGTGCGACAGCGACCGTGGATTCACCAAGGCCAAGGCTGTCGGATATCCCCTTGAAGCCCTTCACATCCGCCTCCATCACCTTTGAGACCGCCCAGACCGACGCGTTGTCCTTGGCCGAGGCCACGGACTTGCCCGTCGAGATTTCGTTCTGGGTTTTCATCAGATCGGAGTTGACGCCCTTGAGCGTTTGCAGCGCCACCATCGCGCTGGTGTTCGTCAGAATGCTCGACATCTATTCGTCCTTCACAGTTTCGACGCTTTGCGCCGGGTTTCATAAGCCGCTCATTGCGGCGTCGGTGGCGTTCTGACCGATGCGTCGGGCTTGCGCCCGGCCGCGCCATCCGCTCGGGGATGCAGAGCCGAGATTGGTCGCCATTCTCTAAGAGATCGCTAAGGCAAGCCGCTGGATACAAACGTTTTTATGTAAAGTCCTTCGGCGCGAGTCGGTCAGGCACGCCGCTCGACCGTGCCTTGCGCGAGGGAGACGCTATGCGCACGTCCGGCCCTGTCGTAAGTGTCGAACCGCGAGCTCGCGTCACGGATCGCGGTTAACCGAGCGCGCGCCGAACGCAGGCCGTCAAGCGCCGCCGAAAGGAGCGTCTGATTGGCCGCAGCAAGCTCTTTCACGCGTGCTAAGGTTTCATGCGGCGCAGCAGATGCTTCGGCGGCGAGCCTTTCGAGAATGTCGGCCTTGCGTGCCGCGAGCGCGTCAAGCGTCCCCAGGTCACCGAGACGGACCGCTAGACGCTCCTCCGCCAAAAGGACCTCGATCGCGGACAAGACCACCGTTTCAGCCGTCATGGCCGTCCAGCCTCTTCATGGCGTTGAAGATGCTCTCCGCCAGGCCGATCCCCCCTGCACCCACCATTTCCCGCGCCTGCTCCTGCCGCAGGAAAGAAGCAAACTGCTCCTCTCCGATCCCGCCGCCGAAGCTTTCGCGTGCTTCTCCCAGACCGGCGGACTTCAGCATCTCCGCCAGAAACTGAGCTTCCAGCGCCTCGGCCGCCTCGCGCATCGCTTGATTTCGGATCTCAGCTGTGTCGGGACCCTTGATCATGGAGGGAATTGCGGAGATTTCGGCCATCGCGGGTGTTCCTTACGTCGAAGCTCTTTCGCCACTATGGGTCGACGCGGGTAAAAAAGCGGTAACCTTATGCTGCCATGGTCCTCCCCGACACAGGCAGAAGTCGTGAACTCATGGGACCTAATCCGATTCTTCACGTTGCAGGGTCGTCTCCGGCTCCGCAGACGGGTGCCTCAGTTTTGGTCGACTGCGGAGGCGGCGCTCCCTCGGAATTTTTGGAGATTCTCGGCAAGCTGGTTGGCGAAGCGACGGCGCAACCGGACGCAGTGCTTGCCGCAGGGAACGAAGCGCCGGCAGGCGATGTGTTACTGATCGCGCACGACCCCGAGGCGGAGTTGCGTCCCTTCGCGGGTGCAGCTTTGTCAGCGGATGCGTCGCCTCTCGCGCCAGTGATCGAAGCGGTCGTGGGAATCTCGGCTGGGACCCGGACGGCGGCTACAGTGCCAGAAAGCGATGACACCCTCCGCGCCGCGCCGGGCTCGGGAATACGCCGGACCGATAGGCCTTCCGACACGCGCCACCTCAACACTCCGAATGATACGGAGCAACAGCAAATCCTGACTGAGCCGGCAGCGGCGCAGCAGGAAGAAGCCGTTCGCGCCCCTGAATTCGCCGCGGCGGCTGCCGTGCCGCCGCTGATGGCGTCCATCGTCGGCGTGCAGCGGGTCGAGACGTTCTGGGCCCGCGAAGCGCGGCTCGGCTCCACGCCGGTTGCCCGAGGCGCTGACTCGACTGCGCCGACGTTCAATCTGACCTACGGTGCCTCTCCGGGGCTCGCTGGATTGACTCTTGCGTCGGTCGAGAACTCTCCACACGAATTCAGCATCGGGTTTGAACTTGCGCGCGCTGTGCCAGGTCCACCGGGTTCCGTTGGAAGACCACACCTCGAGGCATCGCCAATTGATATGCCGGCCGCAGCCGAGCCATTCGGCAACAAGGCAGCGTCACCTGACGCTGGCATGAAGATCGGCCCGGATCACAGCGGCAACGCCATGCCTTCAGCATCGGGCACTTCGCCCTTGCCAGTCAAGCGCCTGCCCACGATTGCGACGTCGCCCGCAGCACCGATGCTTTCCGGCGCGGACTACCGGATCCGTGTCGCCGTGGAATCAGGCGAAGCCGGGCGGCAGGCTGCAAGTCCCTCAGATCCGCGATCAGCGGTCCTCCGGGCAGACACAGCTCTGCCGGCACCGTTGGTTTCGTCCGGCGCACGGACGGGCGAGGCAATGCCGCTCCACCACCTTTCCATCGCGCCGCCCTCGTCCGAACCGGGAAGGGCCGAAGTTAGGGCCGCCACGCACCAGGAAGCCGTCAGCATAACGCGGATCACAAACGCAGATGAAGCGGCGGATATCAAACGCGGACCGGCCGCAACCGTCGTCGCCATCGAGTCGCTCGCCCAGTTGCCTGATGACGACGGCGGCCACGACGATCTGTCCATGTTGCCCGGATCGGACGGTCCAGTGGGCGTTCGCAGTAGCGACCGCGGCGCCTCGGCGGTGGTGCAGATGCTATTGCCGCACGACACGACGCGGCGTCTCGCCGAAGCGGCGGCCCGGGCAACCGACCGGCCAATCGAGGTGACGCTCTCGCCCGAGGAACTCGGACGGGTGCGCCTCTCATTCACGACGCACGACGGCGCGTTGACGATGCTCGTGCAGGCCGAGCGGCCCGAGACGCTGGAGCTGTTGCGCCGCCATATCGACACGCTCGCCGAAGACTTTCGAGAGCTTGGCTATGAGGATCTGGCGTTCAGTTTCGGCCAGCAAGGCGATGAGCGCGAGCGCGCAGAGACGGGTGACTTGGCTCACCAGCGACTTGGTCAAGATGACACTGATTCACCCGCAATGACTCAACCTCGGACCGAGCTGTCGGCCCCGACCCTCGGCCGCGATGGCGGCCTCGATCTGAGAATGTGAAAGGAATCGAGATGGATGCCGTGACCGCAACTACCGCACCAGGCGCCTCAGCCGCGACCCGCCGGTCCGATTCGGAAGGCACGCTTATCAACAGCGATTTTCAGACCTTCCTCGTGATGTTGACGACGCAGATGCAGAACCAGGACCCGCTGAATCCGATCGACAGCACCGACTACGCCGCGCAGCTCGCGACCTTTTCAGGCGTCGAGCAACAGGTGAAAACCAATAAGCTTCTCGAAACGCTGTCCGCTCATATGGGCATCTCGAGCCTAGCCGAGATGGCATCCTGGGTCGGCATGGAGGCGCGCGTCGCGGCCCCTGTGATGTTCGATGGCGCGCCACTGACACTCTATCCTGATCCGCAGTCTGGCGCCGATCAGGCGATTCTGGTGGTTGTGGACGCAGCAGGGCAAGAGGTGATGCGATCGCCCGCCCCGGTTTCGACTGAGCCGCTCGCCTGGGCGGGCACAGATGCAACCGGAGCCCCCTTGCCAGCGGGCGCGTATTCGTTCCGGCTAGAAAGCTATGTGGCCGGCGAACTCGTCGGCGCCTCGCCGGTCGAAAGCGTCGCGCGCATCGCCGAGGTGCGGAATGGCACGGAGGGTGCGGTCCTCGTGCTCGAGGGCGGGGCCGAAGTCCTGCCGTCGGATGTCAGGTCTCTGCGCGGCGCGACTGCGCCATGACGGGCATCGTCAAATCAGTGTGATCGCGGCGACGGCCCCCCCGCCGATAGCGGCGCCGAGAACAACGAGCGCCAGCGTCCCGCGTCGCGAACGACGCCGCGCTGGTTCGGGCGCCTCGGACTGACGCACAAGCATCGCCTCAGCAATTTGTGGCAAGCGCGGGCCGAATCTGCCGAGAACCCGCGCGGTGCGCGCGAGATCGCGGAACAGGGCCGGCGGCCCGACGTTTTCTTTGATGTAACGTTCGACAATGGGCCGGGCCACTTGCCACATGTTGATATTGGCGTTCAGGGAGCGTGCCACGCCTTCCACGACAACCATGGTGCGCTGCAACAGGATCAGCTCGGTGCGGGTCTCCATTCCGAACCGCTCGGTTACTTCGAAGAGATAGGCAAGGAGCCTGGCCATCGAAATCTGGTTCGCATCCATGCCGAAAATCGGCTCACCCACGGCGCGCAGGGCGCGGGAAAACTCACCGATATCACGGTCGCGCGGCACGTATCCGGCTTCGAAATGGACCTCGGCGACGCGCCGGTAGTCGCGGCGGATGAAGCCGATCAGGATCTCGGCGTAGACGCGGCGGGTATACTCGTCGATCGCGCCCATGATGCCGAAATCGTAGGCGATGATGTCGCCATTCTCTGCGACCTTCATGTTGCCCTGATGCATGTCGGCATGAAAATAACCGTCGCGAAGCGCATGGCTGAGGAAGAGCTGCAGCACTCTCTCGGAAATCGCCACGCAATCGTGCCCCGCCGCTCGAATCGCGGCAACATCGCCAAGCGGTATGCCCTCGGCCCAGCCGAGCGTCATGACCCGGCGCGACGAGAGGTGCCAGACGGGCTCGGGAACCTGAAAGCCCGCGTCCTTCTCGGTGTTGGCCGCGAATTCGGACGCCGCCGAGCTTTCGAGCCTGAGGTCCAGCTCGCCCATTACGACGCTTTCAAAATGGCTCACCACGTCAGAGGGGCGAAGCCGGCGCGAGGCGGGTGATAGGAACTCGATCAGACCGGCGGCGAAATGAAAGGCGTCGATGTCACGGCGAAAAGCACGCTCAATCCCGGGGCGCAGAATCTTGACCGCCACCTCCTCTCCCGTGGCCGTGAGCCGCGCGCGATGGACCTGGGCGATCGACGCAGCCGCAACGGAATCAGAAAACTCCGAAAACAGGCTCTCAACGCTTTGGCCCAGCTCCGCCGCGAAGGTGGTCTTGGCGACCGGTGTCGGGAAGGGCGGCAGCTTGTCCTGAAGCACGCGAAGCTGTTCGGAGAGTTCTTCTCCCACTACATCGGGCCGCGTCGAGAGGACTTGGCCGAATTTAATGTAGGCTGGCCCCAGGGCCGTCAGAGCCCTTGTCACCGGAGGCAGGTTCGGATCGCCGCGATAGCCCAGCCACTTGAATGGCCAGCCCACGATTCGGGCGGCCAGTCTGAGCGCGGCCGGTGCCTCCATCGCCTCGAGCGCGAGCTTCATGGCACCCGTGCGTTCGAAGGTCGCGCCCGTGCGGATCAGCCGCCAGATATTGTGCGGTCCGCGCAAGTTCAGATCTTCCAGCCAGAATGGAGCGCGGCGACGCCCATGGTGAGGTTGCGGTATTTCACCTGTTCAAACCCGGCCTGGCGGATCATGCTCGCGAAGCTTTCCTGATCGGGGAACTTGCGGATCGACTCGACGAGGTACTGGTAGCTCTCGCGGTCGTTCGCGACGATCTGGCCCATGACTGGGATCACGTTGAAGGAATAGCGGTCATAGGCCCACTGCATCGCCGCATTAGGCAGTTGGCTGAACTCCAGCACCATGAGCCGGCCGCCAGGCTTCAGAACCCTGTAGGCTTCCTTCAGCGCGTCGGAGATGCATGTCACGTTCCGGATGCCGAAGCTGATCGTGTAGGTGTCGAAAGACGCGTCTGCGATGGGCAGAGTCATTGCGTCGCCCACAACCCAGTTCAGCCGGTCAGCCAGATTCTCGGCCTCTGCCCTTTTCTGCCCCTCGATCAGCATCGACTCGGTCATGTCGAGCACGGTGGCCGTCGACCCCGCTGCTCGCCTGAGATAGCGGAACGCGATGTCGCCCGTGCCACCCGCCACGTCCAGAAGCGTCGACCCGGGCCGCGGCGCGAGCCAGTCCATCATTGCATCTTTCCATAGACGATGGATGCCCACCGACATAAGGTCATTCATCACGTCGTAGCGGTTGGCGACGCGCGTGAAGACGCCGTGGACCATTCCGGCCTTGTCACCTTCGGCGACGGTCTTGAACCCGAAATGGGTGGTCCGGCTTTCGGTTTCACTCATCAGCACTTGCCGTTCCGTTGAACTCGTCCTTCTTATAGAAGCCTTGGCCGCAGAGACAATGCGGCGTGACGGCAGGGGCGCGCATGCCAGAACTCCCCGAAGTTGAAACCGTGCGGCGCGGGTTGGAGCCCGTGATGAACGGGCGCGTCATCGTTCGGGCGGCGGTCAACCGACCGGATCTGAGATTTCCCTTACCCGAGCGGATGGCAGAGCGGCTGTCCGGCGCGCGCGTCACCGGCCTCCGGCGACGGTCGAAATACCTGCTGGTGGATATCTCGACCGGCGAGACGCTCCTCATTCACCTCGGCATGTCGGGACGGTTGCTGATCTCGGGGACGATGCTCGGCGAGTTCCATCACGAGCATCCCGCGCCCGCGAAACACGACCACGTCGTGTTCGACATGGACAGCGGCGCGCGGATCACCTTCAACGACGCGCGCCGCTTCGGGATGATGGACCTGCTTCCGACGGGGTCGGACCACACCCACCCGCTTCTCGCCAACATCGGACCAGAGCCTTTCGGCAACGCATTTCATGAGGACTATCTGGTGGCCCGCTTGAGCGGACGTGCGGTGCCGGCCAAAGTGGCGCTGCTCGATCAACGGGTCGTAGCGGGGCTGGGCAATATCTATGTTTGTGAAACGCTCCACCGGGCAGGAATCGATCCCCGGCGACAGATGCGGCGAATCTCGGCACACCGCGTCGCCGGCCTTGTGCCGGTCATTCGCGACGTCCTGAGAGAGGCGATCGAGGCGGGCGGATCGAGCTTGCGCGACTATCGACAGACAGATGGCGAGCTCGGTTACTTTCAGCACGCGTTCCGCGTCTATGACCGCGAAGGCGCGCCCTGCCGGACCGAAGGCTGCAGGGGCATTGTCACCCGGATCGTGCAGTCGGGCCGATCCACATTCTTCTGTCCGCGCTGTCAAAGATGACTTGATCCCGGCGATTGGGCTGTTAGGAGTCCTCCCCGCACCACCGAAAGAGGTTCGTCCATGGCTTACGAGACCCTGATCGTCGAGATCGAAGACGACGTGGCGCTCATCCGGCTGAACCGGCCCGATGCGATGAACGCGCTGAACTCGAAGCTTCTGGAGGAACTCGGTGATGCTCTCGCAGGCGCAGAGTCGAACGACAAGGTGCGCTGCATCGTCCTGACCGGGTCGGACAAGGCATTCGCGGCGGGGGCCGACATCAAAGAGATGTCGGAGAAAAGCTTTGTCGAGGTCTTCACCTCTGACCTCTTTGGTGCTGGCACCGAGACGATGCTGCGCTGTCGGAAGCCGATCATTGCCGCCGTGGCTGGCTATGCGCTCGGCGGCGGGTGCGAACTGGCTATGATGTGCGACTTTATCATTGCCGCCGACAACGCGAAGTTTGGCCAGCCCGAAATCAACCTCGGAGTCGTCGCCGGGATCGGCGGGACGCAGCGGCTGACCCGGCTCGTCGGAAAATCGAAATCAATGGACATGCACCTGACCGGCCGATTCATGGATGCCGCCGAGGCCGAGCGCTCGGGCCTCATTAGCCGCGTCGTGCCTGCCGCGAAGCTTGTACCCGAGGCGATGGCGGCCGCCCGCAAGATCGCCGAGAAATCGGCGCTCGCCACCATGGCGGTGAAGGAAGCGGTGAACCGCAGCTACGAAACGACGCTGCGCGAAGGTCTCCTCTTCGAGCGGCGCCTGTTCCATGCGCTCTTCGCCACCGAGGATCAGAAGGAAGGTATGAATGCCTTCCTTGAAAAGCGCCAGCCGCAGTTCCGCGACAAGTAGCCGGAAAAAGCCCGCCGGGAGTGTTGACTTATATCCGAGTCGGTCCTAGAAGCGCGGCTTCAGATTCACCCGAACCGAAATCGGAAGACCTCACATGGCCAATACGCCCCAGTCCAAGAAGCGCGCGCGCCAGAACCAGCGCCGTCAGGATGTGAACAAGGCGCGCCGCTCGCGGATCCGGACGTTCCTGCGCATTGTCGAAGAGGCGATCGCCTCGGGCAATCAGAGCGCGGCTGCGACCGCGCTCAAAGTTGCACAGCCGGAACTCGCCCGTGGCGTGACCAAGGGCGTCATTCACAAGAACACGCTGGCCCGCAAGATGTCGCGGCTGTCGGCCCGTGTGAAGGCGCTCACCGCCTGAGACCACGCTTTGTTCGGATTGTGAAGCGGCGCAGCTATTGGTTGCGCCTTTTTCTTTTTTCCCGCCAAGCACGATCCTGTGCCCCATTTGCACTGCCCGTCGGATTCGCTCCGACAAAGGTTGAGTCAAGCACGAAGTTCTGTTGCGGCCACGCGATCCGCCTTGCTAGCGTCTCCATGCGATTCACATCGTCTTGGGGGGACATGCGGTAACCAAGGGTTTGGTCAGGGGCTGCACCTGACTTGAACCCAAGTCGCGCGCCGGCTGCTTGCGCGCGATTGGATTTCGAGCGTCGGCGACACTCGCCCGGCGGCTCGATAACGGATCGAACCGCCGAGCGTTTGCGCGGTCGAGCCGGGACCGCTTATGTCCGATATCAACCCACGCTTCCGCGAGGGAGCGGTTCATCCTTGGGTGATGTACCTGGGGGTAAAATCGCTGTCTGCGGCTGCGAATGCCGACACGGGGATCGCCACGAATGCAATAGGCCGCGCGGTCTGTAGCGGTGCGGGACAGTGTAACGAGACGTGGGCAAGTAGGACATGACCGAAGAATCCTGGGGGCGGATACGAAATGAACTTCTTAAGTCAGTCGGAAAGAGCAATTTCACCAATTGGATCGAGCCGCTGAAGCTCGATACCTTCGAAAATGGCATCGCGCGATTCGAAGTTCCGACCAAGTTCATGCGTGACTGGGTGTCGCGCAACTTCGCGGAGCAAATCCGCCAACATCTTGAAAAAGCAGGTGAAAACGTGGCGCGTGTCGAATTTCACGTGCCGTCGCGCAGCGCCACGTCGCCTGCTGCGGTTACCGAGCGAAGCTCGAAAAGCAAGACCGGTGCGCCGCGCGCCCCGGACGACTCCGTCCTGACCGCCGCGCCGCTCGAGGCGCGCTTCACCTTCGATACATTCGTTGTCGGCAAGCCGAACGAGCTTGCCCATGCCGCGGCCCGCCGGGTGGCCGAGGGTGGCCCCGTCACGTTCAATCCGCTCTTTCTCTATGGCGGAGTCGGGCTCGGCAAGACGCATCTCATGCACGCGATCGCGCATGAACTGCAGACCCGCCAGTCCGAGCTCCGTGTCCTTTACCTGTCGGCCGAACAATTCATGTACCGCTTCGTTCAGGCCCTTCGCGAAAAAGAGATCATGGGGTTCAAGGAGATGTTCCGCTCTGTCGACGTCCTAATGGTCGACGATGTGCAATTCATCGCCGGCAAGGAATCGACGCAGGAGGAATTCTTCCACACGTTCAACGCGCTCGTCGATCAGAACAAGCAGATCGTCATTTCGGCCGACCGCGCGCCGGGCGAGATCAAGGATCTGGAGGAACGGATCCGCAGCCGCCTTCAATGCGGCCTCGTCGTCGACCTGCATCCGACCGACTACGAACTTCGCCTGGGTATCCTGCAACAAAAAGCCGAACTGTACCGAAGCCAGTATCCGGGCCTGAAGATGGCCCCGGGCGTAATGGAATTCGTCGCGCATCGGATCACAACGAACGTGCGCGTTCTGGAAGGCGCGCTTACCCGGCTCTTTGCCTTCGCGAGCCTCGTGGGTCGCGAAATCACGCTCGATCTCGTGCAGGATTGCCTCGCCGACATCATCCGCGCCTCGGACCGCAAGGTCACGATAGAGGAGATTCAGCGCAAGGTCGCCGAGCACTACAACATCCGCCTAGCCGACATGATCGGTCCCAAGCGGGTGCGCACGATCGCCCGGCCGCGTCAGGTCGCGATGTTTCTGGCCAAGTCGCTGACAACGCGGTCGCTGCCCGAAATCGGCCGCCGCTTCGGCGGGCGGGATCACACCACGATCATGCATGGCGTGCGCAAGATCGAAGAGCTCAAGGCAACCGACAGCCAGCTCGCAGACGACCTGAACATGCTTCAGCGGCTCCTCGAAGCATGACCTGGCGCGGGCAGTCTTGACCCTTCGTGCGATCCATCGGACAGTCCCGAAAATTTCTTGAGCCTTGGGGGAAAGTCGTGCACTTTCCCCTCCCGGCCATCCTGAGGGGACGGATATGAAAATCAGCATCGAGCGCGCCGCGCTGCTCAAGGCGGTCGGCCAGGCCCAGTCTGTCGTGGAGCGTCGAAACACGATTCCGATCCTCGCCAATGTGCTGATCGAAGCCGAAGGCGACGCGGTGAGTTTCCGCGCCACCGACCTCGATATCGAGGTGGTGGACAAGACCCAGGCACAGGTCGAACGCGCCGGCGCCACGACCGTTTCCGCCGTGATGCTACATGAAATTGTGCGCAAGCTGCCTGACGGAGCGCTCGTGCAGCTGACCGACGATGGCGCGGCCGGACGGCTGACGGTGCAGGCCGGGCGGTCGATGTTCTCACTCGCGACGCTTCCGAAAGAGGACTTCCCGGTGATGGCCTCGTCGGAATACACGACGAACTTCTCGGCGCCCGCACCGGTCCTGCGGCGCCTGTTCGACAAGTCGAAGTTCGCGATATCGACCGAAGAGACGCGCTATTACCTGAATGGCGTTTACATGCACGTCGCACAAGGAGATGACGGTCAGACCCTGCGCTGCGTCGCGACTGACGGCCACAGGCTTGCCCGGATCGACGCGCCGCTGCCCGAGGGGGCGGAGAACATGCCCGGAGTCATCGTCCCGAGAAAGACGGTGGGCGAACTCAGGAAGCTTCTCGACGACGACGAGATCCAGGTCGCGGTCTCTGTCTCCGAAACAAAGGTGCGGTTCGCCACACCTGCGATCACGCTGACGTCGAAAGTTATCGACGGCACGTTCCCCGACTACACGCGGGTCATTCCGGCAGGCAATACGCGCAAACTGGAAGTCGACGCTTCGGAATTCGCAAAGGCGGTTGACCGAGTCTCGACTGTGTCGTCGGAACGGTCGCGCGCGGTGAAGCTGCAGCTTGACGAAGATCGCCTGGTTCTTTCCGTGAACGCGCCCGACGCCGGCGCGGCGGAAGAGGAACTTGCAGTGGCCTACGGTGACGAGAAGCTCGAGATCGGCTTCAACGCGAAGTATCTGCTTGAAATCGCGAGCCAGGTTGACCGCGAGAATGCCGTGTTCCTGTTCAACTCCTCGGGCGACCCGACACTGATGCGGGAAGGCAGCGACACGTCGGCAGTCTATGTTGTGATGCCGATGCGGGTCTGATCCTGCTTCAAGTTCGCCGAAGGGCTTGCTTTCCGGCGAGGATGTTCATGGCAGGATGAAGGGCCCGGAGCTTGCCAGCGCTTGCCATCACATCGCTTCTCATCTCGCATTTCCGGTCGCACCGGCATACGGAGATGGCCTTCGACGGGCTCCCGGTCGCGATTTTCGGGCCGAACGGAGCAGGCAAGACGAACATCCTGGAGGCGGTGTCCTTCCTGTCGCCGGGGCGTGGCATCCGGCGGGCCACGACAGATGAGCTCGCGCGGCAACCGGAAGCGATTGGCTGGAAAGTCAGCGCTGAGGTCTTGAGCCTGCATCAGCGTCACGAGATCGAGACCTTCGCCGAATCCGGTTCGTCCCGGAGCGTCTCGATCGACGGCAAGCCCGCCCCGCAGGCCGCTTTGGGCCGAGTCGCGCGGATTCTCTGGCTGGTTCCCGCGATGGACCGTCTCTGGATCGAGGGGGCGGAGGGACGGCGGCGGTTCCTCGACCGGATGACGCTGTCGTTCGAACCGGGCCACGCCGAGGCGGCGATGGCGTACGAAAAGGCGATGCGGGAGCGGAACCGCCTTCTGAAGGATGACGTGCGCGATCCCACCTGGTATCGCGCGCTCGAGGTGCAGATGGCAGGAGCCGGAGCCGCGATCCAAGCCAACCGAGCAGCAGCAGTAGAGCGCGTGGTCGCGGCGCAGGCGGCAGCAAAGACGGCGTTTCCGGCGGCCGAGTTGAGCATCCTGGGCCCGGAGGGCGCGGATTTCCCAACCGGTCCGGAAGAGCTGGCCGAGGCGTACGCCTCGGGCCGGTCGCGCGACGTGGCGGCGGGGAGGACGCTCGTCGGGCCGCATCGTTCCGATCTGGGCGCGCGCTATACGGCCAAGAGAATTCCGGCCGCGCAGGCCTCGACGGGCGAACAAAAGGCGCTCCTGATCTCGCTGGTTCTTGCAAATGCCCGCGCTCTCGCCGAGGATTTCGGTGCCCCCCCGATCCTGCTTCTGGACGAGGTGGCCGCCCATCTCGACGCAAACCGGCGTGCCTCGCTCTTCGACGAGATTTGCGGCCTCGGCGCGCAGGCGTTTCTGACCGGGACGGGGTCGGAGCTTTTCGACACGCTCGGAGAGCGGGCGCAGGCATTCGAGGTGCGAGAGACGGGCGGACTTTCGGTCGTTGAGGAGAGGAACCTGTAATGACGCCACAACGCGTTACCCTGATCACCCTCGGCGTTGCGGATCTGTCCCGATCGCGGGCCTTCTACGAGACGCTCGGCTGGCAGCCCAGTCTGGCGCTGGAGGAGGTCGTATTCTATCAGATACACGGCGCCGTCCTGGGGCTATTCGGAAAGAGCGCGCTCGCCAAAGATCAGGGGCGGCCGGGAGTAGAGCTGGGAACCGGCGCGATGACGCTTGCCCAGAATTTCACGACGGAGCCGGAGGTCGATACCGCTTGGGCGGCCGCTGTGCACGCCGGGGCGACGCCGCTCAAGAAGCCGGAAAAGGCGTTCTGGGGCGGGTATAGCGGCTATTACGCGGATCCTGATGGCCACGTCTGGGAAGTGGCAATGAACCCCTTCTGGTCCCTAGCCGAAGATGGGAGCCTGACCCTGCCGGAGGCGGAATGAACGGGCTTTTCAGGCGTGATGCGTCTGCCAACCATTTGAAAACAAACGAAAGAGAGTTATCCATAAATCCGAGTTTCGCCAGCAATCACGCCGCGTTCGCGCCAGATCGGGCAGCCATCGACGGCATGGTGAGGCCGTCATGACGCTTAGCGCGGCTTCGATCCTGCTATATTTCGGAGCGGTCGGCATCCTCTGGGCGACGCCCGGCCCGGTCTGGGTTGCAATCACTGCGCGCGCGCTGACCGGCGGCTTCGCGAGCGCCTGGCCGCTCGCGTTCGGCGTGACGCTCGGTGATCTGCTCTGGCCGCTGGTTGCGATCTTCGGACTGACCTGGATATTGGACCAGTGGGGCAGCTTCATGACAGTGATGCGCTATGTCGCCGCGGCGATCTTCATTATCATGGGCTGGCTTCTGATCCGCCACGCGGGGCAACCTATCTCGACTGACGGCCGGCTAACGCGGCCCGGCCGCTGGGCGGGATTCCTTGCTGGTGTCGCCGCGATCCTCGGCAATCCCAAGGCGATCCTGTTCTATATGGGAGTCCTGCCGGGATTCTTCGACCTGCGCCACGTAACGGCGCCCGATATCGCGGTCATCGCGGCAGTTTCGATGACGGTGCCGCTGGCTGGCAATCTGTTTGTTGCCGCGCTGGTCGGGCAGGCCCGGGGACTTCTGAAATCGCCGCGCGCGCTTTGGCGCATGAACGTCGCGGCCGGCGCGCTTCTGATCTCGGTGGGCGTGGTGATCGGCGCCGTCAAGATGTGAACTAAATGGACCGAGTTCCAGCGCGCCCTTCGGGGCGTGCCGGGTGGATTGGCCGGAGACCGGCATGATCGCTCGGGAACCATGTTCCGACATCTGCGTTTGTTCAACGGGCCCGCGCCGCCGTGATGTGTCCCCGTTCACGGTGTTTTGGTTATCGGTGCGGGGCCCGGGGGGCAGTCTCTATTACGCCTCCCGCTGCCGGAGGGGTCCCGCCTCCGGCAGCGAACGGCGGCAAAGGGGAGACCAAGGCGGAGCAGTTCGCCTAGCCGAGATCAACCCTCTGAAAAAGGCTCTATTTCGAAGGTTCCGCCGCGCCGCAAATCGCGCGAAGCAAGGTTTCATTGCCGACGCGGCGCCACCGCGGCCCGGCTATGGCGGCGGTAGACAGGAGTTCCCCACACTACATAAGCGGCCGAATCTGCGGGCGCTCGGGATCGATCAGCGCGATTTCGGCCAGAGATGCGAGATTGTCGATGGTCAGCTGGCCGTCCCGCCACGTCGCGAGTCCTGCCGATCGCAGGGAGTTGAGCGTCTTATTTGTGTGCACGAGCGACAGGCCCAGCGCGTCGGCCAGGTCCTGCTGGCGGTAGGGCAATGGAACGGCATTGCCCTTGGACAGGCCCGCTGCGACGAGCCGTTCGCGAATACGCACGAACGCCCACGCGATGCGCTGCGTCGCATCCCGCTGTCCGAGAGAAGCGATGGTTTCGCCGAGAAAATGTTCCTCGACTGCGGCAATCCATGTCAGGTCGTAGGCGCGTTCAGGGAATTGGCGATAAAGCGTCCAAAGGTCTTCGCGCCGGAAAACGCAGAGTGTCATCTCTGTGGTTGCGTCGACCGAATGTTTCATCTCGCCCATCAGGCCGGCCTGGAGCCCGGTGAAATCGCCGGGAAACAGGAAATTGATGACCTGCCGCCGGCCGTTTTCGAGCGTGGTGTAGCGCGTGCCCAAGCCGCTAAGTACCGTGTAGAGCTGCGGACTGTTCGAGCCCTCCATAAGGATAGTCGTGCCCGGATCGACCTTCAATTCGCCGGTCTTGAACACCTGCATGAACTTTACCTCGTCCGAACTGAATGGCGTGAAAATGTCCAACTTGCGCAGCGGACAATCCTTGCAGGAAACGCTTGGCATCGGCGGAATTCCCCTTCGTATGTCGTAGTTTAATGCGCAGTTTTTCGATTGGTTCCACGATGGCGTTTTGTCGGGGGCCATAATGCGTGGAAAATCGAGCGGCCGGACCGCGGACCATATCTACTTGATCGTCGTCCGTGACCGCGTCGTCCTTCAGGACCTAGTGGACACGGTGAGGGAGTTTGACCGCAATGCCCTCGTGCTCGCGCGTTCGAATTGCACTGATGCGATTGAGGCTCTAAAGACCCGTGGCCGACTGAAACTGGCATTTCTCGAGGCTGGCCCGGGTTGCGTCAGCCGATCCAGGATGGACGTCGTTATCGGCGATCGCGGCGGCAAGCTGATCCTGCTGGGCAACGAAGCCGAATCGGAGTTGGAAGCCGACGACCGCGAAGCGCAGCGCTGGCCGCTTCTGACTCGGCCCTTCACGACACAGGCAGTACTTCGCAAGATGGTATGGGCGTTCGAGCACTAAGGAACCTCGATCCGCATCGTCGAGTTGGCGGGGAACGGACCGAATTCGTGGCTCGGCCCATTTCCAGCCCTGCGCCGAGCCGAGGAGCCAACATGCAGGAGACGACATGACGGAAGTGATGAACGTTGCCCCCGCGACCGCGAAAGTCGAAACCGGAATGAAGAATGCCAAGCGGATGCACGGTCTCTTCGGATTGGCGGAGAAGCAGGACGACCCGGTCACTGCCGACCTGATTGCTGGCCGGTCTGCGCGTCACGACGAAATAGGGTCGAAACGCGCGACTCTGGCCGCCTGCCGGCGTCAGCTCATGCGGCCAGCGTTTCCGTCGATGAGAAGAACATTGCCTGACTGACCGCCGAGCGCACCTGATCTTCCGAGAACGGCTTGGTGATCAGGAATGCGGGCTCCGGTCGCTGCCCTGTTAGCAGGCGTTCGGGGAAAGCGGTGATGAAGATGACAGGCAGATCCTCGAACTGCCCGAGGATGTCGTTCACCGCGTCGATGCCTGAGGAATTGTCGGCAAGCTGGATGTCGGCGAGGATGAGGTCGGGCCGATTTTCCGCCGCAAGCCGTACCGCCTCGGTCCGCGTCCTCGCAATGCCGGTCACGCTGTGGCCCATCTCGGTCACGATGCCCGAGATGTCGAGTGCTATGATCGCCTCGTCCTCGATGATCATGACCTTGCCGGCGACCGAGCGCTCCATCTCGCGCCGGGCGATAGCAATCAGTTCGACCGCCTCGTCGGGCGCCACACTCATGATCTGCGCGACTTCGTCGGTGGTGAAGGCCTCGATGGCGTGGAGCAAAAGAGCTTCGCGCGTGTTGGGCGTGAGGTCCACCATATGATCTTGCGCGCGCGCGGAAAGCGAGCTGTCGGGCTCTCCGACCGGCGCGCCGGCGCTGGACCAGACAAGGTGAAAGGCGCGGAAGAGTCTTATCTTGTGGTCAGTGTCCTCCGGGGGGGCTGTGTCGTCCTGCAGGATCGCTTCCAGGGTCGCGGCGGCGTAACGGTCTCCGGTTTCCTGACTACCGGTCAAAGCGCGGGCGTAACGGCGCAGGAATGGCACGTTTGCCGCAACGGAGGTGGCGAAGTCCTTCGTGTCGCTTGACGGCATTTATTTTCCTCCTAGTCGAAACTTTCTTGGAACCAACGCCGCGGTTAAGCGTTAGGTTCCGTGTGATAGCGAAAAAATTATCAAATCATGTGTCCGAATATGAACCAAAGCGACGACAAGGCGAAGTTGCAAGCACAGATCGACGAGAACCTGAAGCGGGTCTACCAGGAAGCACTCGAAGAAGAATTGCCTGACCGGTTCAAGGAGCTCATCGAGCAGCTTCGTCAGAAAGACGCGAAAAAATGAGCGCGTCCGACCCGCGGGAAGCTCTCCCTGAACATTTGCCTGCGCTACGCGCGTTCGCAATCAGCCTTTCGGGCGACGTGGCCACGGCTGACGATCTTGTCCAGGACACGATCGTCAAAGCATGGACCAACATCGAAAAGTTTCAGGCTGGCACCAACATGCGTGCCTGGCTGTTCACGATCCTCCGAAACACGTTTTTCTCCGACCGCAGGAAGCGCAAGCGCGAGGTGGCCGATCCAGACGGGATCCACGCCTCTCGACTTGCGGTGAAACCGGCCCATGACGGCCGGCTTGCCTTCAACGATTTCCGCGCGGCGTTCAGTCAGCTTTCGGACGAGCATCGCGAAGTCCTGATCCTCGCCGGCGCTTCAGGCTTTTCGTATGAGGAGGTCGCCTCAATGACAGGCGTGGCGGTCGGCACGGTCAAGAGCCGCGCCAACCGGGCGCGGGCGCGGCTGTGCGATCTTTTGGGGCTGGAGGCAGGCGAAGATCCGTTACCTGACGCGCGGGGTTCGCATCTATCGGTCTTGACCGCGACGAAGGTCAAGGCGGTATGACAGCATCCGGCGCCCGGCCCGGCCTGACAGCGCGGCTTGGTTTCCGGATAGCGTTCCTGCTCGCTGCGGTCTTGATGCCGCTGACGATCATCTCGGTCATCAAATCGTTCGATGTGGTGCAAGAGACCCGCGCGCGCGCCGAGGCTGCGGTCATGGGCGAGACAGTGCGCGCAGCGAGCGGGGAGTTGCGCCTTATCCAGGAGGCGCGCGGCGCAGCGACCGTACTCGCCTATTCGATCTGGCCGAATGCGCAGAACACCGCATCCTGTTCGGCGCTTCTCCAGGGTCTGCACCGCCAGGAGACGCAGTATTCCCTTATCGCGTTCGTTCCCCTCGGCGCGATCAGCCTATGCAATTCGGCGGGGCGACCGCTCGACTTCGCAGAAGACCCGCTGTTTCAAATGGGCGAGCGCGAGCCGAAGACCTCCTTCGCCGTGAAGCCTGTCGGTCTCGTCAGCGGAGATTCGGTCCTCGCCATCACGCACCCGGTCTTTGACGAGGCAGGTACGTACCGTGGGCTTCTCAGTGTATCGCTGCAGCATAGCGGTCTGCGCGTCGCGGCGGATTCGGGCGCCTCCGACCGCCGACCGTTGTCGATGGTAACGTTCGATCATGAGGGCAATGTCTTGACTGCATCGCGCCCGCTCGACGACCTGGCCCCGGCCCTGCCGAGGGATCGGGCGCTCGCGGCGCTTGCCGGTGACAAGGCGTTTTCGTTCACAGGGATGTCCGGAGTTGACACGCCGCGGGTCTTTTCCGTCGTGCCGCTTGTGTCCAATGAGCTCTATGCGCTCGGTTCGCAATTGCCGGACGGCGTCCTTACCGGCAAGTTCGGTGCCGTCCCAGTCCTGTTCCCGGTGCTCATGTGGCTGGCCAGCGTCATCGTCGCCTTGTTTGCCACCGAGCGCCTCGTGATTCGCCATATCCGCAAACTCAGCGCCTCGCTGAAGTCATTCGCGAGCGGCAATCGCCTCGTTGGGGATATCGAGATGCGGGCGGCCCCGCTCGAACTGCGGGACATGGCCCATGCCTACGAGCGGATGACCGACACGATCCTGCATGACGAGGCAGAGCTCGAAGACATGGTTCACCAGCGGGAAGTCCTTCTTCGCGAGGTCCATCACCGGGTGAAGAACAACTTGCAACTGATCGCTTCGATCATGAACATGCAAATGCGCCGCACGCAGTCACCCGAGGCCAAGCGAATCATGCGCAGTCTGCAGGACCGGGTGATGAGCCTCGCGACCATTCACCGCGAGCTATACCAGACCGCCGGCCTGTCGGACGTCCACTCCGATGAGCTTCTGTCGACAATCGTTCGTCAGATCGCCAATCTGGGCGACGGGCCTGACCGGCGGTTTTCGGTTCAGACCGACTTCGCCGACATCCAATTGACGCCGGACCAGGCGGTCCCGCTCGCGCTGCTCGTGGCCGAGGCGATGGCGAACGCGATGAAATACGCGAGCGGCCATGACGGTACGCCCGCACGAATTTGGGTCACCTTCGCGCAGAAGGGCGAAACGTCAGCTGTATTGACCGTCCGGAATACGGTCGAAGCTGACCACTCCGCGAGCGACACAGGCATCGTCCAGTTTGCTGGCGACACCCCGCGCGAAGGGCTTGGAACGCAACTGGCTTCGGCCTTCGCCATGCAGCTTGGCGGTCAGGTGGAGCGTCGGCGTCAGGACGGCTGCTACGAGATGAGTGTACGATTTGATCTGCGACCGCTGACCGAAGGAGAAGAGCGGAGCGCCCCGGCTCAAGCGGTCTAGGCGGAACCCGCCCGCCGCGAGCGACGTTGGGGTGCAATGGTCGATCGGAGCGCGCGACCTCTTCATGATGCTTCAGAGATTAGAGAATCTAGCCGTGCCGTCGACGTTTCGCACCCTGCTGACAGCCGAAGAAGCGTATCCGGCATTGGAACGCGAATTCATAGCTGCCTCCTCCGAAATCTGGGCGAGTTTCCGCATCTTCGATCCGATGACCCGGTTGCGTTCGCCCGAAGCGCGCGCGATCGGGCGAACCTGGTTTGACCTCATCATCGCGACCCTGAGGCGCGGCGTATCGATCACGATCGTGATCACCGATTTCGACCCGGTCGCACGCGCAGAGCTGCACCGCGCCACGTGGCGAAGCGTGCGCGTGCTGATCGCAGCGGCGGAACTGGGCGGGCCGGGCGCGCGACTCAGGGTGATCCCGGCGATGCACCCGGCGCGGACCGGGCTTTTGCTGCGGATCCTGTTTTGTCCGGTGATAATCGCGAAGCAGGCGCGCACGGCCCGATGGCTGAACGGCCGAAGCGACGAGGAGCGGCGGGCCGCGATCCGCGAGATGCCGGGCGTGGCGGCTTGCCTGATCAAGCGCCCGAACGGGCGCTACCGTCCAAAGGTCTTCCCCTTTCCGCTTCTCTATCCGGCCACGCATCACCAGAAGGTGGCGGTTTTCGACCGCAAGCGGCTTTACCTCGGCGGGCTCGACCTTGATGAGCGGCGCTACGACACGCCGCGCCATGACCGCGACGCGGCACAGACCTGGCACGACGTGCAGGTTCTCGTCGACGGCCCCGCCGCGCGCGAGGCACAGGAGCATCTTGAGACGTTTCTCGACGCGACAGCGGGAAAGCGCAAGCCGGCGAACACGCGGCGCCTGCTCAGGACGCTGTCGCAGCCTCGCCAGAACAACCCGTTCCGGTTCGGGCCGAAACCGCTGGTGCAGGAACTTGCGCTGGCGCATGAACACCTCGCGCGGCGGGCAAAGCGTCTGATCTTCGTCGAGACCCAGTTCTTCAGAGACCTCAAGCTCGCCCGGTATCTCGCGGATCTCGGAAGGAGCAGGCCGGATTTGGGGATGATCCTGATCCTGCCGGGCGCGCCCGAGGACGTGGCCTTCAAGCCTCACGTCGGCCTCGATGCGCGGTTTGGCGAGTTCCTGCAGTACCGCGCGTTGCGGATTCTCACGAAGGGCTTCGGCGCGCGGCTTTTCATCGGCGCGGCGGCGCAGCCGCGGCCCAAGAATGGGCCGAGCCCCAACGAAACAGAGCGCGACCATGTGGAGGGCGCGCCACTGATTTACATCCATTCGAAGGTGTCGATATTCGACGATTCGGCAGCGATCGTGTCATCGGCCAACCTCAACGGACGCAGCCTGCGCTGGGATACCGAGGCGGGACTGTTCATCACCTCGAAGCGGGACGTGCAGGCGCTGCGCCGCAAGGTGCTCCGGCACTGGCTGTCCGACGATGCGGGACCGGAGTTTTTCGATCCTTCCCAAGCGGTGGACGCGTGGCGGACTATGGCGCTTGCCAATGCCGAGACCCCGCCGACAAGCCGCCGGGGGTTCATCGTGCCACACGATCTCGAGGCAACGAAGAAAGTCGCGGCGAACGTCCCCATCCTGCCGGACGAAATGGTCTGACGCGGGTTCAGGCGGTTTCGCTTTCCACGGGTCGTTCCAAGGGCGCGCCAATTGCATCGTTCAGAACCAATACCCAAAGGAGGAGCGGTATCGCCACAATCCCGCCGACCGGCCCCCAGAGCCACAGACCCGAGACGAGCGAGAGGAAAACGAGGAGCGGGTTGATCGCCATCCTGCGACCGACAAGCGCCGGTGTGACGAACTGACCTTCCGTCGCGTTCAGCAACAGAAACGCTGCCGCAGGAGCGATAGCGCGGATGCCGTCGAACTCTGCCACGCCGACGAAGATCAGCACGACGGCAAAGACCGCTGGTCCGAGGTAAAGAACGAAGTTGACCATGAAGGCGACGGCCCCCCACATCATCGCATCCTCGAGCCCGATGAGCCGCAATACGAGCGCCGTGACGATCCCGAGACCGGCATTGATGAGCGTGATCGTCAGGAAATACCGCGAAACGCTACGCTCGGCTCTGCGCAGACGGTGCGCAAGCTCGGCCCGTTCGCCCTGCGGAGAGAGCCGGAGTGACGTCCAGTCGTAGATCTCGCCACGCGTCAGGAGGAAGAAAAAGAGCGTTCCGATGAAAACCAGGACCTGCGCCAGGACGGCCGGTGCTGCAAGCAAGGCGTCAGTTACCGATGGCAGCGGCACCGCGTCCTCACCGCTCCCAACTGCCGGGTTGGCACGCGCTTCGGGCGCGATTGACCCCGCGAGTTCGTTCGAAACTTCGGCTAGACCCTTGAGCAGGCCACGGAGGCCCGTCACGATTTCACGCATGTCCGACCAGACCTTCGGCGCCTGTTCGACGAGCCGTGCGACAATTGGATGGAAGACCAGGATGAGGCTCGCCACGACGGCGAGCGTGAGAACGAGCCCCAAAAGCGCGCCCCAGAACGGTGCGAAGCCTCGTTCCTCCCAGAAATCGGACAGCGGCGATAGAACGACGCCCGCGACGAGCGCCAATGCAACCGGCGCAAGAATGTCACTCGCGAGGCTTAGCGCGGCGATCAGCGCAACCGTTCCCACGAAGATCATGGCGTGCTGCGCCAGCCGGGCGGTTGTGTCCACGATGTCCCCCTTCCTCTACTGGCCCATAAGCGAAACGCGGTCGATGGTGCCGCGGTTCCGAAGGGTGGTTCCGAAGAGATTCGGAAAGGGCAAACTGCGCGCGTCGCCGAAAGTGTGGTTTTCCGCCGAGCGCCACTTTGATCCCGGAACAGATCAATCTGCGTAGGCGTTGAGTGGGTACTGCAACCTTCCCCAGCAACTCAACCCATGGAGGACATAATGAACTGGGATCAAATCAAAGGAAACTGGAAGCAACTCAAGGGCAAGGCCCAGGCCAAATGGGGCGACATCACGGATGACGAGTGGCACCAGGCCGAAGGCCGCCGCGAAGAGCTCGTGGGCCTCGTTCAGACAAAGTACGGCCGCGCCAAAGACGAAGCCGAACGTGAGGTCGACGACTGGATGCGGAGCGTCTGAGGGCAAGCGATGGGCAACCGTTCGGAACTGCACGAGAATCCGCGCGCGAAACTCTTCGCGCATCTCGGCGAGGTCCGGGCGGGAATGCTCGGCGTGGAAGGGTCGGGGCAGCACATGCAGCCGATGACCCATTTCACCGATCCCGACAGGGCTGAGTTGTGGTTCCTGACTGGGATCGAGACAGACCTGGTCCGCGCAGTCGGGCAGGGTGCGCGCGCGCATTTCTGTTTCGTCGGAAAGGATCAGGACTTCTACGCCTGCCTTTCCGGTCTCTTGGAACAGGTCGAGGATCGCGAGAAGCTGACCGAAATCTGGTCGCCGCTCGCCTCGGCCTGGTTTCCAAAGGGGATCGACGACCCCGAGGTCTGTCTCTTGCGGATGACGCTGCATGAGGCGGCACTTTGGACCGTCACGGGCAGTGCGCTCGTCTTCGGGTTCAACGTCCTGCGCGCGAATCTGTCGGAGGACCGCGAGCCGGATCTCGGCGATCATGTGGTGATCCGGTTCGACGTCGCTGCCTGAGAAAAACCTCGAACGAAAGCGTCGCCGCGCCGCCCGAAAGGTCGGCGCGGCGTTTTTCTCCGAATGTCGCGAAAAGACTTTCGTTCGTATCGAGGAAGGGGGCGGGGTTCTTGATTTGCGCGCTGACGGCTGCCCGGCCTGCACCCTGGAAAATGCCGGGACGTTCGGGGCGGGCTCAGCGACGCTTCGAGCGCCGACCATGGTGCTGCCCATCGCAGTCAGCGGTCGTGCATTCCCTTGCCGTCGAGTATTCTCGGCAGGCATCTATCGATTCGCGACGATCGCGTGGCGGATTGCTTGGGTCGAGCAAAGTGAAGGACGTAGCCTCTTTGCCGTCCCGGAGTCAGCGCTTCGAACGCAGACCTGAACTCCGGGTTCTCACGCAGCGTTCGTGTCAGTTCATCGGGATACTCGAGATCGTCTTTCGGGAAGTCCACTTTCAGGCCGGCTTTCTCCACATCGACGGCTTCGCGGATATAGTCCTTCAGGATGTCCTGCATACCTGCGATTTCAGGCACGCTAGTTAACCTTGCCAACCGCACGGAACGCGAGTTCTTGCCAGGCGCGACGAGAATGCCATGGGGATCCTTTAGCAGAACGCCCTTGAAGAACGACAGCACGCAATGATCCTTCATTCCCCAGAGCGTTGCGACGTTGCCGCCGTCATACGTATAGCACGGCGAGCGCCATTTGAATTCCTCTGACACCGGGCAATCCAGCAGGATCGCTCTCAGCGCCAGCAGTTCCTCGCGCCATGTCTTTGCATTTGCGAAGAACGCCTCGACCTTGGGATTCGTTTCAGTCATTGTCCGCTTCCCTAGCCCTCCATGTGTTGCTTCGCAGTCGAACGCCGATGAGTCGCGACATCGGATGAAACAGGACCGGCGGGCATGTTTCAACTATCCCCGCCGATCCACCCCGCGTCTTGGGAAGGGGGACCTCCCGAGCGCCGGGATCTCTTGCGATCAGCCCGCGCTGGACTTCTTCGCTTCCGAAACGGCCCGGTCGCGGACGTCCTCGCCCAGGTCGGCGACCCGGTCGGCGGCAGCATCCGCCGCATTGCGCACCGATGACTTCAGTTCGTCCGCGACGCCCTCGGCGACCCGGGCGAATCGCGCGCGTTCCTGGCGCACCAAGTCGCTCGCCGCATCCATCAGCCGATCGCTCTCCTCGCCGAAGGCGTTGTCCTCGGTCCGCGTGCGCGGAAGGGTGGCGGCGAAAGCCGCACCGAGCGCGAGCGCGACTACGCCGGCGACGAGCGGATGCTCTTCGATAAGCCGACCCACTTCTCGACCGCCCTCACGGGCCGACCGCTGAACGCGCAGCCTCGCGGCATAGGCGTTCTCGCGTGCACTGACGATCCGCTCACGCGCCGCATCGGACAGACCTTCCAGGCCGTCGAGGAGGCTCTGCTTCATGTCAGAGGTGAAGTCGGCAAGGACCTTCGCCCGTTCGGAGGCGTAGTCGCGCAGGTCATCGGTGCGGTTGCGGGCATCGCGCTCGATCGAACGGAGCGTCGTCGATGCGCGTGACCTGAGAAGGTCGATCCGGTCGGACCAACTCGTGTCGGCTGGCGACCGGTAGCTCTCTGGCCTGGTATGCGTAGTAAACTCGTCGTGACGGGCGAAGCCCTGCCCGTTGCCGGAGGAATAGGCTGCTTCGTCCTTGCGAGATTTGCCGCCAAACACGAGCCAGGCGATCCCGGCACCCGTTAGCGCCAGCGCCAGCGGGTTTGCGCGGATGGCGCTGTCGACGGACTGGGTATAGGCGGCCGCATTGCTGCGGATCATGCCGAGCGCCTCTTTCGCGAGGTTGTCGATCGACACACGGTCCTGCAACTCGCCCAGTGTCGAGGACAGCGAGGCGCGGTCGCGTTCAAGTTCGGATTCAATTGCGCGGGGGTCAGTCTGATGTGTCATTGTCGACAATCTCCTTGAGTGTTTCGGCGTCGCGGCGGACATTCGAGGTCGTCCGGCGCGGCACAAGGTTTGAAGGCTTCAACGCGCTCAGTCCTCTGAGCGCGAAGATCAGTGCGATGAGCGCGAGCAGCGCCGCCACGGCCAACGCGGCCCAACCCGGCGTGAGGCCCTGTTCGACGAGCGCCGCGACGAGAGCGCCCGAAAGGACGTTCAGCGCCGACAGCGCGATCACGGCGGCGGCGACGACGAGAACGATACCCATGCCCGCGGTCCGCAGCTTTTCGTCGATCTCGGCCTTGGCCAGAGCGATTTCGCCGCGAACCAGCCGCGTGAGGCGATGTACGACATCGCCCAGAAGCGCGCCGGTCGATCTGAATTCGTGATTGCCGGTCACGATTGTGGCTCCTTCGAGGGCGCGGAGGACGTGCGTCCAGCCGGAGGTGTCGGGGCGACCGTCCGTGCCGGTGCGTATTCACTGCGACCGACCGGTACCGTGGCGTTCCCCGTCTCAGGCAGATCGGCGGCCTGGGCGACCGACGAGTGGTCACTCGTGCTGGCCATCGCGAAGCGCGCGATCGAGAAGCCGGCCAATGCGGCGCCTGCGACGAACGCGCCGGGATGCTGGCGCGCAAATTGCTCGGTCCGCTCAAGGATTGATTGGAGGTTTCGGCCGCGCAGATCGTCGGAAATCTCGCTCACACCGTCGGCCACTACGGTCAGGAGCCGACCCCGGAAACTCTGGTCGGGGTCGCCTGCTTGGTCTCGCAAACGATCCGCGAGTGCGTGACCGTGATCCGAAATGGCATCCTTGCCGGCTTCGGCACGCGCCTCTGCCGCATCCTTGAGGGCAGATCCGGCTTGGCCCGCAGCCTCTTCAACTTCCTTACGCGCCGTATTCAGGGCCTTCGCGCCAGTCGTCTTGGCCGTTTCGGCGACGTCGCTCACGGCCTTCTTGATGTTTTCTCGTGTCATGGTGATCTCCTGTTCACTCCGGTGGCTCCCGTCGGGCGCGGGGGAATGCGCCGATCGAGCCGGTTGTTCGGTGCCTTAGCGCGGTGAGTGTCCGGCGGATTCCGGGCTCGCACAGTCGTTTGTCCTGACCAACAAACGCCCATGCATCGCCTGGGTTCCCCGATTATCGCAGGAGATCACTCGGCTAATTGCGCACGCGTCGAATCAGCCTGCTCGAGCTCTGCATTGAAGGCCCCGCCAAGCAGCACGACATAGGCCGACAGGTAAAACCACATGAAGAGCGCGACCGCGGCACCGAGTGAGCCGTATACTTTATTGTAATTTCCGAAATTTCCGAGATAGATCGAGAATCCAACCGACACGATCAGCCAGACGAAACCTGCCCCTACCGCGCCCGGTGTAATCCAGGCGGGTCGGCTGCCGCGCCGGTTCGGCGCGTAGCGATAGAGAAGACCGAAGGCGAAGGTGATCACCGCGAAGGCGATTGCCCAGCGCAGGATGAAAAGCGCGATCTCCGTCACCGGACCGAGATTGATGAGCGAAAGTACGACCGGCGCGACCAGCACTACGACGACTGCCAGCAGCGCCGGTCCGCAGAGTGCGAGCGTGAGCCCGGCGGCCGAAAGAATGCGGCGCACGGTGCCCGGCCGATGCGAGATGCCGTAGGCGGCGTTGATACCGCGTACCAGCGAGGCGACGCCTGACATGGCTGACCACATCGCGAAACCGATCGAGATGAGCGTCGCCCAGCCGAGCGTCGCACCGGAGCCGCTCTCGATCAGACCCGTCACCTGCTGGTAGAAGATATCGTACACTTGGTCGGGCATGAGTGAGCGACTTGATTCGAGCAGACCCCGGATCTCTGCGGGATCGGCCACGAGACTCCAGATCAGCACGGCTGCGCCCAGCGCGGGGAAGATCCCGAGCACGATGAAGAAGCCGACACCCGCGGCGATCAGGCCGAGGTTCAACTCATCCATTCCGTTCCAGACACGGCTGAGCGCCGCGACGAATTTCTGTGTCGCGGGCATCCCTCAGACGCGGCGCGCCGAGGACCGAGGCCCTGCGATGAGCCAGATCAGGAAGCCGACGAGCGGCAGGATGATCACGAGCAAAGCCCAAAGCACCTTGCGCCCGGTCGACGCAGCAGAGCCGAAGATCGAGACGAGCGCCCAGACATCGAGGGCAAGAAGAATGAGCCCGCCGAGGCCGCTTAGTTCAAACATGTTCATCTCCATAGTAGTCCCGTCCTTTTCTGCCCACTCCCAACAACGCGTCTTGCCGGGCCCGGGTTCCGTCACGACGCTGCCTGCGGCACGAAGTCGTCCGCACCGATTGTGGGCCGCGCCAGCGACGGAGGCGAGGTGAAGGTCGAACCGGACGGGACAAAAGTGAGCAAACGTAATGGGATATGGCCGGGCAATCGCTCGCGATGGCGAGCCTGTGACGCCGGCACAGGCACCTCCGACAACGGGCACGCTTGGAACCAAGTCGCAGGTTTGGCGTTTAGAGGCATCTATGCAAGGAAACCACGGAAAGGAACCAATATCATGCTTGGATGGGCTCTCACCTTTCTCGTCATCGCGCTTATCGCGGCGGCCCTCGGATTCGGGGGTATTGCCGGCGCATCGGCGGGAATCGCCAAAATTCTCTTCTTCGTCTTCCTGGTTCTGTTCGTCGTGGCGATGGTCGCGCGGGCAGTTCGAGGCAAGCCGCCGGTCTGACCGGCCCAGCCGATCCCCGGATCCTTCCGCCACGTCAGCGCGGCGACAGGGTCGGACCACAAATAACCCCCGGCAGTCCTGATTGAGCAGGTGCCGGGGGTTTTCTGTATCTGACACTTGCGAAATTGGCTCTGCGCTTTAGTGGTCGGGCGGGCAAGTAGAGTGTGGCTTTGATTACTCCCGCAGCCCGACCCCCTGATCAGGCAGCGCCCGGAGGTGCGAAGTGGCAGGAGGGGATGAAGGCATCGCCGAACAAGAGCGCGGCCCGTCAGGGGGACGGGCCGCGCTGGTTTGCCAAGGGCTTGGTGTCGGGCCTTAGAAGGCGCGTTGAATGCCCTGCGATCAGTTGTTGTAGTCCGGAAGCGCTTCCAGTTCTTCGCGCGTCATGGGGACATAGACACGCACGTCGCCTCCGTCGGATTCGCGAAGGATATCGATTTGGCCGATCTCCAGCTCTACCGGCTTTTCGCCGATGCCAAGAAAACCGCCGACGTCGATAATTCCGTGCGTTACCTGGCCGTCATCGCTCAGCACGAGCTCGGAGATTTCCCCGATCCACTCGTCGTTTGCGTCATAGGCTGGGGCGCCCGTCAAACGTTCGGCGGTCAGATCTTCCTCGGTCGCCGCTTCGAAGCCGTCGCGCGCGATCGGATCGCGCATGGCCGTATCGGTAGCGTCGCCCGTGGTCTCTACCACCGGGTCGGCGGCCTCAGCCGTCTGCTCTGCGGGTTCCGCCGTCGGATCGGCGGTCTCCGCCATCTCCTCGGTGGTTTCTGCGGCAGTGTCTGCGGCATCAGCGGCCTTGTCGTCCGCGTGATCCCACGAGTACTCGGGCGCCTCTTCGAGATTGGCGCGCGACGCGCTCATCACGAGGAAGTAGTCCGCATCGTCGTCGGGCGTCGAATCGTCCGAGACGAAACGCAGCGCGCCCATATCGAGGGCGACCTGGCGTTCGCCGATGCCCAGGAAGCCGCCGATATCGACCAGAACGGCCTCAACGGATCCGTCACGCGACAGGATGACGTCATTGACCTCGCCGACATCTTCCCAGCCCTCCTGCACACCTTCGTAGGCCTCGCCTTCGATGGCGGCTTCGCTGGCGTGCACACGGTGGCCGATCAGTTCGGAAGCGTGGAGCTCCATCGGGTCGGCTTGGGTGCGGAACATGGCGTCCTGAGCGAAGGCGGCGGTGCCTGCGACTGCCAGGACAGCGGTGGAATAGAGAAGGTTCTTCATTGCTTGAGACTCCTTTGACGTTGCATTAAGCGCGCTTGCCAATGGAAACGCCGAAAGTCTCAGCTGGTTCCGTGCGCCTTGTCCGGAACCTTGGAAAGCGGGCCCGGCATCAAACCGGTCACCGACATGATGTCGCTGTCGCCGTGGTTCGCACGCTCAAGGTCGATCCGCATCGCGCGGACATGCTCGGCAATGACAGCGCGGGTCTCTTCGTTGCCGGTCTCATAGAGGCGCTGATAGGCCCGGGCGAGGCTCTGCGACATGAGAATGTTCGAGGATGCGGCACGGCGAAGCGGGGCGAATGCCTGATCGAAAAGCTGGCGGATCGATGCACCGGGCAGGATCACCCGCGCCGCGCCCTTATCATCGACAAGAACCTCGGGCCGCGGCTCGGACCGCGTGATCGACGACAGCGCGCCGGAGAGCATGTCGGTGACCGCCAGCGCCGTGAACGTGTCGTTGACCCCGGGCGACAATGCGCGCAGCGCAATCTCGACCATGAGGTTGAGCGAGAAATTCACAACCTCGGCATCCGATCGCGCGGGTTCCTGCCGCACGACGTCTTCGAGCGCTCCGAATATCTCTGCGTCCGTATCGCCGGCGATGCTCATCACCGGCGTTTCCTTCAGAAGGTATTCGCCGGGCATATGATCGACCCTAACGACGATGTCGCCCTGCGTCGCGAGCTTGCGCAGGGTGCCGCGGTCGAGTTGCGCGAGATAGCCCGCCTGTCTGGTTTCCGCGGCTGGCCGGAAGGCGCTGTCGGGAGGCAGGGCGACGTCGATCTCGCTGTTTTCCCGAAGCCTCAAGAGGTCGCGTTCAAGTCGTGCGGCGATCTTGGCAAGCTCATCGTCGATGGAGACGGACTGCGCCACGGTGCGCACGAACCAAATGAGTTGCACAACCGCCATGAACGCTAGAAACCCCGAACCCAGTGCCGCGATCCGCGGAACCTGCCCCGCGGAGGTGCCGAGCGCGACGATAGAGTAGAGAAACGTACCGCCTAGTAGTCCGGCGGTGATCTGATTTGTCCGCTCGGTCGTGAAGCGCTTGAGCAGCCGCGGCCCGATGCTGGACGCCGCGAGCGTGAAGACGACGAGCGTCAGGGAATAGGCCAGCGTCAGCGCCGTCATCGCGCCGGTTGCCACGATGGACAGGATGCTGTGCGCCGAGGCGGCTTCGACCGTCAGGAGCCATTTGGGCGTTCCAAAGGTGCGCTCGGCCTGAGTGGCGACCCAGCCAAGCAGCCCGATGGCGAGCGCGAGCGATGCGGGCACCGTCAGGAGCGCGTTGAATGGTGTTCGCCAATGCATCGTCGCACCTCGCGAGGTAGCGGGCCCGGCTTCGTGCCGTCCGGCCCTCTTCAAGGAGTTGTCGCAGGAAACGCGACCGGTGACGACCCCCGGGGCGCGGGCCGGCCATCCCTTGGTCGCGCGGGAACAGAAGTGGCCGCTCGCGCGTTGTGGGTCGGGCGATGCATCGGCGCGACGGGGATATTCATGGATCATTCCGCCAAAGGAACACAAGTGAGCGATCCCGAGGCGGCGCTGGCGACCCATACTGTTGCCATCCGCCGCTACCTCGGCTTCATCGCGTTCTTCTGCGCATGCATTGCCCTGTTCTTCGCCAAGCAGGTCGTTCTGCCCTTCGTGCTCGCCATTCTTCTGGCGCTGACGCTCAGCCCCGTGACCCGCTCCTTGGCGCGCCTTGGCGTTCCGCCTTTCTTCACCGCGGTGATCCTGATCGCCGGCGTTGCGACGACGGTCGCTGCCGGTGGCTACTTGCTGAGCGGGCCGGTTTCGGACTGGATTGACGACGCGCCGAACATCCAGCGCGAGCTTGAGCAGCGCCTGCGCGGCGTCACGCAATCGATCGAGACCGTGAAGAAGGCGTCCGACCACGTTGAGGAGCTCGCCGAGACAGCAACCGATCCGGGTGTCGTGAAGGTCGCGATAGAGCAGCCCGGGATCGTCGCCTCAGCCATGCTCAACGTCGCGTCGTTCGCGACGACGGCGCTCGTCGCCCTGATCCTTGCGCTCTTTCTGCTCGCCTCGGGAGACATGCTCTACGTCAAGCTGGTTGAAAGCTTTTCGCGCCTCAGCGACAAGAAGCGCGCGCTCAAAATCGCCTATGGCGTGGAAGAGAGCATTTCGCGCTATCTTCTGTCGATAACGTTGATCAACGCCGGCCTCGGTCTGGTCGTCGGAGTGGGCCTCGCGCTCATCGGCATGCCGCAACCCATCGTCTGGGGCGCAGTGGCATTTCTGTTCAACTTTCTTCCCTATGTCGGCGCGGTCGCGGGGATCGGGCTAGCCACGATCGTCGCCATCGTCAGCTTCGATTCCTTCGGCTACGCGATGCTCGTGCCGGTCTTCTATTTCATCGCTACGTCGATCGAGGGCCATGTCGTCACGCCTGTCCTTGTCGGCCGGCGGCTCGAACTGAATGCGGTGATGATTTTCGCAACGGTCGTGTTCTGGGCGTGGCTTTGGGGCTTCGCGGGGGCCTTGCTCGCGGTGCCGTTCCTCGTCTGCCTCAAGGTCCTTTGCGACAACGTGCCGGGTTTGTCGGTGATCGGCAACTTCCTCGGATCATCGGACATCCGCGGTCGATACGACCCACTCAGGAACGAGGCGGACGCATAACGGCCAGGGCCCGTCCGGGAACCAGCCAAGAGGCTTCGGCGTTCTTGTGGGATAGGCCGCATCTCAGCGGCGGCGTGAAACCATGAAGGAGCATCAACATGATTCGCAAACTAGCCTTTGTGACGTTCACCGGCCTTGGGGCCCTGGTGGCCTTGCCGGCCGTGGCCGATACAATCGTCCGTGAGGTGGATGTAAGCGTCGATATGGATGCGCTGCAGAACGCCAATGCGGCGGCGCATTGGTCGGGACTCGCTGACGATCTTGAGAACGCGATCGTCGCGGCCTTGGTCGGCCGGACCGGCGAACAGGGCGCGAAAATCTCTGTCGATATCGACGAAGTCGAGCTGGCCAGTACCTTCCAGTCGGCGGTTGGCGTGGCCGATTCCCGGCTTTCGGGGGACGTCGGCATCACGCATGACAGTGACAACACCAAGTTCGACAATTACGAACTGACGGTGACGTTCGAGCAGGCCGGGCCGTTCTTCCTTCCGGGCACGGACCTGGCGGCGATAACCACAGATAGTCAGGAATACTACGACGCCATGATCGCGACCTTTGCCGATCACGTCGTGAACAAGCTCGACTAGAGCGAACGAGGCGGGCGGCGGTGTATCGCCGCCCGCTGCCTCACGCCTGAGCCTTCGCCGCCTGATCGAGCAACACCGCTAGCGCGTCGATATCGGCCGCAGAGGTCATGCCGTTCGTCGCGCAGACGCGAACCACGTCGGTGCCTTCGAGCTTGGCAACAGAGAGCCACGCCTCGCCGGTGCCTAGAACGTCCCGGACGATGTCGACCGGTGGCGGCGCGCCGTCGGGAGCATGAAGGCAGAGCACGCCGGCAGACGGGTCGTTCGCGACAGTCCAGCGAGACGCACAGACCCGATCTGCGAGCTGTTGCACCAGCGTCACGGCGTGCTCGACATGGGCGGCATAGCCCGCCCATCCGACGGACGCGAGCGACAGGAAAAGCCGCAGGCCGAGGAACCGTCGCGACCACTGTATCGAATTCACGTAAGGGTCCGTGCTTGGCAGGTTGGAGGGCATGTAGCTCGCCGAGACCTGGAACGCTTGCGAAAGGACTTCGGGCCGGGCCGTCAGGAACATGCCGCAGCCCATCGTCGTCGCGAACCATTTGTGCGCATCGATGGTGACGGAATCCGCCGCCACGATCCCGTCGAGAAGCGGTGCCAGTATCGGCGAGGCGATCATCGCGCCCGCCCAGGCTGCGTCGACGTGCAGCCAAAGGTCATGCTTGGCCGCGATCCGCGCGCAATCGCGCAAGGGGTCGATCATCCCGGCATTGGTCGTCCCGGCAGTCGCCGCGATCATGACCGGCACACAGCCCGCCGCGATGTCGCGTTCGATCGCTGCGACGAGTGCGCCGGCATCCATGCGACCCGAACCGTCGGTCGCGACAAGGCGCGCCGCTTCACGCCCGATTCCGGCCTGATGCGCGATCTTCAGCCAGGCGAGATGGCTTTCGGCCGAGGCGTAGAAGACCGGCCTACCGCTGAAGGCGAAGACCCCCTCAGATCCGAACCCGTCGTTTGCCTGCGTCAGGGCGCAGGTGAGCGCGGTGGCGTTCGCCTCCGCTCCGCCGCTGGTAAAATGGCCGCCCGATCGGTCGGGAAGGCCCGCGCGCGCGGCGACGGCGCGGATCATGTGCGCCTCGATCTCGACGCAGACGGGCGCATGGGACCAGACCGCGAGTTGCGGGTTGAACGCCGCCGCGATCCGGTCGGCGCATTCGGAGGGAAAGGTCGGCGCGGGGTTGAAAAGGCCGAAATACGACGGATGCGTCATATGCACGATTCCCGTTTCGAGCGCCGCCACGGTCCAGCCGAGGAGATCCGTGAGGTCGCGCGCCGCAGCGAAATCGACCGCCGCCAAGGCCTCGCGATACGCCGCGAGGTCGGCGCCCGGCGTCACCGCTGACGCGCGGCGCCCCGTGCGTGAGGCCGCGAGCATCCGGGTCAGTTCGGCGTCGATCCGTTCGCGATCCGACGCCGTCGGAAACAGCCCCGTTCCCGTGTCCTCAAGGTTCATCCGCGCGCTCCTATCCCCTTGATGGGCCGCTGCTCAGACTATGCAAAGGGCACCTGCGCGCCGACCCGAAAGATGTGCTTTCGGCCAAAAGTCGCCAGGCGCCCCGAACGGATCAAGCGCTTCCTTAGTCGCATCGCCCAGCCCGATGCGATTGCGAATGGCGAATGGCGAAATGCGGCCTCACGTCCTTAGCACGCGGTAAAGGGCCGGGATCACGAGCACCGTCAGCAACGTGGACGAGGTAAGGCCGAACAACAGCGATATCGCTTAATCAAGTGACATTCCCGAGCGGGGTCATCGCAGAGAGTGTCGGAACCCCTGCCGCTTGCATGGTTTGCCATCAGCGTCGGCAGTACTCCTCCCGCGTCGAGACGGCGGTCGATGGGCTTGAGCCCGACACGGCATCGCCCGACCTTAGCTTTATAAATGTCCACTGCCGCGCGGCAGCCGCGAGCTTCATGGGCGCCGCTGCGCATGGTGTCTACGAATATTCGGGCATGGCCAATGCGGCCCGGTTCGCCCACGTCCCAAGCTTCGATACGTGTACGGAATGCCACGATCCGCATACTTTCGACGTCAAGGCTGCAGGCTGCGCGAGTTGCCACAAGACCGATGACATGCAAGCCATCCGAACGCGCGAGGGCGATGCTGATGCGGACGGTGACACGGCCAAGGGGTGGCCGGCGATATCGCGACCTTGCGCGATGCGCATGGCCAGGCGATTGGCGCGTGTGCCGCTGACGTCGCAGGCGCGCCCGTTATCTACGCGCCCGGCAACTATCCTTATTTCTTGGCGGATCTGAACGCGAATGGCCTGCCGGACACTGACGAACTGGCCTATTCCAACCGCTATCAAAGCTGGACGTCGAGGCTACTGAAAGCCGCCTACAACTATCAGTTCGTCGCGATGGATCCCGGCATCTACGCGCATAACCCGGCCTACACACAACAGATACTGATCGACAGCCTCAAAAGTCTGAGTGCGGCTGTCGAACTGGACGCGCATGGATGCACGCGGCCCTGACGGCTGGAGGCGCGGTGCTGAAGAAAAGACGCAGCGGCAAAGCCCTTGCTGCGTCCTCGTCTTTGCCGAACGGCCCATGCGGCGCCCGGTCCGGGCTCAGCCCTTGCCAATCTTGACCTTCCGGATCTTTGTGACCGCGTCCTTGGGCTTCTCGATGCGCAGCTTGAGCACGCCGTCCTTGAACGACGCCTCGACCTTGTCCTCATCCGGCGTGAAGCCCAGAGACATCGAGCCGAGTTCAGCGGATGTGGGCCGAAAACCAGGACGCGGAGAGTTTCACGACGGCGGTGAGCGTGCCGGGTTCTTCGAAGAGGTGCGAGGCACCGGGGACGATCTTCAGCTCCTTCTCGCAGCTGAGCCGTGCGAAGGCGTCTTCGTTCAGGCCGATCACCGCAATATCCGCGCCGCCGACGATGAGAAGCGTCGGCGCCCGAACCGCGACGAGCGCTTCGCCCGCGAGGTCGGGCCGCCCGCCGCGCGACACTATCGCATCCACGTCGTCCGGCCAGCGCGCGGCCGCGACCAATGCCGCCGCCGCCCCCGTCGAGGCGCCGAACATGCCGAGGTCGAGGCCCGAAGTCGTGGGTTCGGACCTCACCCAGCGAAGTGCATCACCGACGCGGTCGGCAAGCAGCGCGATATCGAACACTATATTACGGCGTTGGGCCTCCTCCTCGGTCAGAAGGTCGAACAGCAACGTCGCGAAACCCTGTTTCTGCAGCTGCTTCGCCACGTAGCTGTTGCGTGGGCTGAACCGGCTGCTGCCACTGCCATGCGCGAAGACAACCAGCGCCGTGGCGCCGTCCGGCCGGCCGAGCATAAAGTCCAGTCCGAAGCTTTCGCCCAAAACGGGGATGACACCAGTCTGGTTCACGTTGCGGTCCATGTCATATTCAGTAGCTGAGCCCTTGGGATATCGCGTTGACCGCCGTCAAACGCAGAGCGGCGCCATCAGCCACCGGCGGCAAGGATCGGCCCGAGCAGATCGTCGTAAAGCCGGTCGACGCCCTCGCCATTGAGGTGATCCGTATCGAAATGATAGGCCGGATCGTCGAGCTCTGCACTGAGGTCGTGCAGAGGAATGCCAAGCGGCGCGAAGCGCGCGCGGAGCGCGGCATCGAACGCTCGCAGCGTGCAAAGCAGACCTTCCTGAATGAAGCAGAAGGCGTTCCGAAGGTCAGGCCGTCGGCGTCAGCCGCACGCCGCCCGGCCTATTTGGAAGCGGTGGCCATTTGTAACAGCCAGTCCGCAAAGGCGCCGACGTGCGGATCGCGCGTTGCTCCCGGCTCATGGGCAAGGAAGTACCCGTAGTCGTCCAGCTGATGATCCGTCAGCCGTACCAGGAGGCCGGCCTCGATTTCACGTTCGACAAGCGCGTCGTTCAACGCGATGCCTTGTCCGTCGATCACAGCCTGCACGCGCACGTTCGGGTCGGCGATGGTCAGCACGTCTGTGCGGTTGGTAAAACGCAGGCCCGCTAGGCGGTTCCAGTCCTCCCAGGCGCGCGAACCGCTGCGGTCTGCCAGAAGCGTCAGTTTCCCGATCGCCGCTTCCAGCCCAACTTCACGTATGAGCGCGTGCGCTTCCGGCGGTCCGGTGGCGAAGGCCGGACAGAGGAACAAAGGCCGGATCGTCACGTCGGTCCAGTCACCGCGGCCCCAGCGGATCGCGAGGTCGATACCCTCGGCCCCAAGTTCGGACAGGTCGATCATCGGCTGGATGCGAAGTCGCACGCGGGGATGGGTCTTCATGAACAGCATCAGCCGTGGCGACAGCCAGCGCGAGGCGAAATAGGTGGTGACTCCGATGGTGATCGGCCGTTCGGAGGCCATGCGCAGATCGGCGATCCGGGCCTCAACTGTGTCAAAGGCCGCACCCAGCGTCATCCAAAGGTCCTGTCCCTTCGGCGTGAGGGAGATGCCGCGTGGCAGCCGATTGAAGAGTGGAAAGCCGAGGGCCTGTTCCAGTCCGCGAATCTGGTGGCTGACCGCGCCCTTGGTCAGGTTGAGTTCTTCGGCCGCGGCCGCGAAGCTTTTGTGGCGCGCGACAATGCTAAAGATGCGCAAGCTGTCATAGTGATGAAACCGCATGGTTACCGTATAATTATCCTATACCATTGGGACAATTCGTTTCTCTTGTCCTCTGTCAAAATATCAGCACCAATATAGGTTCACGCGGCGATCTGCCGCCAATAACCACGTCACAGAGGGTCAAAGCATGCTATCCGAACGTGCGCTCCCACCGCAGCCGTCGCTTCCCGAGCGTCGGCGTGGTGGACGGGCGCGGCGCGCGGCCGGCGGGGCCGGTGCAACGAAAGCGGGCCTGGTCCTGCGCCGGATACCAACCTACGAGTTGTTGGGCGAGGAGGCACTCCTTGCGCTCGAAGAACAGGCCGACTGGATATTGTCCGAGATCGGCATTGAATTTCGCGGCGACGCCGAGGCGCGAAGGCTCTTCGCGGCGGCTGGCTGCAGCGTCGAGGGCGACCGCGTGCGCTTTCAGCCTGGCCAGGCAACCGCGCTCTGTGCCACCGCCCCGGCGGAGTTCACGCTTCACGCCCGCGACCCGCATTACTCGGTCGCGCTCGGCGGCGATCACCTCGTGCTGATGCCTGGCTACGGTTCACCCTTCGTGACGGACCTCGACCGTGGCCGGCGCTACGCGACGATCGAGGATTTCCGGAACTTCGTGAAACTTGCCTGGATGTCGCCATGGCTACACCACTCGGGCGGCACGGTCTGCGAGCCGACCGACATCCCGGTCAACAAGCGCCATCTCGACATGGTGCACGCACATCTGACGCTCTCGGCCAAGCCCTTCATGGGCAGCGTCACCGCACCCGAGCGTGCCGCGGATTCGATCGAGATGTCGCGTATTGCATTCGGCGCAGACTTCGTGGCGGAAAACGCGGTGATGCAGGGCAACATCAACGTAAACTCGCCGCTGGTCTTCGATGAGACCATGTCCGGTGCGCTCCGCACTTATGCCGAAGCCGGCCAGTGTGTCTGCGTCTCGCCGGCGATATTCGGCGGCGCGATGGGCCCTGTCACGCCCGCCGCGGTCGCGGCTCAGACCCATGCAGAGGCGATGGCGGGGATCGCGCTGGCCCAACTCGCCCGACCTGGCTGTCCGATTGTCTATGGCAGTTTCCACAACACAATGAGCCTCAAGACCGGATCGCTGACCTTCGGTAGTCCAGAGGCGAACCTCGTTACTCTGGTGCTCGGCCAGCTCGCCCGCAGGCTCGATGTTCCGGTCAGATCGGGCGGCGGCCAGATCACGTCGGCCAATTCCGCCGATGGCCAGGCGATGGCAGATAGCACCTCGGCGATGTGGGCGACGCTGCTGTCCGGCGCCAACCAGGTCTGGCACGCGGCCGGCTGGCTCGAAGGCGGGCTGACCATGGGCTACGAGAAGTTCGTGATGGACCTCGATCAGTGCGGCGCGATGCTGAGAATGATCGAGGGCATGGAGGTCAATGCGGGCACCCTTACCCCCGAATCCTATCGTGAGGCCGGTCCGGGCGAGAACTTTCTTTCGACCCGGCATACCTTGCAGCATTTCGCCACCGCGAACTTCATTCCCGATATCTCCGAGGGCGGTGCTTTTGAGCGCTGGGCGGAGGACGGCTGCCGCACCGTCGAGGAGCGCGCCAACGACCGATGGAAGGCGATGCTCTCCGCCTACGAGCCTCCACCGATCGACCCTGGCGTTGACGAGGCGCTCACTGAGTTCGTCGCCCGACGGAAGGCGGCGATGGGCGACGACTGGTATTGACGCGAAAGGACAATAAGGATGACCGAACCCCTCAGCCGCGCCTCTGCGCTCGCCTCACGCCACGCCGCTCTCGGCTCGGGCCTTGAGGACTGGAACGGCATGGGCACGGCATGGAGCTATGCCACCGATACCTGCGACGAGCACGACGCAGTACGCGAGGCGGCTGGCATGTTCGACATGTCGCCCCTGAAGAAGGTTTTCGTGCGCGGCCCCGACGCGGCTGCGGTGCTTGACCATCTGACGACGCGCGATATCGGCCGCATCGCGCCGGGCCAAGCCGCCTATCTCTCTGTCCTGACCGAGGCGGGCACGATGGCCGACGACGCGATCGTATCCAACAACGGCGGCGACGAGTGGATGATCGTCCACGGCTCCGGCGACACGATGGCGCATCTTCGATCTTCGGCCGCGGGACAGAACGTCGAAGTGGCGCTCGACGACGATCTGCACGATATCTCGGTCCAGGGGCCGAAGGCTTTGGCCATTCTCGATTCCGCAACGTCGGTGGACCTCGCTGGCCTTCCCTACTTCCACCATATGCCTGCGCAGCTTTTCGGCCATCCCTGCCGCATCTCGCGCACCGGCTACTCCGGCGAGCGGGGCTACGAGATATTCGCGAACGCATCAGCCGTCGAAGATATCTGGGATCAGCTCGTCGGGGCCGGTGTCATGCCCTGCTCGTTCACTGCGCTGGATAAGCTGCGGATCGAGGCGGGGCTTCTCTTCTACGGTTACGACATGACGGACGCACATACCCCTTGGGAGGTCGGGTTGGGCTTTACCGTCAGCCAGACGAAGGGCGAATTTCGTGGCAAGGCTGCACTTATGGCAGCGAGGGGCGGGGAACGGATTCGCAACGCCGGTCTTGTCGTCGATCACAGCGATGCCGCCTCGGGCCTGCTGTACTTAAACGGTCATGAGGTAGGCGCGATCAATAGTCCCTGCTGGTCGCACCGGCTAGGGAAATCGCTCGCGCTCGCACACATCCAATCCGGGATCGCGGATGGCACGGCGCTCGAGGTCCGAGGTGACGCGATCGAAACGACCGCCCACGTCGCATCGCTGCCGTTCTACGACCCGGGAAAGTCGAGAACCCACGCGAAATAGGCTTGCAGGCCCGTAGAACGCTAGATCCGATCGGTGCAGCACCGACCCTATCGACCAATTCGTGACGGTGATCGATCATTGCGTCGCCGCCCTGCGGCCTCTCCGGACCGGTCGTTGATCCAACGCGCAGCATCTCGACCGCCGGAACTTCGACTTCGCGCAGACAAACTTGTCATTCGCCGTTGCATTGCGAGCAGTTGCTCTCGGCGCATCGCAGCAAGAAACAGCAATCCCGCGTGTCGGTTTTGCCGCCGGTTTCGTCGCGACACTCGCGACGACGGTTCGGATTCGTCGGTCCAGCGTCTTTCCTGCTATTGGCGAGATTGCGAGTGGACACATCGCCGCCGCCGCAGGGCGCGAACCGATGGGCGGGATCGCGATGTAGATCTCGTCGAAGTCACTGACCTTGTACGGTTTCTCCTTCAGCTTGACCGTTCGAACATTCGCATCTGTCAGAAGTATCCGGTGGCATCCCGGTTCCGCTAACTTTGCGATACCCCCGGAATTGCCCCCAATCTTGGGGGCATTCTACTGCACGCTGTCAGGCAACACTGAACAAACAGGACATCGCAAAGATCTTGTGTGCGGGGCTTTGATGAGTGTCATCGACCAGTATTTGACAGAGAAGTGGTGCCGGTGAAGGGACTCGAACCCCCGACCCCATCATTACGAATGACGTGCTCTACCAGCTGAGCTACACCGGCACTTCTCGTCAGGAACACCTTGTCCTGATCGCTGCCCCGGCGTGGTGTCGACGGGGCTCGGTGGCGGGCTGATAGCATCATCGTGGGCGGCTGTGTAGCCCCAATTTCAGGCTTTCTGGCCGACTTCTTCGTCAAGGATCAGCGATTGCCCGTCGTCGTCGTCGGACAGCACCTCCGAAGCGGGCAGGACATCGTCGGCCGCGTCCGTCGCGGCGTGCCCGACAATGAGCGGCAGCATGTCCGACCCGTTCGGCATCTGCACGGTGGCGAGCGGTGGTTCGCGCCATGAAAGCGTGTCGAACCCACCGCAATTGTCACAGGTCGGCGCCCAGTCGCCATGAATGCTCTGGCACTTTTCGCAGACCCACTGCGGCCCACGGCTGGCCGTAAGCGCCCGCGTGAGCCAACCGCGAACCACCGCGTCGTCCTCTCCCTGAGCGCGTGCGATTGCGGCCATGACCGTCAAGCTGCGCGCGGTCGGATGAGTCTCGGGTAGATCGCCCAGCGCGCGGCGGGCGGCGGGGAAGTCCTCGGCCGCAATGTTCAACTCGGCCCTAAGAAGCTTCGTTTCCTCATGGTCGGACTGCGCAGCTAGCAGCGTCTCGAACCGCTTGAGGCGCTCAGCGGGTGTTTCATCCGGGGCGATGCGTGCGAATGCTGCGGCGAGATCGGGATGCGGCTGCGCGGCCCAGGCCTTTTTCAGCACGCGCGCGGCATATTTGGGCTTGCCGCCCTGCACGTAGCTGTCGGCGGCCAGAACGGCCGCCGGTATCAGGTCGGGCGACAAGCGGTTGGCTTCGATCGCCGCTTCGCGCGCTTCGATGCTCGCTTCCTCGGAAAACACGTCCCGCGCCTCCTGCAGTGCCAGGACGGCATCGCGACGCCGGTGCACGTCGCGCGGCAGCAAGCCCTGTTTCAGTTTCGTTCCGATGACCTGGCGCGCACCCTTCCAGTCGCCGCTTCCGGTTTGGAGCTGCAGCAGCGTGTCCTGCACATCCTCGTGCTTCGGCTTCATCGAGAACGCCTTTTCGGCGAGCTTCAGGGCGGTTCCGGTGTCGCCCTCGGCCAGCTTCTGCTTCATCAGCCCGCGCACGCCGACGAACCGCGTTCGGTCATCTGCGAGGAGCCGCTTGTAGACTTCCGTCGCGCGCTTCGTATCGCCCGACAACTCTGCAGCCTGCGCAGTGAGAAGATTGGTGAGCTCTGGCCGGTGCAGATACCTCTCCGCCTTCGCAGCCTGGGACATGGCCACTCGTCCCTCGCCTGATGCAAGCGCCATCAGCCCGTCGGCCAGTGCCTGAAAACCTTTCCGCTCGCGGTTGCGGTCGAAATAGCGACTGATCGCGGTTTCGTCGCCGTTCAGGAATCGCAATACCGCAACGCCGAGACCCGCAAGCTTCAGTGCCAGCCAGAAGATGAGCAGAAGAAGAAGAATACCGATCAGAGCCTGAATCGGACCGAGCGAGAATTCCATGTTCGCGAGCGAGATTCGGATACCGCCGCCTGTTTCGGCGAGATATGCCGCGCCGAGCGTCAGCGCGGCCACCACCGCGACAAACAAGACGATCTTGATGAACGACCAGATCATGAACCGTTACTCCATCGCGCGGCTGATTTCATTCACAGCTTCCACCGCATCCATGCGGCGTTGGGCGAGCGCTACCCACTCGGCCATCCGGGCCTGGCCATCCGGTGGCAAGGCCTCAATTTCAGCTACGGCCAAGGCCAGGTCTCCCGCCTTCAGCGCCGCCTCGGCCCGTGACAGGACCGCATCGGGGTCATCGCCCGCCCTTGGGCTAAGCGACCGCGCGCCGGTCTGACTGCGCACAAAGGCGCCGAGCCGGTCCCACGCACCCCCCTCGACGGTTTCTTTCAGCGATACACTGAGCGCATCGCGCGCGGCCGGGGCAAACGCCTCGCGAAGCGCCGCCTCCGTAGGCACACCCTGGGATTGCTCTGCCAATGCCGGCTGTATCTCTACTCCGGTCGCTTTCAGATCGGCCAGCGCGGGGTCGAGTGCCGCACCGCTGTCGAGGGCCGAGCGCAGCCGGCTCAGCGCGGCACGGGCGGCGGCCGACGTTGCTGTTTCGGCCGCTTCCTGGCGCAACCGCTCGGCCTCATCCGCGATCGCGGCCATCTGCTCGGATGCGGCTTGCGCGGCATTCTCGATAGCTTTCTGTGCCTCGTCAGCCGTCGCGCGCTGGTCGGCGATCTCTTCGCGCATCGCCTCCATCTCGCGCCCGAATGCCTCGAGCGCGCTGGCCGAGGCCGCGCCGCTGGCAGCGGGACGTTTCTCCAGCTCGACAAGCCGTGCCCCCACATCGTCCAGCGCTCCGGACTGATCGCCCAGGCGCGCCTCGATCGAGCCAAGCGCGCCTTGTAAGTCGGCGATCCGTGCGTCAAGCGCATCGGTTCGTTCGGTAACTACGCCTTCGGTCACCTTGTCTGCCAGTTCGGACTTCAATGCGGCGACGTCCTGAAGCAGTTCCGATATGCGGCCGTCCTGCACCGAGAGTCGTTCATTCAAGGCGTTCAGCTCGTCGCTCGGAGCCTCTGGTCTGAGAAGATCAGGCATTACGTATGTCGCGGCACCGAAGCCCAATCCGGCCGCAATGACACCGCCAAGAACCACGGGAACGAACCCGCCCCGCCGGGGGCGTTCGGCGGGCGCCGTGGCGCGAGGTTCGTCCGGCGTCTCTTGCTCAGTGACGGTTTCCGGTTCCGACGCGCCGCCTTCCACCGGATCGATGGACGGATCAGATTCGGCAATCGCTTCGGCTTCAGAGCCGTCGGTAGCGGCACCCTCCGCCGGTTTGGAGTCGAACCCCGTTTCGGCGTTCGTTTCGGCTTTGAAGTCATCGGCTACGCTCAAAGCGGCACCGACATCCTCCATCTCGCTCTTGAACTCTTCGGATTGTTCGCTTTCCGGCAATTGGGCCGATTCTGTTCGCTTATCGGAGTCGGTCTTGCGGGATCTGGCCACTGAAAACTTCGCCTCCACAGCATCAAACTCATGCGACCGGGCAGCCCCGGTCAGTTCAATCTAGTTGCCTAGGCGCGGCGCCTCAAGCCGTCTTATCCGGGCGGGCAAGCGCGCCGAGGGCCGCGAGCATGGACGGGTCATCCGGCTGTTCGGCGACAACGAGGCGTCTGGCCGGTATTTTGTCGGCGGCGCGGGCGACCGCAGGACTCATCGCCGCTATGAAGAGTGCGGCGGCGGGGTCTGGAAAGGCTGCCGCAGCAATTATTGCTGCGCGCGGCGAAAAAAGCGGCAGAAGGATCGGCGCATCGCGCTGGGTGAGGCGCAGGGCCTCTGGCGTCGGTTCACACGATTGCTGATCATAAACGACGACTGGAATTGTCTCTATTCCAGCGGAACTGAGCTCCGTCGCGATATTTCTCGCTGCGTGGACTGCGCGCGGCCATAGAAATGGACGCCCCGCATAATCGCGCCGGATCGCCTCGACGAGGCCGGCGGCATTGCCTGGTCCAACGCGGGTCCGGAAGCCGCAACGCAATGCGGCATCTTCCGTGCGCCGTCCGACGCACCAGGCGGTCCCTGCCCGCCGATTGATCAGACGCGCATAACCTGCAACTGCGTTCTCCGAAGTGAATATCAGGTCGAACTCATGCTCGGGCAAATCGCCGGGGTCGAGATAGGCAATTCGCATGAGAGGTGAGATGACAATCGGCCAGTCCGCTCCGAACCGCTCGCGAAACGCCTCGGCGAAACGCTGCGACTGCGCTTCAGGCCGGGTCAGGAGCAGGGTGGCACGGGTCGGCTTCAATGGTGTCCTCGGGATTGTACGGCTTGTCCGCCGGTGCTACCTGCCGGATATGGCAGTCACAACCGACCGCGGCATGGGCAACACGATCACAATCCTCGGCGTGGAATCAAGCTGCGACGACACCGCAGCGGCCGTCGTGCGCGATAGCGGTGGGCGGGCGGAGATCCTGTCCTCCGTTGTATACGGCCAGACCGGCCTGCACGCGCCCTTTGGTGGCGTCGTGCCGGAAATCGCGGCGCGCGCTCATGCCGAGAAGATCGATCTCTGCGTCGAAGAAGCACTGAAGACCGCCGGATTGTCGCTCGACAGCCTCGACGCCATCGCTGTCACGGCTGGACCGGGACTGATCGGCGGGGTGATCGCGGGGGTGATGTGCGCCAAGGGCCTCGCGGCGGGGAGCGGCCTGCCGCTGCTCGGGATTAACCACCTCGCGGGCCATGCGCTTACGCCGCGACTGACCGATGCGCTCGACTTTCCCTATCTCATGCTGCTTGTCTCGGGCGGGCACTGCCAGTTCGTAATCGTCGAGGGGCCGAACAGCTTCTCGCGGCTTGGCGGGACGATTGATGACGCGCCGGGCGAGGCCTTCGACAAGACCGCCAAACTGCTTGGCCTGCCGCAGCCGGGCGGGCCGTCGGTCGAATCGGCGGCGCTCGGAGGAGATCCAGCACGCTTCGACTTTCCGCGTCCGCTTCTAGATCGGCCGGGCTGCGATATGTCGTTCTCGGGGCTGAAAACCGCACTTCTCAGAGCGCGCAACGCGGTGGTCGCCGAAAAAGGCGGCCTGACGGAGCAGGATCGCGCCGATCTTGCAGCAGGATTTCAAGCCGCCGTCGCAGATGTGCTCGCAGAGAAATCGCGGCGTGCGATCAGCGAATACATCGCGCTTGCACCCGCACAACCTGTCCTTGCGGTGGCAGGAGGTGTCGCAGCAAATCAGACAATTCGTGGCATACTAGAGACTGTTTGCACGAATGCTGCCGTTCACTTCGTTGCTCCGCCTCTTGCACTTTGTACCGACAATGCCGCCATGATCGCCTGGGCGGGAATCGAGCACTTTCGCCTAGGCTTGGTCGACGAGGCCGAACTCGTGGCGCGGCCGCGCTGGCCGCTCGATCCCTCGAAGCGTTCGCTGATCGGCGGTGGGAAAAAGGGGGCAAAGGCATGAGTGTTGCCGTCCTCGGCGCGGGCGCTTTCGGCACGGCGCTCGCCATTGCGCTGGCGCGTCACGACGCCGATGTCACGCTTTGGGCGCGCGACACCGATGTCGTCCGCCTGATGAGCCGCGATCGGCAGAATGAGCGAAGGCTTCCAGGCGTTCGCTTCCCCGCTCGATTGGCGATCACATCCGAGATCGGGACGGTGGCTTCCGAGATCGTTCTCCTGACGGTTCCGATGCAGCAGCTGGCGGGATTCCTGACCTTTCATTCGGCAACGCTGAACGGTCGCATCCTCGTGAGTTGCGCCAAGGGGATCGATCTCGCGACCCAACGCGGCGCGACGGATATCATCAGCGCGGCCTGCCCAGAGGCACAGATTGCGGTGTTGACCGGGCCGAGCTTTGCCGCCGACATTGCGCGGGGGCTTCCAACGGCGCTGACGCTTGCCTGCCGCGACGATCGCACGGGTGCCGCGCTGCAAGAGGCTCTCTCCACACCGGTCCTCCGCCTCTACCTCAGTAGCGATGTGCGGGGCGCGGAGCTGGGCGGCGCGCTGAAGAATGTGATCGCGATCGCCGCAGGCGTGGTGGTCGGGGCGGGCCTCGGCGACAGCGCGCGCGCGGCGTTGATGACCCGGGGCTTCGCCGAGATGAACCGCCTTGCGATACGGCTTGGCGCCCAGAGCGAGACGCTGGCTGGGCTGTCGGGATTTGGCGACTTGGTGCTGACCTGCACGTCTGATGGCTCGCGCAACTTCCGCTACGGCCGCGCGTTGGGCGCGGCCGAGAAGTTCGATCCCCAAACGACCGTGGAGGGCGCTGCAACTGCTAAAGCGGTCTCTATCTTAGCCAAAACGCTCGATCTTGAGATGCCGATAGCGGCCATGGTCGCGGCGCTTGTCGACCGGAAGATTTCGATAAGCGACGCCATGTCGCAACTTCTGTCGCGCCCACTCAGGAAGGAATAGCCATGCTCTTCACCTTGATGCGCCACGCTAAGCCAGAACAATCGCAGACGCCGCTTGGCACACGCACCGCCCATTTGAACCGCATCGAACAGACCGGCATCGTGCGCATGACGAGCCCGCCGATCGCGGACGGAGGAATGCGGGGGTCGGTGATGGCCCTCGACGCGGACAGCACCGCCGACGCGGAGGGCTGGGTGGCGGGCGCCCCCTACACGGCGCCAGGGCTGTTCGATAGCGTGACTGTCATGGATTTGAAGAAGGTGATCGGCTGATGTCATACTGGCTTTTCAAATCGGAACCCGACGCTTGGGGCTGGGACCAGCAGGTTGCCAAGGGCGACGCGGGTGAGGAATGGAACGGTGTCCGCAACTACCAGGCGCGCAACAACATGCGTGCGATGAAGATCGGCGATCGCGGCTTCTTCTATCACTCCAATGTGGGGAAGGAGATTGTCGGCATCGTCGAGGTATGCGCCGAAAGTCACCCGGACAGCACGACTGACGATCCGCGCTGGGACTGCGTCGACATCCGCGCGGTGAAGCCGTTTCCGCGCCCGGTCACGCTTGATGAGATCAAGTCCGATCCGCGCCTGACAGAAATGGTACTGGTGAAGAATACACGTCTGTCAGTGCAGCCAGTGACCGAGAGTGAATGGAAGATCGTCTGCGAGCTCGGCGGCCTGTAGACCACACGGCAGAGGTGCGGCATCATGCCGCCCGATAATAATGTGCGCGGGGATACGATATGGAACTCATCAGCGTGATTGTGGCGGCGGCGGCGGGATATGGCTTTGGCGCCTTCTGGTACATGAGCTTGTCCAAGCAGTGGGTCGACGCCTCGGGCATCGCGGTCGACGCAGAGGGCAAGCCCGCAAACAAGAGCATGGCGCCTTTCGTAAAGGCCGGTGTGGCGATGCTGGTCGTGGCCGGCATGATGCGCCACGTGTTCGGAATGTCGGGAATCGATAGCTTCGGCGCCGGGCTCGTCGGGGGATTCGGACTGGGCGCGTTCATTGCGCTGCCTTGGATCGTAACCAACTACGCCTATTCGGACCGGCCAAAGATGTTGACCTATATCGATGGCGGCTATGCCGTTCTCGGGAGCTCGATCATCGGAGCGGTCCTGGGGCTGTTCTAGACGATACAAAGGGCCCCGACCGCCCGGCCGGGACCCTTCGCCACCCCGTGTGCACCCCTGCACCGTGTGAAACTGAAAAGGTCTCGGCCGTCCTGGCCTGTTGAGATCACGCTAGGCGCTGACCTCGATTCTGGCAAGCGATCTCTAGTGAAAATGTCGTTCAAAATCAAACGCTTGTCGAAACTGTTCGTTAACTCGGTCAATCGGACGCCCAGCGTGGCCCGGGCGCCCCGCAATCACGGCCGTCAGCGATAGACGGACTCCTTGCCGAAGTGCTTGACCAGCATGTAGTAAATGACGGCGCGGTACTTGTTGCGCTCGGCCCGGCCGTAGGTCTCGATGGCGGAATTGATCGCGGCCATGAGTTGAGGGCCATCGCTGAGGCCCAGCTTCTTGATCAGGAAGTTCTTCTTGACCGTCTCGAGCTCGGATTCCTGGCTGCCAGCGACGGTCGAGGCATCGGCGTCGTAGATCGACGGACCGCAGCCGATCGTCACTTTGGTCAGAAGGTCCATGTTCGGCGTCATGCCGCACTTTGTCCTCAGATCGTCGGCATATCTCGCGATCAACTCGTCTCTCTTGCCCATGGGTATTACTCCACTATCCCTGTTAAGACTGCATGAGGCATACGACGCCCGCATCCCCCCGCGCGGAAACTAAGTTGATTTCCGCAACCGGGCAAAGAAAAACTCACCCGCGTGCAGAATTGCAGGGGAAAATCCGCCGCTTTTGCCCATGTCCAACGGCAGGGGCCGGCCGGACGCGGTTTCAATTCGCCCGGCCGAAGGCCACTATTCAGTAGCGGTAGTGATCGGACTTGTACGGTCCATCGACTGTCACCCCGATGTAATCCGCTTGATCCAGCCGCAGCTCGGTCAGCTTGACCCCGATCTTCTTAAGATGCAGTCGTGCGACCTTCTCATCGAGATGCTTGGGCAGGATATAGACCCCCGGCTTGTAGTCCTTGCCCTTGGTCCAAAGCTCGATCTGCGCCAGCACTTGATTGGTGAAAGACGCGGACATCACGAACGAGGGGTGGCCGGTGGCGTTCCCGAGATTCAGCAGCCGCCCTTCAGAAAGAAGAATGATCCGGTTCCCGGACGGCATCTCGATCATGTCCACCTGGTCCTTGACGTTGGTCCATTTGTGGTTCTTGAGCGAGGTGACCTGAATCTCGTTGTCGAAATGGCCGATGTTTCCGACGATCGCCATGTCCTTCATCTCGCGCATGTGCTCGATCCGGATGACGTCCTTGTTGCCGGTCGTGGTAATGAAGATGTCCGCGTCCCGGACGACATCTTCCAGCACGACGACTTCGTAGCCGTCCATAGCCGCCTGCAGCGCGCAGATCGGGTCGATCTCGGTGATCTTCACGCGAGCGCCCGCGCCGCGAAGCGAGGCGGCAGAGCCTTTGCCCACGTCACCGTAGCCGCAGACGACGGCGACCTTGCCGGCCATCATCGTGTCAGTCGCGCGGCGAATTCCGTCGACAAGACTTTCCTTGCAGCCGTACTTGTTGTCGAATTTTGACTTGGTGACGGAGTCGTTCACATTGATCGCCGGAAAGGGCAGCAGGCCCTTTTTGTGCAGGTCGTATAGCCTGTGCACGCCGGTTGTGGTTTCCTCGCTCACACCCTTGATCGCATCCCGTTGTCTTGTGAACCAGCCGGGGCTTTCCTTCAGTCGTTTCTTGATCTGGTTGAAAAGGCAGACCTCTTCCTCCGAGGTTGGTGTCTCGATCAGGTCCGTTTCGCCATTCTCAACCCGCGCGCCCATGAGGATGTAAAGCGTCGCGTCCCCGCCATCGTCGAGGATCATGTTCGCCGTGCCTTCCTCGAACTGGAAGATTTTGTCGGTATAGGCCCAGTAGTCTTCAAGCGTCTCGCCCTTTATGGCGAAGACCGGGACGCCGCTCTCGGCGATCGCGGCGGCGGCGTGATCCTGGGTGGAGAATATGTTGCATGACGCCCACCGAATGTCCGCGCCAAGCACCTTCAGAGTCTCGATGAGGACCGCGGTCTGGACTGTCATGTGCAGACTGCCGGCGATCCGGGCACCTGTCAGCGGCTTGGTGGCACCGAATTCCTCGCGCAGGGCCATGAGCCCCGGCATCTCGGTTTCGGCGATGTCGAGCTCCTTGCGGCCATAGGCGGCCAGAGCGATATCCCTGACGACATAGTCTTTCGGCATGAGCCGTGCTCCCGATGAATTCCGTTGCCGCCCAGATAGCATTGCGCGGGTCGGGCGGCAATCTGTCAGGTTCCGCCAAGACTCCGGGAATCTCAGTATGGCCGCCGCCTTCGCGGTGCATCATGCAGAGCAAGTGGGGGAACAGGCGCACCTCGAAACTAAGGCGAGTTGTGCCTCAATACACGATAGTTTGGGCAGGTTTGCCACCGGGTGGCGACCTCGTCACGGGTATCAGCCGGAGACCCGCTCAGCCTCGCTGTTGCGCTTCATTTGCCAGCTCGTGCCAGTGGCCAGAACGCAGCTTCTCCCATCGGGCTGCGTCAGCACGATTGTGAAGCTGCCGGTTTCGGAAGAACTCCAAAGCTCGACAAGTTGCTGCGGCCCGCTCAGGCCGGCGCCGGTCTGGCGCTCGCCGTATCCACCCGCGAGCTTTTCGATTAGGTGACCGCGTTCGAAGCAGGGAAGGATTTGTTGCGCATGGGACGGCGGGGCGAGAGCGGCCGCGCCGAGAACGAGAGCTAAGGTGAAGGTTCGTTTGAACACGGCGTCGTCCTTTCGTGTAGGGGCGCCGCCTGTCGGATCGGCTGCCCGCAGGTTGTAGGTACCTTCAGACTTGGTGGCGCGATCCGGCTTTTGCCATTAACTCTCTGACACGTTCGCGTCAGCGATTGCGAGGCGAGGAACAAGGAAGGGAACCTGGAATGCCACCAAAGCAGCCACGCGCTTGGCAACGCATGCTTTCGGGCCGCAGGCTCGATCTTCTCGATCCGACGCCGATGGATATCGAGATCGAGGATATCGCCCATGGCCTGGCCTTCGTCGCCCGCTGGAACGGTCAGACCGTCGGCGATTGGCCCTACTCAGTGGCGGAGCATTCGCTGCTGGTCGAACAGCTTTTTTCCCGCGCAAATCCGGGGATCGCGGCGCGCTGGCAGCTTGCCGCCCTTCTCCACGACGCGCCGGAATATGTGATCGGCGACATGATCAGTCCGGTGAAGGCGGCGGTTGGGCCGGGTTACGGCGCGCTCGATGATCGGCTCGCGGCGGCAATTCATCTGCGCTTCGGACTGCCCGCGCAGCTTCCCGCCGCGATCAAGAAAGGAATCAAGCGGGCTGACCGCATTTCGGCTTGGCTGGAAGCAATCCAGATCGCGGGCTTTAGCCGAGCAGAGGCGGACCGCTTCTTTGGTGCGCCGGACGAAGCGCTGGTGCGAGGGGCCAGGATACGCCCGCGCGCACCCGTCGAGGCGCGCGCGGAGTTTCTGGCAACGCATTCCCGGCTCATGCAGGCCGCCATTGCCTAGAGGTGCAGCCCAGCCAGAGATAGCCAGCTGCGACGGCGGCGGCGATCATGGCAAGGATCGGGCCGACGTCCGGTGTCGTGACGCGTGGTCGGCATGAGCGTCGCGATGCGGTAGGTATCTGCAAGAATGCTTAACATATGATAGTCCTCCTGCTAAGAGCGATGTATCGAAGATAGAAGATGTTTGTTATTTTTCTGAGTCAGAAGGGTTTCAGACTTGTTAGCTAAACTATCATATGCCTGACATCGACTGGCTTCATCTGCCACCGCTGCCAGCGTTGCGGGCGTTCGAGGCGACGTCGCGTTTGGGCGGCTTCAGCGCTGCGGCGCGGTCGCTCAACGTTACGCATGCCGCCGTCGCGCAGCAGGTTCGTGCGCTCGAGGCGGCGCTCGGAGTACCGCTGGTTACGAGAAGCGGCCGAAACCTGGCACTGTCGTCGGAAGGAGCAGCGCTTGCCGCGGCTCTCACCGAAAGTTTTGGCGCCATTCAGTCGGCCGTGGACGACCTCAGGATTGGCGCCGAGAGCCTGCCGGTAACGATCACGCTCACACCGGCTTTCGCCAACAACTGGCTAATGCCGCGGCTTGGCAGGCTATGGGCTGATCACCCCGACATTGCAGTGTCGCTCAGGCCCGATCCCAATGTGCTAGACCTCAGGCGCGAACGCATCGATTTCGGGATACGGTTCGGGATGGGAGAGTGGCCCGGCGTCGAGGCGCGATATCTGACGTCAGCTCGCTATGTCGTCGTGGGTGCGCCGGCCCTGTTCGAGGGGCGCGAAAATCTCTCGCCCGCCGAAATGGCGGGGCTTCCCTGGATCCTGGAGGAACATTGGCCCGAACAGCGGAGCTGGATTATCTGTTGCACGGGCCTTGACCCCGACATGCTCTCCATCACTGAGTTTGGGAACGAAGAACTGGCGCTTGCCGCAGCGCGCCAAGGCTATGGGCTTCATCTGAGCGCGACCGCCTTGGTGGAGCACGACCTTGCCGCGGGCAACCTGCGCCTCGCATTCGAGGCCGATGAGGAGGGGCCCGGCTACTTCATCGTGACACCGAAAGGGTCGGTCCGGGCGGCTGCCCGAACCGTCATCCGGTGGCTTCTGAAAGCTGTCTAGATCGCGACATCTTCGAGGGTCTTGCCCGATTTCAGAGCAGCTTCGACCCAGCGCGGCCTGCGGCCCCGGCCGGTCCAGGTTTCAGACTTGTTGGCAGGATTGGCATATTTGGGCTTTGCCGGCCTGCGCTTTTTGACAGCTGAGGCGCCGACCAGTTCGTTCAGTGAGTATCCCATCGCCTTGGCTTTCTCTTCGACTGCCGCCAAGGCTTCACGTTTCTTTCGCTCTTCAAAGTCGCTGATTTTACGGGTTACGCGCTTCTGAAGATCCTTCAGGTCCTTGAGGGACAGTGTATCGAGATCAATCTTCACGGTTACTTTCCTTTCAATCCTACCCCATGAAGCGCAAGTAATAACGTCGCGCACGGGTTTGCAAGATCGACCCCTGTCCTAAAATACAGGATAGTCTATTTATTTTGGGCTTCTCTTGGCTAAAATCCGCTGCAGCGTGCGCCGATGCATGCTCAGTCGCCTTGCGGTTTCCGAAATATTGCGGTCGCACAATTCATAGACCCGCTGAATGTGTTCCCAGCGCACACGGTCTGCAGACATCGGATTATCGGGTGGTGGCGGTAGTGCGTCTCCCCGAGCGAGGAGCGCATTTGTCACATCGTTCGCGTCGGCAGGCTTGGACAGATAGTCGACCGCTCCGATCTTGACAGCCGCGACCGCCGTTGCAATCGCGCCGTAGCCGGTCAGAACGACGACACGGCAATCTGGCCGACGCTCATGCAGCACCTCTACGACGTCAAGGCCATTGCCGTCACCGAGCCTCAGGTCGACGACCGCATAAGCAGGCGGGCGCGTCTGGGCGATGCGGCGCCCTTCCGCGACTGTCTCGGCAGTCACGGGTTCGAAACCGCGTTTTTCCATCGCCCGGGCAAGTCGATTTACGAATGGTGCGTCGTCATCGACCAGCAGAAGGCTTCGATCCGGGCCGATTTCGTCGCTATCGCCGTCAGACATGCGAGTTTCCTGCTTCAGACTTACTCAGATTTATGACCAATGAGCGCGGGGGTCAAACTAGCTCGCGGCGGCGTCTATGAAGCAGGCTGCACGTTCGGCGATTACTTCCGGTGTCGTGTCGCGAGAGAAGAACTCGACGAAGCCGTGATCGGGAAGCATGAGATATGTATGTGTCGCGTGATCAACGAGATAGTATTCGTCCTCGGGGCTCTCGGGCACCTTGTAGTATGTTCGGTAGGTTTTCGCCACGTCCGCTATCTGATCGGGCGTGCCGGTCAGACCGATCATCCGCGGGTGAATGTAATCCGTCCATTCTTTGAGGACTTCGGGCGTGTCGCGTGTCGGGTCTACGGAGATAATGACCGGAGTTACGTCGTAGCCCTGCTCTTCCAATGCATCCACCGCTTCGGCGTTCCGCGCCGTGTCCATGGGGCAAACGTCCGGGCAGAACGTGTAGCCGAAATAGAGAAGGGTCGGCTTGGTAATGATATCCTTGTCCGTGACGCTTTGCCCGTTTTCATCTGTCAGTGTGAAAGTGCCACCAATGACCGTGCCGCCGGCTGCCATCCGTGTGGTCCGGCAATCCGAAAACTGATCGACTACGCCGTTGCGCGAAATCGAGTAAATGGCGATCAGGGCAATCGCCACCACCGAGGTCGCCGCGATCGAGTAGCTTCTTACCGAAACGGCCATGAATTTCCTCCTTCCCGGTCGGCGGCATTGATCGCGCATTCGGGGCCGACTATCAATCGGAACCGCCCGAATGCGACAACAGGACCCGCCATGACAACGCCGGCCCCCGGGACTGACATCCAAAGTGAGGGCGCGGAGATCGGCGCCCATATAGCGCATAGCGAATGGGTCAGGCTGCGGACGCTTGTCCTTCTCAGATGGATGGCAATCTCCGGTCAGGTCGTCGCGATCTTGGTCGCCTCAACCTACTACGATGTCGATCTCGATCTGGTTCTCTGCCTGCTTGTTGTCGGCGCTGCGGTGGCGGTGAACTTTTTCTCCGCTCTCGTGTATCCCGGAAGCAAGCGGCTGACCGAAACCGAGGCGATGCTCACGCTGTTGTTCGATACATCACAACTCGCGCTGCTTCTGTTCCTCACGGGGGGGCTTAACAATCCCTTCGCGCTTCTAATTCTCGCACCTGCGACCATCGCCGCGACGGCGCTTCAGACCCGCGCGACCGTCTTCCTCGGGGCCGCAACGATCACTCTCGTGACGATCCTCGCGTTTATCCACCTGCCGCTTCGACTGAAAGACGGTGCGGAGATCAGCGTGCCGCCCATCTTCGGCTTCGGCTTTTGGCTCGCCATCGTGATCGGTGTGGTTTTCCTGGGGCTCTACGCCCGGCGTGTCGCGTCCGAGATCCACTCTATGGGTGCAGCCCTTTTCGCGACGCAGGCGGCGCTTGCGCGCGAGCAGAAATTGACGGATCTGGGCGGCGTAATTGCCGCTGCCGCGCATGAGCTCGGTACGCCGCTCGCCACGATCAAACTCGTGAGCACCGAGCTCGCCGCTGAGCTCGCCGAAGATTCCGACTTACAGGCCGATGCGGAGCTTATACGTCAGCAAGCCGACCGCTGCCGCGATATTCTGCGCTCGATGGGCCGGGCCGGAAAGGACGACCTACATCTCCGCTCCGCACCATTTGCCGCCGTGATCCGCGAGGCTGCGGAACCGCATCTGAACCGAGGCAAGGCGCTGCACTTTCGGCTTCACGACGAACCGGCGCGTGACGGCAGTCAACCCACCATCGCCCGTAAGCCCGAAATCGTGCACGGACTTCGCAACCTTATTCAGAATGCGGTCGATTTCGCCCACGGAAACGTCTGGATCGACGCGAGTTGGACCGATCGGTCGCTTGCTGTGACGATCGCGGATGACGGCGACGGCTTTCCGCCGCAAATGATAGGCCGAATTGGTGATCCGCTGTTTCGGCGCAAGCGCGAAGACGGTCAAGTGAGGCGCCCGGAATATGAAGGCATGGGGTTGGGTCTCTTCATTGCGAAAACGCTCCTTGAGCGTACCGGCGCCATACTCAGTTTCCGGAACGGCGCCGATCCCTTTCTTTCAGAGGAAGAGCGGCCCGATCGTTCAGGCGCCAATATCGAGGTCGTCTGGCCCCGCGACCAAATCGAAATGGTGGCGAAAACGGGCGGACTTGGAGACAATCAGCCTGTTCTTGGATAGGCTGTTAACCATTCGTCTAAATTTCGCCAAAAGGTTGCGAAGTTAACGACACGTTAACTCTATAGATGAAGTTTGCCATCAAGGTGCGCAGACCCCGTAAGGTAATGGATTTGACATGGTTTCTCCGCTCGTGCTTGCGGCAGTTCTCGTTGCAACTTCTCTCACTGCCGCGCTTGCGGCCTTGCTACTCCTCTCAGTCATGCCCGCGCGGAGGCGCGCGAAACCGACATTGGCCTCTCTCGCCGCACCTCAGGAACAGGCCATGTTTCTTTTCGAGGAGCGTGAACTTCTGGACGCCACCGGCGCCGCGCGCACACTTCTCGATACGATCCACGCGCCGGGATCGGAATGGAGCAAGCTTGCAGCCTACCTTTCGCAGCGTATTCCGAATTTCGAAGCAGAAATCGCGACGCTCGCCGACAAGGGCGAAATCGAGCTCGAGGGCAAGGCCGGAACGGGCCTGACGCTTCGTGCGGAATGGCTCGGCCGGGTCGCGCGACTGACGCTGACGGATCTATCTGCTGAGGGTCAGAGCGTCCTCGTCGACAGCCTCTGCCTCCGCGCCCAGAAGGAAGAACTGAGCGCGCTACGCGAAACGCTCGGGTCGGCGCCGCTCCTGGTCTGGCGCACGGATGCGGATGGCGCGGTGTGTTGGGCCAACACCGCTTACCTCGACTGCGTAGTCGATACCCGCGGCCTGATGGAAGACGAACTCACCTGGCCTGTGCCGAAACTCTTTTCGAAAGCGGCAAGGGAGCCGGACAAGCCGAGGCGCGCAAAACTCGAAGGCCAACCCGAGACCTGTGCGCGCTGGTATGAGCTGCACAGTTTGCCAGCCGGCAGCGACCGTCTGAATTTCGCGCTTCCCGCCGATGGGGAAGTCAGGGCTGAAACCGCACTTCGCGAATTCATTCAGACGCTCACAAAAACCTTCGCTCATCTGCCCATCGGTCTTGCGATCTTCGACCGACAGCGCAAACTCGCTCTTTTCAATCCCGCACTCGTGGATCTGACCTCGATCGGCGCGGAATTCCTGTCGGCGCGGCCTACGCTCTTCGCGTTCCTCGACCGGCTTCGCGAGGCTCGTGTGATCCCCGAGCCGAAGGACTACCAGGGGTGGCGACAGCAGATGCTGGAGCTTGAGAAGGCTGCCGAAAGCGGCCTTTACGAAGAGACCTGGACACTCCCCTCGGGCCAGACCTACAGGGTTATCGGACGTCCGCATCCCGACGGCGCCGTGGCATTTCTGATCGAGGACATCACCGCCGAAATCACGCTGACGCGCCATTTCCGTTCGGAGATCGAGCTCGGTCAGTCAGTCGTCGACACGCTGGACGAAGCCATGGCCGTGTTTTCACCTGCCGGCGAACTCATCATGTCGAACACCTCCTATGATGCCCTCTGGGAGATCGATCCGGACGCCACGCTCGGCACAATCTCCATCGTGGATTCCATGCGGATCTGGCAGGGGACAGCCTTGCCGAACCCGGTCTTCGGTGAGGTTCGCGACTTCGTCTCCGACCTCACAGAGCGGGCGGAGTGGTCTTCGGACGTGAGGCTGTTGTGCGGTGATGTCCTCACGTGCCGCTGCGCCCCGCTCCCGGGCGGCGCGAGCCTGGTCGGGTTCGAACGGCGCGATGCAGGGCGCCCGCAACTTCGACGCGCGCCAAGAAGGCGGCGGCTGGCAGTGCCGGCGACGGCGGAGCGCGAGCAGGTCTGACCAACCAGCCGTGATGCGCCTTGCGGTTCCGACCCGGAGCGGTAAATGTCGCGCTATGCAAGCCACCGCCAGAGATTCCGCGCTGTCACTGACGCTGCCGAACGCGGCAGCCACTGCTGCTCTTGCAGAACGTCTGTCGCCGGAACTCCGATCAGGAGACGTCATACTTGTTCAAGGGCCGATCGGGGCGGGAAAGTCTCACTTCTGTCGCAGCCTCATCACCGCGCGCCTGGCAGCGCTCGGTCGTGCGGAAGACATCCCCTCGCCAACGTTCACTCTCGTCCAGACCTACGATTTGGACGGTATCGAGATATGGCACTGCGATCTCTATCGGCTCGGCTTGTCCGACGATCTCGCCGAGCTTGGTCTTGATGAGGCGTTCGAGACCGCGATCTGCCTTGTCGAATGGCCCGACAGGTTAGGCGATCGCGCACCTTCCGATGCGCTCACCTTGTCGCTCGTCCCAGATTCCGCCGGAGAAGCGCGCGAAGCGCAGCTTTCATCGACGGCGCCCCGCTGGCACCCCGTTATTGCCGGACTTTCGAACATGGCCGGAGAACTGGATGACTGAGGTGACGGAGCGCTGCGCGGCCTTCCTGTCGCATGCGGGCTGGGGCTGCGCGGAGCGGCAGGCGCTCGCCGGAGACGCATCTACGCGCCGGTACGAGCGCCTGGTGCAGAACGGCGAAAGCGCGGTACTCATGATCGCTCCTCCGGATAGCGGCGCGAGCACCCGCGACTTTGCACGGATGGCGACGTGGCTGCGCGAGCGCTGCTACTCGCCTCCTGCCCTATTGGCGGAAGATCACGTCTACGGGTTGCTACTTCTCGAGGACTTGGGCGATGCGCTGATCGCGCGCTTAATCGAGGACGATCCCAGACGTCAGCCGCAATTCTACTCCGCCGCAACCGACTTCTTGAGCGATCTGCGCCGCCACTCCACCCCCGAATTCGTCAAACCACTTGACGGCGCGGCGCTCGGGGCGCTCGTCGCACTGGTACCGCGATGGTACCTGCCCGGAGTTGGAGAGGCGCAGAACAGCGCTGCAAACGCGTTGCCGGAAGTGGTCGAGGCGGAGTACGAGCGGATCTCAACCGGTCCGCTGATCACGTCGCTTCGCGATTTCCACTCGGAGAACCTGATCTGGCTACCGGACCGAACCGGCTTGGCTCGGCTTGGGCTTCTGGACTTCCAGGACGCAGTGGCGGCGCATCCCGCCTATGATCTCGTCTCGCTTCTTCAGGACGCCCGCCGCGATGTGCCGGAAGAGATCGAACTGAATATGGTCGGCCGCTATGTCGAAGCCAACGGGGAGGATCCCGAACGCTTCGGCGCAATCTATTCCCTGCTAGGCGCGCAGCGCGCGCTTCGCATCATCGGGATATTCGCGCGCCTCTCCTTGCATCGCGGAAAGCCGCGCTATCTCGCCCACATTCCGCGTGTCTGGCGTTACCTCATGCGCAATCTCGCCCATAAGTCGCTGGAGCGGTTGGCCGCAGCGGTGAGCGAGGGGCTTCCTGAACCCACGCCCGAGCGCATTCGCAGGATCGAGGATCAATGCGGCAAGCACCCGACGCCCTGATGCTGTTTGCCGCCGGGCTTGGCACCCGGATGGGCGCGCTTTCGGCCTCGCGGCCGAAGCCGTTGGTAGAGGTTGCGGGGCGGCCATTGCTCGACCATGCGCTGATGCAGGCGGATGCGGCGGGGATTGGCCGGATCGTAATCAATCTCCACTATCTGCCAGAGCAGATTCGCGCGCATCTTGCAGATCGCAGCGATCTCTTGTTTTCGGACGAAACAGAGACGGTTCTAGAAACCGGTGGCGGGCTGAAAAATGCGTTGCCGGTCCTCGGGCCGGGGCCTGTATTCACACTCAATACCGACGCGGTCTGGACCGGCGCCAATCCGCTAGGCGAACTTCGTGCTGCCTGGGATCCGGCATCGATGGATGCGCTGCTATTGCTCGTGCCGAAGGACAGCGCGATCGGTCACGTTGGAGCAGGTGACTTCGATCTAAGCCGCCATGGCCGACTGACACGTGGCCGGGCGTTCGTGTACACCGGGGCGCAGATCCTCAATCCCGCGGGGCTCGCTGCAATCGAAGAGACCGCCTTTTCGCTCAACGTACTTTGGGATCGGATGCTGGCCGAAGGGCGGCTCTTCGGCATCGTACATCAGGGGCACTGGTGCGACGTCGGACGGCCCGAGTCGATTGCTCTTGCCGAAACGCTTATTCGGGAGGGCGGCAATGTTTGAGCCGCAGGACAGCCCGCGGCTTTTCGGCATGCCGCCGGGGACCGACTTTCCGCGCGCGGTCGTCCGCGGAATTGTCGAACGCATGGATGGGGCGGCAGCCGAGGCGACGGCCCGCGTCACGCTCTACGTCAATTCTGCGCGCATGCTTCGAAGTGTCCGCACCGCCTTCGACGCTCACGGCGCGCGCTTCTTGCCGCGGCTGCGGCTCGTGACAGACCTGGGCCGGGACCCGATGGCCGGTCTTCCGGCTGCCGTACCGCCGCTGCGGCGGCGGCTACAACTTTCAAGGCTCATCAAGCGCCTGGTGGTGCATGAGCCAGATATCGCCGCTGACACCACCATCTATGACTTAGCCGACAGTCTTGCACGGCTGATCGACGAGATGCACGGCGAAGGCGTCAGTCCCGACGCGTTCGAGGCCTCCGAGGTTGCAGAGAACCACGCCGCTCACTGGGAACGCAGCCTGGCATTTCTTCGGATCGTCGCGCCCTACTTCGGACTGGACGCCCCACCCGATGTAGAAGCACGCCAACGCCAGGTGATCGAATCCTTGGCGCGACGCTGGACTGATGAACCCGTGACCGATCCTGTTATCGTGGCCGGCTCCACCGGATCGCGCGGGGCGACGGCGGCGTTCATGCGAGCGGTCGCGAACTTGCCTCAAGGCGCGGTCGTTCTGCCGGGCGTCGATTTCGAGATGCCGCAGAGAGCCTGGGACAGCCTATCGTCGGGGCCGATACCGGGCGAGGATCATCCGCAATACCGCTTCCTGCACCTGACTAGGCGGATGGGAACGACGCCCGATTCTATTCGCATATGGTCGGACGACACTGCGCCCGATCCGGCGCGGAACCGGCTCATCTCGCTCGCGCTAAGGCCTGCGCCTGTGACTGACCAATGGATTGAGGATGGCGCCGCTCTCGGCGCGCTCACTCCGATGGTCCAGGGACTGACGCTGATTGAGGCCGGATCTCCGCGAGAGGAGGCGCAGGCCATCGCCGTCTGCCTGCGCGATGCGGCAGAAACAGGCTGCACGGCCGCTCTGATCACGCCGGATCGGATGCTGACGCGGCGGGTCGCCGCGGCGCTCGACCGCTGGGGCATCGTTCCCGACGACAGCGCGGGCGAGCCGCTATCGCAATCGGCGCCGGGGCGATTTCTGCGCCATACGGCAGAGCTTCTCGGCGCTCGTCTTTCAACCGAGGCGCTGCTCGTGCTTCTGAAGCATCCGCTTACGTCAACCGGCGCGGATACGCGCGGCGACCATTTGCGTTTCACCCGAGATCTGGAATTGCGACTGCGACGCTATGGACCCGCTTTCCCGACGCCTGGAGATCTGATGGTCTGGGCGAAGGCGCATGGCGAGGGGGAGCGCATCACTTGGGCAGAGTGGCTCGGCCAGGTGTTCTGGGCTGTCGAGGGTGTCGGTGAACGGCCACTGCCCGAAATAGCAGAAACGCATTTGACGCTTTGCGAAGACCTTGCGGCGGGACCTGGGGGCCAGCGTTCGGCAAGCAAGCTTTGGCGCAAGGAGGCAGGACGCGCCGCGCGCGCCAAGATGGAGGAAATCCGGCGGGAGGCTAGCCACGGCGGCACGTTTCGGCCGCACGAATATGCCGATCTGGTCGGTGCTCTGCTTCGCGACGGATCTGTCCGGCGCACCGAGCGCACGCATCCGAACATCATGATCTGGGGAAGGCTCGAGGCGCGCGTCCAAGGCGCGGACCTCGTGATTCTCGCGGGCCTCAACGATGGGGTCTGGCCGGAAAACCCTGCTCCGGATCCCTGGCTCTCGCGGCAGATGAGGCTGAAGGCGGGTCTTCTGTTGCCCGAACGGCGTGTCGGTCTATCCGCACACGACTTTCAGCAGGCCGCCGGCGCGCGCCGGGTGATCCTGTCCCGCGCCATCCGCGACGCCGAAGCGCAGACCGTCCCGTCGCGCTGGCTTGTCCGGCTTACCAATCTCCTGAACGGCCTGCCTGTCTCAGGGGGCACGGAAGCGCTGGCTTTGATGCGCGCGCGCGGCAAAGCGTGGCTCGAAATCGGGCGAGCCGTCGATCTGCCGTGTCGGGAACACCGGGCGAAGAAGGCGCCCCGCCCCGCCCCGCGCCCGCCAATCGAAGCACGTCCGACAGCGCTTCCGGTAACCGCGATTCAGCAACTGATTCGCGACCCCTACGCGGTCTATGCTGAGCGCATCCTGCGCCTCCGTCCGCTCGACCCGCTACGTGCAGCGCCTGACGCGCGGCTGCGCGGAAAGGTGTTGCACGAAATCGTCGAGTCTTTCATCCGCGATCGCCCCGCGAGTGAAGGCCTCGCCGAAGCGCGCGCGCGGCTGTTGGCGCTGGCACAGGCGAAGCTCGCCGAGGACATTCCCTGGCCCAGCGCCCAGCGATTGTGGCTGAGCCGCCTTTCGCGGATTGCCGACACATTTCTGACGTCCGAGCTCGCGCGCCAGGAGCTTGGCGTGCCGTTTCTTCTTGAAGAAAAAGGCTCTATTTCACTTGAGAATTTGGTTTTCACGTTGATTGCCAAGCCGGACCGGATCGATCTTCTCAATGACGGCCGTGTGCATATCTTCGACTATAAGACCGGTGCGCCACCCTCAGACAAAAAACAGCGGGTCTTCGACAAGCAACTCCTGCTAGAAGCGGCGATGGCGGAACGTGGCGCCTTCGCTGAGCTTGGTCCAAGGGAGGTGGCAGGCACCACCTACATCCATCTCGGTGGTGACGGCGGCGAGCGGCCGGGCATCGAGGGCGACGGGCTGGTAGAGCAGACATGGGTGGAACTGCACCGGCTGATCGGCAGGTACGGCCAGCCGCAGACCGGTTACATCTCCCGCCGCGCGGTGTTCGAAATCCGCCATCGCGGCGACTACGACCACCTCGCACGTTTCGGCGAATGGATGGCAGGCGACAAATCCGAACCGGAGGACGTCGGTTGAACCGCAACGACGCGAGCCAAAACCAGATCCGCGCCGCCGATCCGGCGCAGTCAATCTGGCTGTCGGCCAATGCCGGGTCCGGCAAGACACGCGTGCTGATCGACCGGGTGGCACGGCTTCTGCTCGGCGGGACAGAACCTCAGCGCATTCTGTGCCTCACCTACACCAAGGCAGCGGCCAGCGAGATGCAGAACCGCCTGTTCGACCGGCTGGGCAACTGGGCAATGCTGCCGGAGTCAGAGTTGAACGAAGCACTGCGTGACCTCGGAGTCGAAGATCGTATCAATGCGGAGACACTGGCGGGGGCCCGCAGGCTCTTTGCGCGCGCGATCGAGACGCCGGGAGGGCTGAAGATCCAAACGATCCATTCGTTCTGCGCCGCTATCCTGCGCCGCTTCCCGCTCGAAGCGCGGGTTTCTCCGAACTTTTCCGAACTCGACGATCGCGCCGCGCGGCTGATGCGCCAGGACATCGTCGAGGAAATCGCGGCGGGACCGGACGCCACGGTGTTTGATGCTCTGGCCACGCATGGCCTATCCGAGGACCTGATGCCATTTCTGGGCGAAATCTGCCGAAACAGAGACTATTTTTCCGAGGAACTTTCACGCAGTGAAGCTCTCGCCATGTTCAGTTTAAGTGAGGGTTTTGATGACAAAGCGGCCTACAAGTCCGCTTTCGAGGGCGGCGAATCCGCGCTGATCGACGAGGTGGCGCCGATCCTTGAGTTGCAAAGCAAGACGATGGTCGAGCTTGCTGCGACGTTGCGGAACATCGAGCCATGCTTGCGGCCTGAAGAAGCATTCTACGCGCTTCGCGAGGTCTTCCTTTACCGCAAGGACGGACGCTTCCGGGCGGAGGCCAAGACCGCCAGCGTCCCCACGAAGAAGGCGCAGGAGGCGCTTGGGCCACTGCTCGGCGAGTTCCACGCGCTGATGGCGCGCGTGGCGGAAGCTCAAGATAAGCTCTACTCGCTCACTGCCGCCGAGCGGACCTATGCTCTTCATCGCTTCGCCCGCGTCTTCCTGCCGCTTTACGAGGAGCGCAAAGCGCGGTCCGGCAGGCTCGACTTCGACGACCTCATCACACGGTCTGCGGCGCTATTGTCCGACCGGCTGGCGACCTCCTGGGTTCTCTACAAGCTCGACGGCGGGATCGACCACATTCTCGTCGACGAGGCGCAGGATACGAGTCCGCAGCAATGGAAGGTCATCGAGCGACTGGCGGAGGAGTTTACGGCAGGCGAGGGCGCGGGGGGAAAAGAACGGACGGTTTTCGTCGTCGGCGACATGAAGCAGTCAATCTACTCTTTCCAGGGTGCCGACCTGCGCGCTTTCGAGGCCATGCGCGACCATTTTCGGGCTAAGTATGAGGGTATTGCGACGCCTTTTCAGGAGCGTCTACTCACGCATTCCTTCCGCTCGTCCGAGGCAATTCTGAAAGCCGTCGATCTGACCTTCGACGAACGTGTCAATCGTGGACTTGGGGGGCCGCTGAAACATGTGGCCTTCCGCACGGACCTGCCCGGCCGCGTCGACCTTTGGGAAGCCGTGCCAAGGGCGGAGAAGCCTGAAGAGAGGGAGTGGTTCGATCCGGTCGACCTTTTGCCCGACGATCATCACACCGTGATCCTCGCAAACCGGATCGCGGTCGAAATACGCCGGATGATCGATGCCGGCACCCGTATTTCGACCCGCGACGGCGAGAAGACACTTGACGAAGGCGACATCGTGATCCTCGTCCAGCGCCGGTCGGAGCTGTTTCACGAAATCATCCGCGCTTGTAAGGCGGCGGGACTTGAGATCGCCGGCGCGGACCGCTTGCGACTGGGCGGAGAACTCGCTGTGCGCGACATCGCGGCGCTCATGAACTTCCTCGCAACGCCCGAGGACGATCTGTCGCTCGCCGCCGCGCTGAGATCGCCGCTTTTCGGCTGGAGCGAGGGGCAGCTTTACAGCTTGGCGCAGGGTAGGGGCGAAGGGGTGTATCTCTGGTCTGCACTGCGAGAGAAATCGCAGGAACATGCGGAAACCCTTCGCATTCTCGACGATCTCCGGGGCCAGGCGGATTTCCTCAGGCCTTACGACCTGATCGAGCGGCTGCTCACACGGCACGACGGGCGGCGTCGGCTCATCGGTCGGCTTGGACAGGAAGCCGAGGACGGGATCGATGCTCTTCTCGCCCAGGCCCTGGCATTCGAGCAATCCGAAGTGCCAAGCCTGACGGGTTTCATCGTTTGGATGGAAACCGATGACGTCGAAGTGAAAAGGAGGCTCGATTCCGCCTCGAAGGCGGTCCGCGTCATGACCGTGCACGGTGCGAAGGGTCTCGAGGCGCCCGTTGTCTTCCTTCCTGACACGGCCAAGCCACGCAACGACATTCGCGAGGAAATCTACAGAATCAACGACCAGGCCGTCTGGCGAACCCGCACCGATGAAAGTCCCGAAATCATCGCCGAAGAACGCGCAGCCTTGAAGATGCAGCAGGAGGAGGAGCGGATGCGCCTTCTTTATGTGGCGATGACACGGGCAGAGGTCTGGCTGATCACCTGCGGCGCGGGCGAGATGGGGGAGGGAACCGAGAGCTGGTACCGTCTCGTCGAGGCGGGGCTTGAGAAGGCAGGCGCAGCGCGGCGGAGTCCGGACGGGTCCGAGTTCGAGTTCGGACCGGGCCTTCGGCTCGAACACGGCAACTGGCCTGCACCGATGAAAGTCGAGAGCGTGGCGCCCAGGGCTGCGCAGGATCTTCCTGGCTGGATTGCGACGCCCGCGCCAACCCCGCCGGCGCCCGATACGGCGCTTTCGCCCTCTGCCCTTGGCGGCGCAAAGGCGTTGCCGGGCGAGGAGGGGCTCGACGAAGACAGTGCGAAGCGGCGCGGTACGCGACTTCATGCGCTGCTGGAGCATCTGCCGCTTTGGCGCGAAGCGGACTGGCCTGCGACGGCCGAGGCGCTTTTGGCCACAGGAGAGGACCCGGCCGGACCGGATGATGCCGCCGAACTGCTCGCGGAAGCGCGCGGCGTGCTCCTGTCCGAGGACATGAATCCGTTCCTCGTCCCCGGGGCGCTAGCCGAGGTGGAGATTGCGGCGCCCGTCGCCGAGTTGTCCGGTCGCGTTCTGCATGGAACGATCGACCGGCTTCTCGTGACTGCAGACCGGGTCGTCGCGGTCGATTACAAGTCAAACGCCATTGTCCCGGCGCGGCCCGAAGACGTGCCGGACGGCATTCTGAGGCAGATGGGGGCCTACGCTGCGATGCTCGGCCAGATCTATCCCGACCGCCCGATCGAGACCGCGATCCTCTGGACGCGGACCGGACGCCTCATGCCGCTGCCTCCCGATATCGTGAGGGCGGCACTTCGATCCACTACCATCCCTTGACGCCGTTCGGGCTCGACCATACCTTTCGCGCAACGCTTCACGCACTGGAGACTGCCCATGGCCACCGTTCCCGTTACCGACGCCACTTTTGACAACGAAGTCCGCCAATCGCCGATCCCGGTCGTCGTGGACTTCTGGGCCGAATGGTGCGGCCCCTGCAAGCAGATCGGCCCCGCGCTTGAAGAGCTTTCCGCTCAGTTCGAAGGCAAGGTGAAGATCGTGAAGGTTAACGTGGACGAGAACCCCGATTCGCCGGCGCAGATGGGCGTGCGCGGCATTCCGGCACTGTTCATGTTCAAGGACGGGCAGATCGTTTCGAACAAGGTCGGCGCAGCGCCGAAAGCGGCGCTTCAGAGTTGGATCGAGTCGGCGATCTGAGGCAGTTCTTCCACATCGAGCACGGGGCGCCTTCGGGCGCCCTTTTGCTGCGCCGGTTGCGGCCGGTGGGCGGCAAGGCCATATAGGGCCGGACGAACGGAGGGTTTGATGGCAGACGAGACATTTCCCGGCTGGCATGGCACGACGATCATCGGCGTCCGGCGCGGCGGCGAGGTGGTGGTGGCGGGCGACGGTCAGGTGAGCCTGGGTCAGACTGTCATCAAGGGCACTGCGAAGAAGGTCCGGCGTCTCGCGCCCGGCGGACAGGACGTTGTCGTCGGGTTTGCGGGCTCGACGGCGGATGCTTTCACTCTGCTTGATCGCCTCGAGAAGAAACTCGAGGCTGCGCCCGGTCAGCTCACTCGCGCCTGCGTGGAGCTTGCCAAGGACTGGCGAACCGACAAGTATCTGCAGAAGCTCGAAGCCATGCTGATTGTCACCGACGGCAAGACGCTTCTCGTCGTGACCGGCGCGGGCGATGTGCTTGAACCCGAACATGACGTCGCCGCCATCGGCTCGGGCGGCAATTTCGCGCTGGCCGCGGCGCGCGGGCTGATGGAAACCGATCTGTCCGCCGAAGACGTCGCCAAGAAGGCAATGGCCATCGCCGCCGAAATCTGCGTTTACACGAACGGCAACCTGACGTTGGAAACCATCCGTGCCTGACGACCAGACCGCTTTCGGAGCAGACGATCTGCGCGCCGCTGTCGCCGCCGGTATCGTGACCGAAGCGCAGGCAGCAGGCATCACGGCCCTTGCCCACGACCGCGCCGGCAGGCGCGCGAGCCTTCCTGCCGAGGACGAGCCGTTCGAATTCTTCCGCGGCTTTGCCGAGATCTTCATCGCCATCGGACTCGCGATCCTTCTCGGGGGTGTCGCGCTGCTGCTCAGCATCATCGGAGGCATCACGATCCTTATCGCGATTCCGGCGATGATAGCGGCCATGGCATGGTGGATGGCAAGGTACTTCACTCTGAACCGGCGGATGAACCTGCCGTCCATGGTACTGGTGAGTGCCTATTCCAGCGGAATCTACGTTTCTGCCCTGACCTTCTTGTCCCAGTCGTCGCTCGGGCTGAAGGGTATCGCCTTCGCCGCATCCATCATTTCGGTCGGCGCAACTGCGCTCTGGTTCCGGCGCTTCAAGCTGCCGTTCTCGATGTTCGTCCTCGGGCTTTTCGCGCTGATGGCGATCTATGCGCTCTTCACGCACTACCGCCCCGGCAGCGACTTGACGAACGTTGACAACTGGGCGCTCACGTTCCTGCCTCAGGCGGACCTGTCGCTGGCCTCGCTTGTCTTCGGGATAGGGGCCTTCGTCGGTGCGATGTGGTTCGATCTTCGCGACCGCTATCGCATCGGCCGCCACGCGGCGACTGCATTCTGGCTGCACATCCTCGCTGGCGCCGCGCTTGTGAACACGGTCGCCGGTAATCTCTACGGCGGCGGCGGAGGCGCGAATATCCTGCCGACCGCGCTCGCGCTTCTTGGTTTCGCGCTTGTCGCCTTAATCATCGACCGGCGATCGATGCTGACCGCGGGAATTGTCTACATCGCTGCGCTCATCTACTGGGCAGTCGCCGGCGACGGAACGGCCAGCCTGAAGGACTGGGCCGTGATCCTCATCATCCTCGGCGCCTTTTTCACGTTGCTGGGCACCTGGTGGGTCCAGCTTCGCGCCGCTCTCATGCGCGCCCTTCCGGACTTTCCTGGCAAGAGCCGACTTCCGCCGTGGTACGGGGTGGGCCCGACCGATTGATCGGCCGGGCCGAAGGGGTCACTGCAGCTTGGCGATACCGAGCGGCACGTCGGCAGCTGCGCACCAGATATAGACCTCGTTGTAGTTCGACACGTCGATACTCGCCGGAATCTCGTAGCGCTGCGCCCCTGTCAGCGAGGCCAGAGGTCCGAGCTGAGTTTCGGGATCATAGCCATCCTTGCCCAGCGCAACTCTCGGATCGGGCCCGTTGTTTAGCGAGAAGTCCTCGCCCAGTTCGACGAAGTACGTGCCGCCGTCTTCGACAATCGTCGCGGCGCCCGAGGTGACGTGATTGCTCGCCCCTTCGAACATGCCGGAGCTGATGGTCACGCCTTGTGCGGCAGCAATTCCGAGACTTGCAACAAGACTCAATGCCGCGATGGACACCAACATCGTACGCTTGGAAATCATCGGTCTCTCCTTTTCGGCCCAGTGGGTTCGAGTCCTATGACTCCGGGAATAGCGGTTGCATAGTGGATTACCGCCATATCTCGCACAGGTGACGGGGCGTGAAAAAACGTGGGGCGATACATTGCCTTTCGCCCGCCCATGACTAGGTTCCCGGGGACACCGATCAAGTAACAGGCTCACATGACCAATCTGACTCCACGCGAGATCGTCTCGGAACTCGACCGCTTCATCATCGCTCAGAAGGACGCCAAGCGAGCCGTCGCCGTTGCGCTGCGCAACCGCTGGCGCCGCAAGCAGTTGGCGGACGATCTGCGAGAGGAGGTCTATCCGAAGAACATCCTGATGATCGGGCCCACGGGCGTCGGCAAGACGGAGATTTCCAGGCGGCTCGCCAAGCTTGCAAAGGCGCCGTTCATCAAGGTCGAGGCGACGAAGTTCACCGAGGTCGGTTATGTCGGGCGCGATGTTGAGCAGATCGTCCGCGACCTGGCCGACGCCGCGATGATTGAAACGCGCGAGCGGATGCGCGAAGAGGTTAAGGCGCGGGCCGAGCAGGCCGCCGAGGACCGGGTTATCGAGGCGATCGCGGGGGCGGATGCCCGCGAGCAAACGCGCGAGATGTTCCGCACACGGCTTAAGAAGGGCGATCTCGATAGCACCGTGATCGAACTCGAGGTGGCCGAGGCCATGCCGCAATTGCCGATGTTCGAGCTTCCCGGACAACAGGGCGGGGCGGGAATGATGAATTTGGGCGACATCTTCGGCAAGGCGTTCGGCGGGCGGCGCGCGCGCAAGAAAATGACGGTGGCCGAAAGCTATGAGGTGCTGGTCTCCGAAGAGGCCGACAAGCTTCTGGACGATGAGGCCGTCAAGGCCGCGGCTTTGGATGCGGTGCAGGAAAACGGCATCGTCTTCATCGACGAGATCGACAAGGTCTGCGCCCGCGCTGATGCCCGCGGCGCCGATGTCAGCCGCGAGGGCGTGCAACGCGACCTTCTCCCCTTGATCGAGGGCACGACGGTCAGCACGAAATATGGGCCGGTGAAGACCGACCATATCCTGTTCATCGCGTCGGGTGCATTTCACATTGCCAAACCGTCGGACCTTTTGCCCGAGCTTCAGGGCCGCCTTCCGATTCGCGTCGAGCTGAGGGCGCTGACCGAGGAGGATTTCGTCCGCATCCTGACCGAGACCGACAATGCGCTGACGCGGCAGTATTCCGCGCTCATGGCAACTGAGAAGGTCACCGTCAATTTCTCGGACGACGGGATCGCCGCGCTTGCGAACTTCGCGGCCGAGGTGAACCGCAGCGTCGAGAATATCGGGGCGCGACGACTTTACACGGTGATGGAGCGCGTATTTGAAGAATTGTCCTTTGCGGCTCCGGACCGATCCGGCGACGAAGTGATGATCGACGCCGCTTTCGTCGAGAAAAACATCGGAGACCTGGCGCGGTCGACCGATCTCAGCCGCTACGTTCTCTGACCCTCTGGCGAGGCGACCAAAGCCGGGCTATCACGGACGGGAAATAGTCACGGGCGAGGCGGTGCAGCGGACTGTCGCAATCCTGTTTCTTTGTGTCACGCTCGCGGCCTGCACGCCGCGGGGCGCAATCGTCATCATGCCAGACTCGGCTAAAATCGGCGTAACAGAGCCAGTTTACATCGGCACGACCCGTGCAGCCGACCCCGAGACCGGAGAGCTGTTCAGCGGCAAGCGCAACCAATCAACCCGCTTCGCGCGCCTCGACGTGACGATTCCGCCAGAGCGCGAGCCCGGTGAGATCAAATGGCCGCGAAAGAACCGCCCGCCCGATCCCGGGACCGAATTCCTCACCTCGCGCGAGGTTCTTTATCGGAACGCGCCCGCATTTCGCGCCGATCTCGCAGATGCGCTTGGGCGGCAGCGGCGCGGCCGACGCGAGGCGATTGTCTTCGTTCATGGCTTCAACAACACTTTCGCGGAAGGCGCCTATAGGCTCGCCCAGCTTGGACATGACATCGGTATCGATGGTGCGCTGATTCACTATTCCTGGCCCTCGATCGCCCACCCGCTCGGCTATGCCTACGATCGCGACAGTGCACTTTTTGCCCGCGACGGGCTCGAGCATCTGATTCACGAGGTCATAGCGGCCGGCGCTGATCGCGTAATCCTGGTTGCCCACTCGATGGGTTCGGCGCTGACGATGGAGGCGCTGCGTCAGATCGCGATTGAAGACGATCACAAGCGATTGGATCGGATCGCGGCCGTTGTGCTGATGTCGCCCGATCTCGACGTCGACGTGTTCCGGGCCCAGGCGCTTCGGATCGGAGAGTTGCCGCAGCCATTTCTCATTTTCACATCGCGAAAGGACCGTGCGCTAGCGCTTTCGGCGCGCCTGACGGGCCAGCGCAATCGGCTGGGAAATGTCGCCGATGTGACCGAGGTCGCGGATCTGAATGTTACGCTTCTCGACACGACGGCCTTTTCGACCGGTGCGGGCCATTTCGACGCAGGCAACTCTCGCGCGCTCATATCGATCCTGGGCAGCATGCGTGACGTGGACGCGGCCCTTGCGGGCGATCAGACTGGGCGGACGGGTTTGCTTCCGGGCGCGGTGCTGACGGTTCAAAGCGCAACCGGGGTCGTGTTGTCGCCAGTCGCGACGCTGTCGGGCGCGATGAACTAACTCCAGGCGCGGATCAGCGCGCGCGTCGGAGATAGACGTAGAATGCGCCCGCACCGCCGTGTTTCTGATGAGCGGGAAGGACCTGTAACGCGACACCACCGAGTGGCGGCTGTGCCAGCCAATGCGGCACCTGATGGCGCAGAATACCGATGCGTTCCGGGATCGGGCCGGGGTCGGCGCCGCGCCGGCCCTTGCCGGTGATGACCAGAACCAACCGCTTACCGTGGGCCTGCGCGGACAGGACAAACCGGATGAGTTCCGGATGCGCTTCGGCCAGCGTCATACCGTGCAGATCGAGCCGTGCTTCCGGGCGCAACTTGCCCCGGATCAGCGCGGTGTGGAGGCGTCGATCCATGCGGAGGGGCATGGCCGCAGATTGGTTCAACTGCGGCAACGCATCTCTGATCGCTGTCAGTGGCCGCACCGTCGTGCTGGCCCGGAAATCTGGGTGCGGCAGGCCAGATCGTATCTGCTTCGCCGGTGCACCATCGGAAGACGCGGTCGGAGCGACCGGGCGGATCGGGCGGGCCGTAGCCGCCACCCGGCCCCAGAGCTCCTGCTCTTCGGGGCTTAGACCACGCGGCCGGCGCGTCATCTGAGGGTCCTTTCGGCATCTTGGCGCGGCAGGAATGTGAACATTCTGCCTGAGTCGCGCATCGATCCAGCCAGATCGCTCGCATCGCTGCCTGTGCCGCAGAAGAGGTCGGCACGCCCGCTTCCCTTGATCGCGCTGCCAGTATCCTGGGCGACCGTGAGCCGACCACCCGCCTCGGTTTCAAGCCAAACCGGCGCGCCGAGCGGGACATAGGCGGGATCCACGGCAATGCTCCGCCCCGCTGAGACGGACCGCCCCAGCGTACCGATTGGTCCCGAATTCGCCGGCAGGTCGCGTTTGCGGAAAAAAACAAACGACGGATTGTGACGCAGAAGTGCGGGCACTTGGTCGGGATGGCGTTCGCACCAGTCGCGGATCGCACCGATCGAAATATCGGTCTCGGCGATGGCTTCGCGCCGGACAAGCTCCTCCCCGATGGAACGGTAGGCATGACCGTTCGCTCCGGCATAGCCGAACCGGCATCCGCGCACGCCGGGAAGGCGGACGCGAACGGAGCCCTGGACCTGTGCGAAGAAGGCATCAAGCGCGCTCGCGAGCCAGACGAGTTCGCGGCCAGCTAGCAGGCCGCCCTCCTCGATCTCGGCGCGGCTATACCAGGGTTTGCCATCCGGCAGATCCGCCGGCGCGGCGTAAAGCGGGTAGCGAAACGGTCCCTCCGGGCGCGACCTGGCATCAAGTTCGGGCTCGAAGTAGCCGGTGACCAGCGCCGGCACCGGGCTGGCCAAATGAAAGTTCCGTTCGAAGAAGCGCCGTGCGGAGTCGCCATCGGGCCTTGGCCAGCCGTCTGGAAGCAAGTCGGCAGTGGAGGCATAAGCGGAAAGCGCCGCTTCGTGATCGTCGTCGGACCATCCGCTGAGCCGGAGCATCTCCGGCCAAGGTCCCGACATCACTCGCCGGTGGCGACGAGCTGCCAATTGGGATCGTCGGACCCCATCTTGCGCGCGAAGGTCCAGGTGTCGCGCTGCCGGCGCACCTCCTTTGCGTCGCCTTCGACAATCTCGCCTGCCGCGTTGCGCGCCGACGAAATCAGTTCGCTCGCGAAGCGCACGGCGACCTCGCCTTCGCTCGTTTCGGGGTCGAACTCGGCATCGTGCAGAGTCACCTCGCGAATACCGAGAAACTCGGCCTTGACCGTGAGGCCGCGAGAAGCACGCGCAGCCACTACGTCGGCCAGAGTGTCGTACACGTCCTCGGACATGAACGGCTTCACCCTCTCAAGGTCGCCCTTTTCGAAGGCCATCAGGATCATCTCGTAAGCACCCCGCGCACCGCCGAGGAACTCCGAAACGGAAAAGCTCGGCTCCGCCTGCTTCATCGCCGCGAGTGCCTGCGCAGCGTCAGAGCCTTCGGGCACGTGGTCGGTGATGTCCCGGTCGGGCCCACCCTCGATCACTTCGAACCGGTCCCGGCGCCCCTGCGACCCGGGCGCGGGCAGCGGCGGTTTTTCGAAACCCTCGCGCGTCCCAAGAACGCTGCGCAACCGCAGGATCAGGAAAATCGCGATCCCGGCGAGAACCAATAGCTGGATGACGGAACTGTTCATATGCGCGCGGCCTCTTGCGCCGCGATCTCCGGCGGCAGGGTTGGAAACTTTGGCGTCATCCACTTATGTAAGTCACGGGTGGGGTCAAGTCCACCGCACGACCTGAAAGGAAATGGCATGTGGCTACTGATTGCGTTCATCGCCGTACCGATGATCGAAATCGGCCTTTTCATAAAAGTGGGCGGCCTGATTGGGCTGTGGCCCACACTCGCCATCGTACTCGCCACGGCGATTGCGGGCAGTTGGCTGGTCCGGATGCAGGGCTCTGCGGCGCTTTCGCGTCTTCGAAGTTCGTTAAACGAGCTTCGCGATCCGACAGAGCCGATCGCCCATGGAGCGATGATCCTTTTTGCCGGCGCGTTGCTGCTGACCCCGGGGTTCTTCACAGACACGGTTGGGCTTCTGCTCCTCGTGCCTGGAGTGCGCGCGGCGGTATTGCGATGGCTTGCCGCGCGGATCGAAGTTCAGCGGTTCACAGTCGGAGGCGCGCCGCCCCGGCGCGAGCCCCATCGCCCTGACATTATCGACGGCGAATTTCAGGAAATCGAGCCGGAAGCAGAAAGCCTTCCTAGAAATCCGTCCGGCTGGACACGCCATTGAGGCGGGCGGACCAAGGTGATACACCGCCGGGCAACGAATACCTTGGGAGAGACCGAGATGGCCGAGGAAGGCAACGGTGCAGCGCAGGGCCAGGCGCCGCAAATCAAGATGCAGGTTCTGGGGCAGTTCATCCGTGATCTGTCCTTCGAAAATGTCGTAGCTCAAAAGGGCGTTTCCAACGCCGACGTGCAGCCTGATATCCAGGTTCAGGTCAGCCTTGATGCGCGAAAGCGCTCGGTCGACCATCAGTACGAGGTGGTGAGCAAGTTCAAGGTCACCTCGAACAACAAAGCCGACAAGACACCTCTGTTTCTGCTCGAGCTTGACTACGGTTCGATCTTCCATGTCGAGGGCGTACCGGAGGATCAGCTTCATCCCTTCCTGCTTATCGAATGCCCGCGCATGGTCTTCCCGTTCGTCCGTCGAATCATTTCCGACGTGACCCGCGACGGAGGGTTCCCGGCGCTGAACATCGATACGGTCGATTTCGTGCAGCTCTACCGTCAGGAAATGGCGCGTCGTACGGCCGCTCAGGAAAAGCCGGCCGAACAGCCTTCGTGACGATGGATGCCCTCATCCCGGCTTGGGTCGATGGACGGCTCAGGCCGTACGACAAGATTGCCGTGCATGTCGAAGGCTTGCGGCACAAGGCCGTTTCGGTTTTCGTCCTCAGTGGCGATCATGTCCTGATCCAGCGCCGATCGCTCGGCAAGTATCACACGCCGGGACTTTGGGCGAATACCTGCTGCACGCACCCGCATTGGGACGAGGCGCCCGATGCATGCGCGGTGCGGCGGCTGCGCGAGGAGCTCGGCATCGAAAGCCTCAACCCGATTTTTGCGGATCAGATCGAGTACCGCGCCGATGTCGGCGGCGGGATGATTGAACACGAGGTCGTCGATGTCTTCGTCGCAAAGGCGTCTCGTGATCTCGCCTGGTCACCGAACCCCGCGGAAGTGATGGACGTGCGATGGATCGGTCTGGCCGAGCTTCTTGACGAGGTGAAGGAACACGCAAATCGCTTCACGCCCTGGCTGCGCATCTATCTTGACCGGCATCGTGACCGCATCTTCGGCGCGGCCGCCTGACCTCAATTTATCTCCAGCTCTTCGAGAAGAACTGCCCAAGCAGCACCGTGCATGTCGCGATCCGAACGCATCCCCTGCACCGCTGGTCGCGGGAATGAGAACTTGACGACGTTGAGCGCGGCAATGTCGAAACGTTTCAACTGTGCTTCATCGGCCCGAAAGACTGAGGCTACGCGCGCCGTACCCAAGCCTGCCGTTATCCGCTCGAACGCCGCCTTGCTCCCGCAGAAAATGTCGATCGTCAGCCAGAACGGACCGGCGTTCTTTGACCGTATCTTCGCGGCGATCTGGCCTAGCTCAGCCATGGCCGACTTTATCGGTGACAAGACGAAATGCAGCCATGGGGTCATCTAACGCGAGCACGTGATTCAGGCAGAATTCGTAGATTGCGCCACGGTTCATCTCCGCGGGTGAAAACGGAAAGGCGAAGGTCGGCATCGGTTCGTCATCGGTCAGCGCGTAGTGCAGAAGGTAGGGGTTGAGGATCTTGCCGATCTCGCTCGCCTGCACTTCGGTCGGTGCGGTCGCAATGGCCAAAACGCCGACTTCGCGAGGATCTGCGCCGGGCGTCTCCAGCGGGCCGAGCGTGGCGTCCACACCGATCAGCCGCAACTCGATATCGAAGTCGCTCTCGGCGAGGCCCATCCGCGAGATCACGTCCGAGCGCGACCGCGCCTCGACCTCCGCCGCCCAGCCGCGCGCGTTAGCGACGTAGCGGCGATCGCGCAGCAGAGTCAGCGATATGCACTGGTATCCAGCTATCCGCGCGCCTTCCAGCTTCACCGTGTAAGGCCCCGGCCGCCAGATCGACCCCTCGACGCGCACGCGCCGATCGTCGAGAGCAATGTAGCTTGCCGCAGTGACATCAAGCACGCCGCCCGGTTCACAAAGCATGAACGGATCGGTATTCTCGTAAAGCATGTGCGCGGACACGGTATAGGGCGTGCCTCGAGCGGCCTCACCCATCGGAGTAAGTGTAAATCCTGCTTCGTCGAAATCGACCAGGATCGTGCCCGACGCCGGGTTGGTCGTTGCGATCGCGCCGCATTCCCCGACCTTCGCGCCATGCCAGGCCGCTCCGAGATTGCACCCCCGGGAAATTGGCAGCGCGGCGATGATTGCCGTGTCTGTCGTGCGCCCGGCGATTACTATGTCCGCCCCCGTTGCGAGAGCGGCGGTTATCTGTTCGGCGCCGGCTAGCGCCACGATATTGGTACACGCGCGGATCGTATCTGTCCCGATTTGCGGCGCGGCGGGGAGTGGGGATATTCGACCTGCCTCGAACGAAGTCGCAATATCCTCGGGATTCTGACTTGAGTAGAGCCTTGCAGCTATCAGCTTCTGGCCGAGTTCCGCCGCGACTTCGCATGTGATGTCATAGAGCCAGTCGACGGTCGCGTCGGCGCCGCAAGTGCCTGCGGTTCCGATCACCAGAGGAACTCCTGCTGCCGCCCGCGCCTCCATCAACTCTCGCCATTCAGCCTTGGTTGTCGTCCGCGAATACTTCGACAGGCCACGCCCGAGATAGGCCGGACCGCTATCGGTCGATCCTCCATCAACCGCGATGATGTCAGGCCGCGCCGCAACGCCACGCGCTAGCGCATCGCGGTCGTACCCGAGGCCCAGCGCCCCGGTGGGAATCAGAACCCGCGCGTGCGCCATCAGTCGGTCACTTTGTCTGCATCGCGGACAGTCGGCCTCCTCAGAAGACCGCGCAGGAACATCGGCGCGACAAAGCCGGCGGCGGCAAAGATCCAGAGCCCGATCGAGATGGGCGAAGCGAAAAGATAGGTCCAGTCGCCGCCCGACAGAGTCATGGCATGACGCAGGTTGTTCTCCATCTGATAGCCGAGAAGAATCCCCAGGATTACCGGAACGGTCGGGATGTCCATCTTGCGGAAGGCATAGCCCATGACGCCGAATAGAATCATCAGGACGAGATCGAAATAGCTCCCCGAAAGCGAGTAAATCCCGACGAACGAGATCATGGTGACCCCGGGCAGTAGAACCGCCGGCGGCACCATCAGGACCTTCACGAAGACCCTGACGAGCGGCACGTTCATAAGGAGAAGAACGAAGTTCGCGATGAGAAGCGCCGCGATCAGGCCCCAGACTACCTCGGGCCGGTCGGCGAAAAGCGTCGGCCCCGGCGTGATGTTAAGCGTCATGAGAACGGCAAGCAGCACCGCCGTCGTGCCGGAACCGGGCACGCCGAGCGTCAGCATCGGCACGAGCGCACCACCTGCCGCTGCGTTGTTGCCCGCCTCCGGCGCGGCGACCCCCTTGGCAACCCCTGTGCCGAATCCGCCCTTGTCGCCCGCGATCCCCTTTTCCATCATGTAGGTAAGGAAGGACCCAAGCGAGGCGCCAGCGCCGGGCAGGACGCCTGCGATAAATCCGACGGCCGACGACCTAAGCATCGTCCAGCGGGTAGACCACATCTCGGCCCAGGGCACGACGACCTTGCCCAGCCTCACGCCCACGGCGCTGTCCTTGCCGTGCGACTCGATGAAGAAGAAAACCTCGGACACCGCGAACAGCCCAACGATGGCGACTAGGAAGTCGATCCCGTCGCTCAGATGAAGATTTCCGCCGGTGAAGCGGGTGAAGCCCGAATTGTTGTCGAGGCCGACCAGCGCGATGGCCAAGCCGATGAACGAGGCGAGCGCCGCCTTGGCCTGGTTCCTCGACGCCATGCCGCCGAGCGTGGCGAAGGCCAATGTGTAGAGCGCGAAGTACTCAGCTGGCCCAAACTTATAGGCGATCCGGGCGAGGTAGGGTGCGACCAGCGCCAGCGCAATGGTGGCGAGCAGGGCGCCGACGAAGGAGGCGACGCCGGAAATCACAAGTGCCTCACCCGCGCGGCCCTGCTTGGCCATCGGATATCCGTCGAGTGTCGTCATCATCGCCGGTTCGTCGCCGGGGATGTTGAGCAGGATCGAGCTGATCCGCCCGCCATACATCGCGCCGTAATAGACCGAGGTCAGAAGGACGAGCGCCGCAGTGGCATCGAGGCCCATCGTGAATGTGATCGGGATGAGAATCGCGACCCCGTTCGACGGCCCGAGGCCCGGCAGCGCGCCGATGATTGTGCCGAGGAAGCAGCCGATCACAGCAAGCATCAGAGTGTAGGGCGAGAGCGCGATCGAGAAGCCGAGCGCGAGATTCCCGAGAATGTCCATGCCGAGAGCCCCTCAGCCCATGAGTTCGCGCGGAAAGGCAAACAGACTTAGCCCCAGCGCATATTTGAAGACTACGAACAGCCCGACCGATAGCCCGACGCCCACGAGCGCTGCGGCGACCGGCCTGGGCGTGATCTGATAGCTCAGTACTCCGGCGGCGATAGCCGTGGGCACGATAAAGCCCATCGGTTTCAGCGCATAGGCGTAGCCAACGAGAATGATGGTCGCAAAAGCTAGGGCCAAGATCGTGGACATCGGGGGCCAGTCCGGCTCCTCATCCGGGCGCAGCACCATGAAGCCCGCGCAGATCAGCGCTCCAACGCCGACGATAATCGGAAATGCTTTAGGCCCGAGCCTGTCGAACATGCTGCCCGCGGGAAGGTTGTAGGCGCTCGCGATATACGCGAGCGCCGCAAGGATCACGACCACACCGAAGACGCGGTCTGTACGGATCACTGGATCACACCAATTTCGCGGCTGAGTTCCTCGGTCTGGGCAACCACATCATTGATCCAGTTCTGGAAATCGGCGCCGACCTTGGTGAAGGGCGCGAGGCCGTTGTCGGCCATAGCCTGCTGCCACTCGTCGCTGTCCGCCACGGCCTGAAGTCGGTCCGCCCACTTCTGGAAGTCTTCGTCGGAGATGCCTCCGGGCACGTAAAGACCCCGCCAGTTCACGGCAACCACATCATAGCCCTGTTCCTTGGCCGTCGGGATGTCGTCAAAGCCCGGTACGCGCTCTTCGGTCAAAACCGCCAGTGCGCGAACCTCGCCCGATTGCAGGAAGCCGACGATCTCCGACATGTCGCCGGTCATCGCCTGGGTGAAGCCGCCGACTGTCTGGGTGATCGCATCCGCGCCGCCATCGACGCCGATATATTTCACCGCTGTAATGTCGTCGAAGCCCCCGGCCTTGAGCACTTGCAGCGGTTTCATGTGGTCGAAACCGCCTGCCGCTGAACCACCCGCGAAGGCAACGGAGGACGGATCGGCCTTGATCGCTTCCACAAGGTCGGCGAGCGTCTGGAAGGGGCTGTCGGCCGCAACCACGATGACGCCCGGATCGGCACCGATCGCGCCAACGAAGCGGACCTGATCAGCCGTCGCGTCGCCATAAGCCTTCTGCGCCAGACGGGTCGTGGTCGCCGATGAGGCCGCGACGATCAGCTCGGGATCCTTGCTGCGTTCGGCAACAACTGTCGAGAAGGCCAGGCCGCCGCCTGCGCCCGCCATATTCGTGACCTGGACGGGCTGATCGACCTGGCCAATGTCATAGAGAATTTTGCCGATCTGGCGACAGGTGAAGTCCCAGCCTCCGCCGGGATTGGCGGGTGCGATGCATTCGGCTGCTGAAACCGACGATGCCGCCGACATGCCGATCGCCACGCCAACGCCCAGCGCTTTGAGAAGCGTGATTTTCATGGTGTCCTCCCGATACTTTTCTTTCTTTAGCGGCGGGCACGCCGACGGTCGCCGTGCCGATCCGTTCGCGCAGCATACGAATCCTGCCGAGGCTGGCAAGAACTCCTCGTCGTACGGTCCCGCCATCACCGCGTACACGGGGTCCGGAACTTTTCGGCCGGGATCGAAGTTATCTACACGCGGCGCTCGCCTAGCGACCGCCGAATTGCGCGCACATCACGTCGTAGTGTCGCTTCGGCTGAAAGGTGCGCGCAATCGCATGTGACACTGGCAATCGCCCGGGATTGCTGCAAGGAATGGCAAAAGCGTTCCGGACTGTTCTGGGGGAAAGATTGCGGAGGTTGGGCAAGTCAATCTGGTGGCGTCACTGCACTGCGGCCGCTTTTCTTGTCGCCTCGCTGTTCGTCCTGCCGGCCCGCGCCCTCGACAACATGAGCTTCGTGGTTCGCGGCGGAGAGGACGAGCTGACAGAGTCGTTCCGCGCGGCCTCACTCCTCGTTCAGTCTTGGAACGACGGGCTGACCGATCCGCAGACGCTGTTTGCCGCAGCGCGCGCCGATTACGGGCGGCTTGTCGGCGCGGCCTATGCGGAAGGTTTCTACTCAGTCGTCGTCCGGATCGAGATCGACGGCCGAGAAGCGGCGACCATCGAGCCGCTCGACGCGCCGGCCGCAATGCGCGAGATCCGCGTAACCATCGAACCGGGTCCGCGTTTCACCTTCGCGACAGCCCGGATGAGGCCCTATGCGCCGGGGACGCAACTGCCGCCGGCCTATGGCGACACAAAGCCGGCTTTTTCGACTGCCATCGTGGATGCCGCCGAGGCCGGCGTCGACGGTTGGCGCAATGTCGGCCACGCCAAGGCGCGCGTGGCCGACCAATCGATCACGGCCGACCATAGCGCGGATACCATCGACTCCCTGATCCTGCTGGAACCCGGCCCGCGCGTCCGGTTCGGCCAGATGACTATCTCGGGTGCCGAGCGGATGCGGCCTGAACGCATCGCCAGGATTGCCGGTTTTCCCACTGGTGAAACCTTCGACCCGGAAGAGCTCGATACCGTCGCCAACCGGCTCCGGCGCACCGGCGCTTTCCGGTCCGTCGCCTTGCAGGAGGCCGAAACCCTCGGCTTCGGGGATACACTCGACGTTGATCTGGTTGTCGCGGAGGAGGCCCTGCGCCGCTTCGGCGTCGGAGCCGAGCTGTCGTCGACAGAGGGACTTAACCTGTCCGGCTACTGGTTGCACCGAAACCTCTTCGGCGGCGCGGAGCGCCTGCGCGTCGACGGTGCGATCGACCGGATCGGCGGGCAGGGCGACACGCTCGGCTATGAACTTGGTGCGCGGATCGAACGGCCCGCGACACCAGTCACGGACGCCTCTGCCTTCGTCGAGGCCAGGGTCGGCAGAGAGGAGCTTGCGGATATTACGCTCGACAAGATCGAACTGAGTTTCGGCTTGACCCGCGTTCTCAGCGACACTCTGTCGGCCGAGGCCGGCATTTCCTACATTCACACCCGAGCCGAGGACGTGACCGGGAGCTTCGAGTTCGACATGGTCGCGCTTCCCGTATCTCTGACCTGGGAGCGGCGGGATAATCCTATCGACGCCCGGAAAGGCTTCTATCTGCAGGCCGACGTAACTCCCTTCTACGGGTTCAACATGACCGACTCCGGCGCTCAGTTCAAAGCCGACGCACGCGCCTATCGAAGCTTCGGGGCCGAAGACCGCCTTACGCTGGCCGGGCGCGTCCAGCTGGGTACGGTCGTGGGGACGTCACTTGCCGCGACCTCGCCCGACTTCCTTTTCTTCTCGGGCGGCGGCGGGACGGTGAGGGGCCAGCCGTACCAGTCTCTGACTGTGCCGCTCGTCCGCCCAAGCGGTGTGACGGTCCAGACCGGCGGCCTCAGCTTTGCCGGGATGTCGGGCGAATTGCGCGCCGGCATCACCGAAAAGATCGGCGCGGTCGCGTTCTACGATGCAGGCTTCGTGAGCGATGACGCGATCTTTGGCGGCAATAGCGACTGGCATGCCGGCGCAGGCCTCGGGCTGCGCTATGATACCGGATTCGGCCCGATCCGGCTGGATGTAGGCCTGCCGGTATCAGGCACGACCGACGACGGCGTACAGATCTACGTCGGGATCGGACAGGCCTTCTGATGTCTCGCTACCTTTTCGCCCTATGCCTTTGCCTCTTGCCGATGGCTGGCGCTGCTCAAGACACCTCGGAACGCGACCGCGATTTTCTGACCGCATTTCTCGAGGACAATCTGTCCGGTGCGGGTCGTACCATCCGCATCGACGGGTTTGCCGGCGCACTGTCGTCACGCGCAACGTTCGACGAGATGTCGATCGCCGACGACGAGGGCGTCTGGCTGAGGATCCGCGACGGCGCCATCAGTTGGAATCGTGGCGCGTTGCTGTCGGGCCGGGTGGAGATCAGCGAAATGTCGGCCGCGGAGATCGACCTGCCGCGTCGCCCGGTCGCCGAGGGTCCCTCCGCCGAAGCGTCCGGATTTGCTCTGCCCGACCTGCCGGTGTCCATCTCGATCGGCGAGCTTCGGGCAGATCGGGTTCGGTTGGGCGAAGCACTATTCGGAACCGCCGCCGAGATTTCGCTGATCGGCCAGGCGGAGCTTGCTGAGGGAGAGGGTTCCGCGAAACTTGACGTGCAGCGGATCGACGGGCCGGAGGGAACGATCTCGCTGGCGGGGAGCTACGCCAATGCGACGCGCGAAGCGACGCTCGATTTGCTGGTGGCGGAGGGCGAAAACGGCATCGCCGTTTCGATGCTCGGCCTGCCGGGTGCGCCGTCGATCGAGCTTGCCATCCACGGCACAGGGGTGATCGACAATTTCGCAACCGACATCTCGCTCAGCACGGACGGTACTCCACGCCTGACGGGCAAAGTAACATTGCTGACGACCGACGCAGAGGGCGGTGGCCAAGAGCGTAGCTTCGAGGCCCAGCTCGGCGGCGATATCGCCCCGCTTCTACTTCCCGAGTATCGCGAGTTCTTTGGCTCGGACGTGCGGCTCGAAGCCGACGGGCTGCGCCTTGCCTCCGGTCAAACGGACCTCACTCGGCTTGTGGTTGAATCAGAGGGCTTGGATGTATCTGGCCGACTGAGCATCGCGCCCGACGGCATACCGCTCGCCGCGGCCTTGACAGCGCGACTTGGCTCTGGCGATGGGAATGATGTTCTTCTGCCGCTTGCAGGAGATAAGACCTATGTTCGCGCCGCCGACCTCAGCCTGCGCTACAATGCGGCGCGCGGCGATGCCTGGACCTTGGCAGGCGATCTTTACGGCCTGCGACAGACGGGCCTGTCCCTCGGCTCTATCTCGCTCGCGGGCTCGGGCCGGATATCGCGCCCGGGGCAGACCGGGGTCGATGCCGCGCGGGTCGGCGGCCACGTGCGCTTTGCCGCAGCCGGCGTGGAGCTTGCCGACGACGCGGTCGCCACCGCGGTTGGACCGGACCTCAACGGCCGCGCCGTGTTTCACTGGCTGGACGGGCAGCCGCTCTCCATATCGGTTTTCGAGGTTTCCGGTCAAGGCTACGGCGCCGAGGGTGGTTTCCGGATCGCTGTCGCCGAAGACGGTGTCAACGTCAGCGGACGCGTGGCAGCCGAGGTTGCCGACTTGGGCCGTTTCTCGGCGCTCGCCGGGCGGCCGTTGGGCGGCGCAGCCGAAATGCGGCTCTCGGGCGCGGCGGGACTGCTTTCGGGGATTTTCGATCTCGAAGCGCGGATCGAGGGCCGCGATTTGTCCGCTGGACAGGCTGAACTTGATCGCCTTCTGCAAGGCGTCGCTTCCGTCAACGCCTCGGTCAACCGCGACACCGAGGGGCTCACGATTCGGAACTTCGCAATTGCCGCCCGTACGCTTCGTGCCACCGGCAGTGGCAAATTGGCTACCGGTGCGAGCGACATCGAAGCACGCCTTGAGTTCTCCGATCTCTCCGTCCTCGGGCCGAATTATCAGGGCGCCATGAATGCTGAGGCACGGCTGGCGGAGACTGGTGAACTCCGTGTCGTCACACTCGACGCAGGGGCCCAAGGGCTCGGTATCGGCGACGCCACGGTCGACCGTCTGCTTTCGGGGCCTGCGAAACTCGAAGTCGAGGTCGAGGATCGCGGTGGAGAGGTCCGGTTGCGCAAGCTGGACCTAACGAACCCGCAGCTTTCGCTCTCGGCGACCGGGCAGATAGAGGACAGCACAAGATACATCGACCTCGCGGCGCGGCTGAACGACATGGCGCTTCTTGCGCCCGGTTTCCCGGGGCCGCTCAGCGCCGAGGGGCGTGTCACCGAAACCGGTGAGGGGTATCAACTGGACATCGCCGCGTCCGGCCCCGGCGCCACTTCGGCGACGATCGTCGGAGGCCTGAGCCCCGACTTCAGCAGTGCCGACCTGTCGATCACCGGGGGGGCGCAGTCGGCCATAATCAATCCCTTCATCCGGCCTCGGAACGTCTCGGGCCCGGTCTCCTTCGATCTCGCTCTGCAGGGGCCTATCGGTCTTCCGGCGCTCAGCGGTCAGATCCGTCTTGCAGACGCCCGTGTCGTCGCGCCGACCTTCGGGATCGAACTTGAAGCCGTGAATATCGCCGCCGATCTCGGTGAAAGCCGCGCGATGCTGTCGGGCGGCGCCAGCGTGCGAGGAGGCGGGCGGATTGATTTGTCGGGACCCGTCGCGCTGACAGCGCCATTCGTGGGCGACCTGTCCATGCAGCTTGCAGATGTTACGTTGCGCGATCCCGAGCTCTACGAGACGAGCGTTGACGGCGCCGTTTCAGTGCGGGGCCCGCTTCGCGGCGGCGCGCTGATTTCCGGTGCCGTCACGCTTGGCCGGACGGAGATTCGCATACCGTCCTCAGGCTTCGGTGGCCGCCCAGTTCTCGACGGGCTGCGCCACGTCAATGAGCCCGCCGATGTACGCACCACGCTTCGCCGGGCGGGTTTTGACGCCGCATCGCAGGAGAAGCGGGACCGTGGCGTACCATTCGACATAGATCTATCCGTGACTGCTCCGGGGCGGATATTCGTACGCGGGCGAGGCCTCGACGCAGAGATGGACGGCGCGCTGCGCCTGACGGGAACGACTGCGGCGATCGTGCCCGCGGGCCAGTTCAACCTCGTCCGCGGCCGACTCGACATCCTCGGCAAGCGGTTCACAATCGACGAGGGCAGGGCCGAACTTCAGGGCGCGCTCACGCCCTATGTCCGGTTCGTCGCGACGACGGAAAACGCGGGCATCACGGCGCAGATCGTGATTGAGGGCGAGGCGTCGGAACCCGAGATTCGCTTCCTTTCCTCCCCCGAACTGCCGGAAGAAGAAGTCATCGCTCACCTGCTCTTTGGCCGCGATCTAAGCAGCCTCTCGGCATTCCAGGCCGCGCAGCTTGCCTCCGCGGTGGCGACGTTGGCGGGCAAGGGGGGCGAGGGGATCGTGTCGAAGCTCAGAAACTCTTTCGGCCTCGATGATTTCGACGTTACGACGGGTGAGGACGGGTCGGCGGCCGTCCGGGCAGGTAAGTATCTGACCGAGAAGGTCTACACAGACGTCGTGATCGGAAGCGACGGCAAGAGCGAAATCAACCTCAACCTCGATGTGCGCCCCGGCGTGACACTCAAGGGAGCGCTTGGTTCGGACGGGGCGACAGGGATCGGCATTTATTATGAACGCGATTACTAGCGTCGTCTGATCCGTGCGCGCTCGGCATTCAGCGCCGCGCCGAGCAAAACGATGTAGGCCGAGATGTAGAGCCACATCATCAGGGCAATGACCGCACCGATCGATCCGTAGATTTTGTTGTAGCTCCCGAAGTTCGCCAGATACGCCGAAAAGGCCATCGATGCGCCCGCCCACAGAAGCGCCGCAAGAACAGCACCGGGCGTCACCCACGAATGCCTCTGCCCCTCCATGTTAGGGCCCCAGCGATAGAAGAGGCCTAGCACCAGAAACACCACGACGAACAGAACGAACCACGGCAGGAACCGCAAAACGAGCGCTTCAACGAGGCCGAGACCGACAAAGTTAAGCGCAATGGGCACCAGGACAACGGTTGCGAGCGCGCACAGAAAGACCGCAATCAGTGCGACCGTGATGACGACGGAAATAGCGATCCGTAGAAGACCGGGGCGATGACCCCGCACATGGATCGCGTTCAACCCGGTGATTAGCGCCGAAACGCCTGAATGCACCGAATAAAGCGCGATCGCGAGCGACACGGCCGTTGTCCAGCCAAGCGTTTGAGTGTTGGCGAGAAGAAGCGCATTCAGTTGGGTTTCGATCACGTCAAACGCCGCGTCCGGGATCAGGCCACGGATTTGTTCGAGATAGTCGCGCATCGCGCCCGGGTCGGCGAAGACCCCCCAGATCGCGATAGTCGCAGCCATCCCGGGAAAGATCGCGAACATCATATAGAACGCCACGCCGGCCGCGATCAGCCCGAGGTTCCGGTCATGGATTGCATGCCAGACCGATCGGCCGAGATCGACGAAATAGGGTGTGGTCGCGTCGGTCACTCCAATCTGCCTTCCCTCTGCGGTTGTCGCATTCGATAGCGCAAATGGATGTCACGCAACAACCTGGCTTGTCCATCGTCGACCGCGGCGTTGCCGGAGCCGCAATGCGGAACTGATTCGTTCATCATCACGCGGCCATACGGCGCAGCCCCGGCAAATTTGGCAGAGTTTTGCCGATCCCACGCCCTTCGCCACATTCGCGCCTATAAGCGGTTGTCGAAAGCAAAAACACGCGCAGAGGCTGCGCAATTCCGGCCGCTTCCCGCCGCAATTCGTATGTAGACCAACTTTACACATCGTTAGCCTTAACGAATCCGTAACGCTTCAACCTGAAGTTTAGCGCTGTGCAGGTATCGGGGCGGGGTCGTGAAGAAAGTATCGGGAGTACGAAGAATGGCCGCCCCCATGTTTGAGTTTCGTGACTTCGTGGCCGTCGAAGAACCACGCAGCTTCTACGAGACACACGGGAAACGAGCCTTCGATATCTTGGTGCTCATCTTTGTCGCTCCCGCAGCGATCGGATTGCTCGCCGTGATGATCGCGGCGGTCTGGCTGACCGGTGGTCAGCCGCTCTACGCCCAGAAGCGGATCGGTCGCGACGGCCGTATCTTCCAGTGCTGGAAGATCCGGACGATGGTGTGCGACGCCGACGCGACTTTGCCGCAGATCCTGCGCTCGGACCCGAAGCTTGCGGAGGAATGGCTTCAGACGCAGAAACTCGCGCGTGACCCGCGCGTCACCCGCATCGGGGCGATCCTCCGGCGGACGAGCCTCGATGAGCTTCCGCAGCTTTGGAACGTTCTGCGCGGTCATATGAGCATCGTGGGTCCGCGTCCGTTCATGCCTGAACAGCAGGGCCTGTACCGCATGGGGCACCGCAGCGCGCGGTACTACCAGCTGCGTCCGGGCATCACCGGCCTGTGGCAGGTAAGCAGAAGAAATCGCTGTTCATTTGCCGAGCGGGTTGAATACGACGATGCCTATGCGGAGCGCGTCAGTGCCCGGGAGGATCTGCGCATTCTTGGTCGCACAGTCGGAGTCGTCCTGCGCGCGACGGGCGTCTGACAGACGCATGGACTCGCAGTGTTCGGATGCGGTTGAGATCTCAGTCGAAGCGCCGCCAGATCGCGGAGTCCCCCAAGCCCTCCAAAAAGGCGCGATGCGCCGCCGCCTCTCCGGAAGTAATTCGCCGAGGCAATGGTTGGGGACGCGGTTCGGGACGCCACGACGAAATGCCGTCGCCGCTTTGTCCTTCCGGCGCGTGTGACAGCGCGAAGTCCGGTTGCCGGCCGCCGATGAGTTCCAGATAAACCTCTGCCAAAAGCTCACTGTCGAGAAGAGCGCCGTGCTTCTCGCGTGCCGAATTGTCGATGGCAAAGCGCCGGCACAGCGCATCGAGCGAGGCGGGCGACCCGGGGAAACGACGGCGCGCGATGGCGACGGTGTCAACCGCCCGGTCCATCGGAAGTAGTGACCTGCCAGCCCATCCAAGTTCGGCGTTGAGAAACTTCATGTCGAACGCGGCGTTGTGGATCACCAGCCGGAAATCGTCGCCCAGGAATTCAAGGAACGCCACGGCAATCTCGCCGAAGCGTGGCTTGTCTCGCAAGAAATCGTCACCCAGACCGTGCACGTCGAACGCCTCTGCCGGCATTGCGCGTTCAGGGTTAATGTACTGATGATAGACCCGCCCGGTCGGCAGGTGATTGACAAGTTCTATGGCACCGATCTCCACGATCCGGTGGCCTTCGGCGGGCTCAAAGCCAGTGGTTTCGGTGTCGAGCACGATTTCACGCATGGGCCGCTCCGATCTTTGAAATCAATTTTCGCACGGCACTCCGCGCCGGCTCAAATGCAAGCGTTTCGATGACATGATCCGCGCGAGCCCTCTTTTCCGAATCCGGCATCTGCCGGGACAGGATTGCTTGGAATTGCGCTTTCGTCATGCCCGGCCGAGCGAGGACTCGCTCGCGCTGCACATCCGCCGGCGCGGTCACAACGAGCGTCGCATCCATGTGGCGATCGGCGCCCGTCTCGAACAGGAGCGGGATATCGAGTACGACGAGAGGCGCGCCGCGTTTCGCGGCGGCATCTATGAACTGCGCGCGGTCAGCGGCGACAAGGGGGTGCACAGCAGCTTCGATCCGTACGAGTGCGTTCGGATCGGCAGCGATCCACTCTTTCAGCCGCGCACGGTCGACTGCGCCCTCCACGACCGCGCGCGGGCAAAGCGCCGCAATCGGGCCGACGGCAGCGCCGCCCTCCGAATACAGGCGATGCACCGCTGCATCTGCGTCCCAGACCGGCACTCCTTCGGCGGCGAACATGGACGCCGTCGTCGATTTTCCCATGCCGATGGACCCAGTCAGACCCAGCAGAAATGGCCGCCTCATGGCCCCATGACGACGTCGCGTGTCGCCTGGTCCACTTCCGGGCGCGACCCGAACCAACGCTCAAACGCCGGCGCTGCCTGGTGGATCAGCATTCCAAGACCGTCAACCGTCATGCAGCCGATTTCCGACGCTTCCTCGAGAAGCCGCGTTCGAAGCGGGGTATAGACGAGATCGGTCACAACTGCGGTCTTCGATAGTGCGTCGAGTGGAATCCTGAATTCCGGCTTGCCTTCCATGCCGAGCGAGGAGGCGTTGACCACGGTGGTCGCCCCTTCAAGCATGTTGCCGGCCTGCACCCAATCATGCACGATAACCTTCGCCCCGAACTCCTGCCGAAGCGCTTCGGCCCGTGCGCGTGTCCGGTTGACGAGCCGGATCTCGGGCGTCCCGACTTCTATTAGCGAGGCAATAACAGCACGCGCCGCACCGCCTGCGCCGATCACCGCGGCGGGACCTCGCGTCGGGTTCCAATCGGCCGCGTTCTGCCGAAGACTTGCGATGAAGCCGTAGCCATCCGTGTTGTCGGCATGGATGCGCCCGTCCTTCCGGAAGATCAGCGTATTCGCTGCTCCGATCAGTGCCGCTCGGTCGGTGACGACATCGGCCAGCGAAAGCACCGTTTCTTTGTGCGGAATCGTGACGTTGACGCCGACAAAGCCGGCCTTCGGAAGCGCCGAGAGCACTTCTCGCAGGTGGTTCTGCGCGACATCCATCGGAACATAGTGGCCGGGAATTCCGTACCGGCGCAACCAATGCATGTGTAAGCGCGGGGAGCGCGAATGCGCGATCGGCGATCCGATGACGCCAGCCAGGGGAATGCGCGGGTGTTCGATCATGTCGCGATGTCGCCTCGGATGGCGAGCCAGGTCAAGAGTTCGATGAGGGGCAAACCTAGCACTGTGAAATAGTCGCCATCGATGCGGGAAAAAAGTCGCACCCCTTCCGCTTCCAGCTGATAACAGCCAACGGTGTGGCGGATGCTTTTCCAGTTCCGCGCGACGTAGTCGGAAATGTATTCATCGGACAGAGCGCGCATGGTCAGCTGGGCCTGTCCGACGTGGCGCCAGAGCGGTCGTCCATCTATCGCGACAACGGCTGCAGAGAGCAAGCGGTGGGTCCGGCCGCGCAGGGCGGCGAGCTGGGTGCGTGCATCTTCGGGATCTGCGGGCTTGGTGAAAATCGCGCCGTCGCAGTCCAGAATCTGATCGGCGCCGATCACGAGGGTCGATGGCTCTTTCTGCGAAACCTTGATCGCCTTGGCTTCGGCGAGCGCATCGGCAATGTCGTGCGCGCCGGCACCCTCCGAGACCAACGCGTGGCGTATCGTCTCCTCATCGATCCGGGCAGGTCTCAGATCAGGTTCGAGACCGGCGTTGCGAAGCATCGCGGCGCGGACTTCCGAGCCAGAGGCGAGCACGATCCTTGGAGCGATGTTTTCGGTCATTGTGGTCAATCTTGTGGACAAGGTCCCGGGAAGTACCGGACCATATGGGGCAAGTAGGCTCGACGCGCGACAGCTGTGCGAAACCGGCGCAGTCTGTCAAGCGGCGCGACCGATATTCCACCTGTGCGGAGTCAATCGCTCACGCTGTGGATGATCGCGCCAGGGCGGCGAGACTCGTGTGATGCGTCCACAGGCAACATTTATTCAGTTTCCATATAGGATATTGAAAATAAATAATTATATGCTTAGTCACTCTCATTCTTGCAGGTAATCCGAGAATGATCCACAGAGTAGCCAAGATGTCGGTACTTCAGCGTGAAACGCAGATATCCCCGCTATCCACAGGCCAAACAACATCATCAACTCTTTTCTTTTTTCTTTCTTGTTTTAGGTAGGGCCTGACCCCTGCGCAGAGTGGATGACAGAACGTGACGGATTTCCTAGCGACGATCTATCCCTGGACCAAGACGCTTCACGTGATCTCGATCGTTGCGTGGATGGCGGGGCTCTTCTACCTCCCGCGACTGTTCGTCTATCACGTCGAGCGCGTCGAGACGGACAGCGAAGCGGACCGGCTTTTTCAGGAGATGGAGCGCAAGCTTCTTAGGGTCATCATGAACCCTGCCATGATAGCCGCTTGGATATTCGGACTCTGTCTTGTCTTTACGCCTGGTATTGTTGATTGGGGTGAGCTTTGGCCGTGGACCAAGGCGGCAGCAGTGATCGGAATGACGTGGTTCCACCACTGGCTCGGCTACAGGCGCAAAGACTTCGCGGCCGGGCGGAACGCGACGAGCGGACGGACCTACAGGATCATGAATGAGGTTCCAACGGTTCTTCTGGTCGTGATCGTTTCTTCGGTGATCCTGCGTTTCTGAGCGATGATTGACTCCCGGGCTCCTTACGGCTATGGGTCCGCCAATCCCCGCCGTCCGGATGGGGTATCTCCCAGATAGTAATCGCCGCCGCGTTCAGCGGACGTGCCTGCCACGAACGGACATTCCATGACGCAAGAGCGCTTGAACCTTTCGGATCTTAAGGCGAAGAGCCCGGCCGATCTGCTGTCGATGGCCGAAGAACTCGAGATCGAAAACGCCTCCACGATGCGCAAGGGCGAGATGATGTTCTCGATCCTGAAGGAGCATGCGGAGGAAGGCTGGGAGATTGGCGGCGACGGTGTGCTCGAAGTTTTGCAGGATGGGTTCGGTTTCCTGCGCTCGCCCGAGGCCAACTACCTGCCCGGGCCGGACGACATTTATGTAAGCCCGGACATGATCCGGCAATATTCGCTCAGGACCGGGGACACCGTCGAGGGCGTGATCCGCGCGCCCGGCGACAACGAGCGCTACTTCGCGCTTATCAAGGTAACCTCGATCAATTTCGAGGAACCCGAGAAGGCGCGGCACAAGGTTGCCTTCGACAACCTGACCCCGCTCTATCCCGACGAGCGGCTGAAGATGGAAATCGAAGATCCGACGATCAAGGACCGTTCCGCGCGGATCATCGATCTGGTGGCGCCGATCGGGAAGGGTCAGCGCGGCCTGATCGTGGCGCCCCCGAGAACCGGCAAGACGGTGCTTCTGCAGAACATCGCCCATTCAATCGCGTCGAACCATCCGGAATGCTACCTGATCGTCCTGCTGATCGACGAGCGGCCGGAGGAAGTGACCGACATGCAGCGCTCGGTGAAGGGCGAAGTGATTTCCTCGACCTTCGACGAGCCGGCCTCACGGCACGTGGCGGTGTCGGAAATGGTGATAGAGAAGGCCAAGCGGCTGGTGGAGCACAAGCGGGACGTCGTGATCCTCTTGGATTCGATCACGCGGCTCGGACGGGCGTTCAACACCGTCGTGCCGTCGTCGGGCAAGGTACTGACCGGCGGTGTCGATGCGAATGCGCTCCAACGGCCCAAGCGGTTCTTCGGCGCGGCGCGCAATATCGAGGAGGGCGGATCGCTCACCATCATCGCGACGGCGCTCATCGACACCGGCAGCCGGATGGACGAAGTGATTTTCGAAGAGTTCAAAGGCACCGGCAACTCGGAAATCGTGCTCGACCGGAAGGTGGCGGACAAGCGCGTTTTCCCGGCGATGGACATTCTCAAGTCGGGTACCCGCAAGGAGGACCTGCTTGTTGACAAGAATGACCTGCAGAAGACCTACGTTCTGCGTCGAATCCTCAACCCGATGGGCACGACGGATGCGATCGAGTTCCTGATCTCAAAGCTCAAGCAGACCAAGACAAACGGCGAGTTCTTCGATTCCATGAACGCCTGACTTGTTGTTTAAAAACAATAGGTTAACAGGATGGACACGATCTATGCCCTAGCGTCCGCGCGGGGGAAATCCGGCGTCGCGGTGATCCGGATCTCGGGTCCTGGCGCATGGGGCGCCGTTGCATTGCTGGCTGGCGATGTACCGAAGCCGCGGTTCGCAGCCTTGCGCCGGCTGCGGTTGGGCGCCGACGTGCTCGATGATGCGATCGTCGTGACCTTCGCAAAGGGTGCGAGCTTCACCGGCGAAGAAAGCGCAGAGCTTCAGCTTCACGGGGCGACCGCGACGGTCAGCGCCGTACTGGGCGCGCTGGCTGGCATGGCGGGGCTACGACTGGCGGAGCCCGGGGAATTCACCCGGCGCGCGCTAGAGAACGGCAGGCTGGACCTCGCGCAGGTCGAGGGACTAGCAGACCTTATCGAATCGGAGACCGAAGCTCAGCGCAGGCAGGCCATGCGCGTCCTGTCGGGTCAGGTTGGCGAACGGGCGGAGGGCTGGCGCCGTGACTTGATCCGCGCAGCCGCACTGCTTGAGGCGACGATCGACTTCGCAGACGAGGACGTGCCGGAAGATGTCGGGCCAGAAGTGGTGGCCTTGCTGACAGGTGTCGAGGCCAAGTTGCGGCGCGAGATCGCCGGCTTCGGTGCGGCGGAACGCATCCGGGAAGGGTTCGAAGTCGCGATTGTCGGGCAGCCTAACGCAGGGAAGTCAACGTTGCTAAATGCGCTCGCCGGTCGCGAAGCAGCGATCACCTCCGAGGTCGCGGGAACAACTCGCGATGTCATCGAAGTGCGGATGGATTTGTCCGGCCTGGCCGTGACGTTCCTCGACACTGCGGGTCTGCGCCAGACGGAAGACCTGGTCGAGGGGATTGGCGTACGGCGGGCGCTCGAGCGTGCCCGGCAAGCCGATTTACGCGTGTTCCTGGTCGAAGCCTCCGGGACCGGCATGCTGGAGCCTGGTGCGAGCGACATCATCGTTCGCGCCAAGGCGGATCTCTTGGCGGAGAGCGTGGATATGCTCGGGGTGTCCGGCAAGACCGGCGCGGGTCTCGGCGAATTGATCGCGTTGATCGGCGAGCGTCTGTCCGCACGTGTGGCTTCGGCTGGCGTAATCACACGCGTACGCCACAAATCCGCGATTGAAAATGCGCTGAAGGCTATGGAATCAGCGCGACTTGAGATAAGCAAAGGACCCGACCGGATTGAATTTGCCGCTGAGAACGTCAGGGCGGCGACGCGCGCCCTTGATTCGCTTGTCGGCCGTGTCGATGTGGAGCATTTGTTGGATGAGATCTTCTCGAGTTTCTGCATCGGTAAGTGAGGAGTGTTTCACGTGAAACATTTCGATGTCGTGGTAATCGGAGGCGGACATGCCGGAACCGAGGCGGCCCATGCGGCCGCCCGCATAGGCGTGTCCGTTGCTCTTGTGACGCTCAGGCGCGATGCAATCGGAGTGATGTCCTGCAACCCTGCGATCGGCGGTCTGGGTAAGGGTCATCTGGTGCGAGAGATCGATGCCTTGGATGGCGTCATGGGCCGCGTCGCCGACCGCGCTGGCATCCAGTTCCGGCTGCTCAATCGCCGGAAAGGGCCCGCAGTGCAGGGCCCCCGAGCGCAGGCCGACCGAAAGCTATATCGCACGGCCATGCTTGCGGAAACCGAGCGTATGCCGGGCCTTTCGATTGTGGAAGGCGAAGTGACCGATCTGCGCATGGAGGCAGATCGAGTTACTGGTGTCGTGTTGAATGGCGGCGCCGAGATTTTCGCCGGTGCCGTTGTCCTGACGTCCGGAACGTTCCTGCGCGGCGTGATTCACATAGGCGACCAGCGTTGGTCGGGCGGGCGCATGGGAGACAAGCCATCGATCGCGCTCGCGCAGCGCGTCGAGGCGCTCGGCCTGCCGTTGGGGCGCCTGAAGACGGGCACACCGCCAAGGCTGGACGGGCGCACGATCGACTGGGACGGTCTCGCGAAACAGACAGGCGATGATTGCCCGGCAATGTTTTCGTTTCTGAACGACCGGCCCTTCGCGCGCCAGATCAGCTGCGGCATCACCTACACGAATGAACGCACGCACGAGGTGGTTCGCGCCAATCTGGCCCGTTCCGCGATGTATGGTGGGCACATCGATGGCGTCGGGCCGCGCTATTGCCCGTCGATCGAGGACAAGGTCGTACGGTTTGCCGACAAGGATGCGCACCAAGTATTCCTCGAACCTGAGGGGCTCGATGACGATACCGTGTACCCGAACGGGATCTCGACATCCCTGCCGATGGAAGTGCAGGAGGACTACGTCCGCTCTATCGCAGGCCTCGAGAAGGTAAGCATCCTCCAGCCAGGCTACGCGATCGAATATGACTACGTCGATCCGCGTGCGCTCCTTCCGACACTGGCCGTCAAGGGTGTTTGTGGCCTATATCTTGCGGGGCAGATCAACGGTACCACAGGATATGAGGAAGCTGCTGCACAAGGCCTCGTCGCGGGGCTGAACGCGGCGCGTGCCGTGCGGTCGGGCGAGCCAGCCATCTTCAGCCGCGCCAACAGCTACATCGGCGTCATGATCGACGACCTCGTCACGCGAGGCGTCAGCGAGCCCTATCGCATGTTCACATCGCGCGCAGAGTTCCGGCTGTCACTCCGTGCGGACAATGCGGATCAGCGTCTTACACCTCTGGGTCTCGACATCGGATGTGTTGGCGAGGCGCGCGCGGCCGCATTCCGTCTCAAAGCTGAGGCGCTTGCCGCGGGCCGGAGGGCGCTGGACGAACTCACACTGACGCCGCGCGAGGCAGCCATTCATGGCCTAAACGTCAGCCAAGACGGGCAGCGACGCTCAGGATTCGCACTTTTGTCGTTCCCAGATGTGACCTTCGCTGAACTCGAGCGCGCCGATCCGAAGCTGGCCAATCTCGAATCCGAGATCAAGGAACAGCTTTCCCGCGACGCGCTCTATGCGACATATATTGAACGCCAGAAGGCGGATGTGCAGGCAATTCAACGGGACGAGCGTCAAGAAATTCCTCCGGATTTCGATTTCGCGGCATTGAACGGGCTATCGGCGGAACTCAAGGGCAAGCTCCGCCAAGTCCGCCCGCAGACGCTTGCCCAGGCGGGGCGACTCGAGGGAATGACGCCGGCAGCGCTGACCTTGATCCTCGCGGCGCTCAAGCGTGCCGAAAGGGTGCGCGCGGCCATATGACGCCCACCAGCCCCGCTTTTGCAGCGCGCGATGTTTCACGTGAAACAATCGAGCGCCTTTCAGCCTTCGAAGCTCTTCTGAGAAAGTGGAACCCCGCCATAAACCTGGTCGCTCGATCCACGATCGATGATGTCTGGCAACGGCACTTCCACGATTCGATCCAGATTTTCGACGCGGCGCCGGGTTCCGCGCGCCTCTGGGCGGACTTCGGCACTGGCGGAGGCTTCCCGGGCCTTGTCGTTGCGATTCTGGCCGCCAATGAGCGGCAGGGTCTGCGTACGGTGCTCATAGAAAGTGATCAGCGCAAAGCCGCGTTTCTCGCCACCGCGGTCCGGAATCTGGAGTTGAATGCGATCGTGCTGGCCGAGCGCGCAGAGGCCGTCGAGCCTCTCGGAGCCGATATCGTCTCGGCGCGGGCGCTCGCGCCGCTGACCGTTCTGCTTGAGCTTGCCGAGCGGCATCTGGCGCCTGGCGGAACCGCCCTGTTCCCGAAGGGTGCGGGCCACTCCGCGGAGCTCGCGCGGGCGCTTGATAAATGGTCGTTTACCCATCACAAGACGCCCAGCAAAACCGATCCCGACGCGGTGATCCTGTCCATCGGAGGTATTCGACGTGTCTGACCCGACCCGACCGCCGGGCCCCAGAATAATCGCGATCGCCAACCAGAAGGGCGGCGTCGGCAAGACGACGACCGCAATCAATCTTGCGGCTGCGCTCGCCGAGGAAGGGATGAGCGTGCTTCTCGTCGATATTGATCCGCAGGGCAACGCATCCACCGGCCTCGGCTTCGAACCGGCGCAGCGTGAGAAAACAACCTACGACCTACTCATCGAGGACGCCGATCTCATGGACGTCATTCGGCCGACGCAGGTCGAGGGCCTATGGATCTGCCCAGCCACGACCGACCTGTCCTCGGCGGATATCGAACTTGTCGCGAACGAAAAGCGCAGCTTCCTTCTCTACGATGCGCTGCGCCAGCCCGCCATCGACAGCTTCGACTTCGACTACGTGCTGATCGACTGCCCTCCCTCGCTCAGCCTGCTGACGGTCAACGCGATGGTCGCCGCGCACTCGGTGCTCGTTCCGCTTCAGGCTGAGTTTTACGCGCTTGAAGGGCTGTCGCAATTGATGCTGACGATCCGCGAAGTCCGCCAGGCAGCCAATCGCGACCTGCGAATCGAGGGCGTTTTGCTGACGATGTATGACTCGCGCAACAACCTGTCCCACCAGGTCGAGGCGGATGCGCGGACCAATCTCGGCGGCATCGTTTACCAAACCGTCATTCCAAGAAATGTCAGGTTGTCCGAGGCGCCGTCCTATGCGGTGCCGGTCCTGAGCTATGATACGATGTCGAAGGGCAGCCTCGCGTACCGGGCGCTTGCGCAGGAAATGCTCGCACAACGAAACGACTGAGGGGCAGACCATGGTAGACAAGAAGAACGAGCGGCGCGGCTTGGGCCGGGGACTCTCGGCGCTCATGGCGGATGTGAATCTCCACAATCAACGCGAAGACGACGTCGATGCGCCGCGCCGCCCGGACCTGCACGTGCCGGTCGAAAAGCTCGAGGCCAATCCGGATCAGCCGCGGCGAGACTTCTCGCGCGAACAGTTGGAGGAATTGGCCGACTCGATCCGGAGCCACGGCATCATCCAACCTTTAATCGTTAGAAATAATCCAAGAAAAACAGGGAGTTACGAGATAGTCGCCGGCGAACGGCGGTGGCGAGCGGCCCAGATGGCGAAGCTCCACAACGTACCCGTTCTCGTACGCGATTTCAGCGATGCCGAGATGCTCGAAGTCGCGATCATCGAGAACATCCAGCGCGCCGATCTCAACCCGGTGGAAGAGGCGCTGGGATACCGGCAGCTCATGGATCGATTCGGCCACACGCAGGAAAAGCTCGCCGAGGGCCTGTCGAAGAGCCGCAGCCACATCGCCAACCTCCTGCGCCTCCTCACACTGCCCGACGAAGTCCAGACCTGGCTGCGTGAGGGCCAACTGAGCGCCGGCCATGCGCGCGCGCTCGTGACGACCGAAGACCCGGTGGCGCTCGCCCGTCAGGTCATCACCCGCGGGCTGTCGGTTCGCGAAACGGAACGTCTCGCCAAGCAGCCCTCGAGGAAATCGGCGCCGACCACACGAAAGGAGCGGCCAGAAAAGGACGCCGACACCCGCGTTCTCGAACAGGATCTCTCGGCGCAGCTCCGCATGCCGGTCGTGATCGACCACAAGGGGCACGACGGCGGGCAGGTGCAGATCACCTACCGGACGCTCGAACAACTCGACGAGCTCTGTCAACTCCTCAACCAGACGCGCTAAGTTTCACGCATCCGGGCGCGTCCAGATGAAAAGCGCGACCAATGCAAGCACCACCGCCTGAATTGCAAGGATGACAGGTGGTACGCTCAGTAAGACCGACAGCGCGAACGCCGCAAGAATGGACAGGCTTGCGAGCCATTTCGCGCGCCGTCCGATGGCGCCCCGGTCGCGCCAGTTCTCGATGGGCGGGCCGAAGACGCGGTGCGACAGAAGCCATGCGTGAAGCCGCTCCGACGATCGTGCGAAACAGAAGGCGGCGAGCAGCAGGAATGGCACGGTCGGCAGGAGCGGCAAGAAGATCCCGGTCGTCCCCAGCGCAAGTGACACGGCACCACCCATCAGCCAGAGCGGCCGCATCATGGCGCAAGTTCTCTGATGATGGCGTTCAGTACGACGCGCCCCGTTGCCGTCGCACTGAGCCGCCCGTCACGTCGGCAGATCAACCCCATGTCCTCGATCTCTGCCAGCCTGGCATCGCACAGGGGGGCACCGGACATCTGCGCATAGCGCTCGGGATCAAGCCCTTCGACCAGACGCAACGCCATCATGAGGTACTCGCTGCCCTGCTCGGCCGGTGGAACCGCCTCCCTAGGGCCTTCGCCGCTGCCTTGCGTTTCGACCTGGCTCAACCACGCCGACGGTAGCAGCGGCGTGGCCGTCGCCATCCGCCGGCCGCCAAGAGTAAGCCGCCCATGCGCCCCTGGTCCAACCCCGGCATAGTCGCCGCATCTCCAGTAGATTAGGTTGTGCCGGCTCTCGCAACCTGGCTGCGCATGGTTGGAAACCTCGTATGCCGGAAGCCCGATCCTGTTCAATATATCTTGTGTTTTCAGATACATATCTGCCGACAGGTCATCGCCTGGCAATCCATTCAGGCGCCCGGCCGCATGCCGCGCGCCAAAGGCCGTCCCGTCCTCGATCGTAAGCTGGTAAAGCGAGAGATGATCGACCGCCATCGCAGCGGCCTCGCGCAACTCGGCGTCCCAGGCACCAAGCGTCTGGTCCTGCCGCGCATAGATCAGATCGAAGCTCACACGGTCGAACGCCCGCCGCGCCATGTCGAAGGCCGCCTTGGCTTCCGCGACGCTGTGCAAGCGCCCAAGCCGCCGCAGATCGGCATCGTTCAGCGCCTGAAGCCCCATCGAGATCCGGTTCACGCCGGCATCGGCATAACCTTGGAACCGGCCTGCCTCAACCGATCCCGGATTGGCTTCGAGCGTCACCTCGAGGTCGTTCGCGACCGGCCAGGTCGCACGAACTGCCTCCAGAACCGTCGCCACCAGATCCGGCGACATCAGGGATGGCGTTCCGCCGCCAAGGAATACCGTATTCAGGACGCGGCCCGGTGTTTCCGCCCCGATCCGCGCGATCTCGCTCAGATAGGCGCGCCGCCAACGATCCTCGTCGATTGTAGCCGCGACGTGGCTGTTGAAATCGCAATACGGGCATTTCGACGCGCAGAACGGCCAGTGCATGTAAAGCCCGAACCCGCCGTGCCGCCAATCCTCCACGCTCTATCCCTTGAATGCCGTGACTTCGATTTCGACCAGCATCTCCGGCCGGATAAGCCCGGCGATCACCATCGTCGCAGCCGGCCGGATGTCGCCGAAGGCCTCGCCGAGCGCGGGCGCGAGTTCCTGAACAAGGACACCGTCAACGACAGTGTACTGAACACGTACGACATCCTCCAATGCGAAGCCCGCCTCGCTCAGCACGGCGCGGATGGTGGCGAAACAATTCCGCGCCTGGTCCGCGATCCCTTCGGGCATCTCCATCGTGTTGTAATCATAGCCCGTGACGCCCGAAACGAAGCACCACCCGCCTTTCGCGATCGCGCGGCTGTAGCCCAAGGACTTCTCGAAAGGGGAGCCTGTAGAAATCCGCTTCATCCACGGCCGCTCTCGAAACAGGCCACGAGCTTGCGGAAGGCGTCGGCCCGGTGGCTGATGCGATTCTTCAGTTCCGGTTCCATCTCGGCAAAGGTCTGGTCATAACCGTCCGGCTGGAACATCGGGTCATAGCCGTGCCCCAGCTTGCCCCTTATCGGCCAGACCACCCGACCGTCGATCTTGCCTTCGAATACCTGATCATGCCCGTCCGGCCAAGCCAAGACCATCGTCGCACGAAATCGCGCGGTGCGCGGATAGGGGGCGCCCGCCCTTTCAAGCTCCTCCCAAGTCCGCGTCATCGCCTGCACGAAATCGCGGCCGCTTGGCGTCTCGGCCCAGTCGGCCGTGTAGACACCCGGCGCGCCGCCGAGCCCGTCAACCTCGATCCCGCTGTCATCGGCCAGGGCGGGTAGGTCGGTCACCCTCGCGGCGGCATGTGCCTTGATCCGCGCATTTCCGACGAAGGTGGTTTCCGTCTCCTCAGGCTCGCCGAGCCCCTTGTCCTTCGCGCCGATGCAGGTAATCCCGAACGGCGCGAGCAGGTCCGAGATCTCGGCCATCTTGCCCGCATTGTGGGTCGCGACCAGAAGTTCCCTGCCGGCAAAGGTCCGCATCAGTTTGCTGCCCTCTGAGCCTCGAACAACCGGGCGCAGCCCGCCTCGGCAAGATCGAGCAGTCGGCCCATTTCGTCGCGCGAAAAGGTGGAACCCTCGGCGGACATCTGCACCTCGATGAGGCGACCGCGACCCGTCAGTATGAAATTGCCATCCGTCCCCGCCTCGCTGTCTTCGGCGTAGTCGAGATCGAGCACAGTCTGACCGGCATAGATCCCACACGACACGGCCGCGACATGGTCGGTGATCGGGTCGCTCGTCACCGCGCCCGCCTTGATCAGCTTGTTCACGGCAAGGCGAAGAGCAACCCAGCCGCCGGTAATGGCGGCGCAACGCGTGCCTCCATCGGCCTGGAGCACGTCGCAGTCGACGACGATCTGGCGTTCGCCCAGCGCGACACGGTCCACGCCCGCCCGCAGCGAGCGGCCAATAAGTCTTTGAATTTCCTGTGTTCTTCCCGACTGCTTGCCCGCCGAAGCCTCGCGCCGGTTACGTGTGTTCGTGGCGCGCGGCAGCATCCCGTACTCCGCCGTCACCCAGCCGAGCCCGCTGCCCTTCAGGAAGGGCGGCGCCTTTTCCTCTATGGTCGCGGTGCAGAGCACATGCGTGTCGCCGCACCGGATCAGGCAGGACCCCTCGGCATGTTTCGTCACGCCCGTTTCGATGGAAATGCCGCGCATTTCGTCGAGCTTCCGACCTGAGGGCCGCATTTGTCGTCCTTTCATCGCTGACGCGCTCAGATACAGGCGGCAAAGCGCTCTGCGCAACCCCGATTGACCGCTGCAAGCTCTGGCCCTTTAACTGTCACGGTCCCATATTGCCGGTGCGATGAGTGCAAACACGAAGATTTTGACCGAGATGAACAACCGCTCGCGGGAAGTCTTCCGGCGTGTGGTCGAGGGCTATCTCGATTCCGGCGACCCCGTCGGATCGCGAACGCTCACCCGCAGCATGAGCGAACAGGTCTCGGCCGCGACGATCCGCAACGTGATGCAGGATCTCGAACATCTCGGTCTCCTCGACAGTCCGCACACGTCGGCCGGCCGGATTCCGACCCAACTCGGGCTTCGGATGTTCGTTGATGGATTGATGGAGGTTTCGCAACTGGCAAGCGAGGATCGCGAGGCGATCGACGCGACGACTTCGGGCAATGAGCCCGGCGTCGCCTCGATGCTCGACCGTGTCGGCCAAGCGCTCTCAGGCATCACGCACGGCGCGAGCCTCGTGCTCACGCCCAAGCATGAGGCACCGATCCGACATATCGAGTTCATCAGCCTCGGACCCGATCGCGCTCTCGTCGTCCTGGTCTTCGCAGATGGTACAGTCGAGAACCGCGTGTTTTCGCCACCGCTCGGCCATACGCCGAGTGCGATGCGCGAAGCCGGTAATTTCCTGAACGCGCTCGCAGAGGGGCGGACCCTGTCGGACCTGCGGGCGCAGATCCAGCGTGAGATCGACCAGCGACGGCGTGAACTTGATACCGCCGCCCGCGAACTTGTCGAAAGCGGATTGGCGATCTGGCACGATTCTGGCGAGTCGCACGAAAGGCTGATCGTGCGTGGGCGCGCAAATCTTCTCGATCAGGCTGACGAGGCCGATCTGGAACGGATCAGATCGCTATTCGACGACCTGGAGCGCAAGCGCGATATCGCCGAATTCCTCGAACTCGCCGAGGAAGGTGACGGTGTACGCATTTTTATCGGTTCGGAGAACAAGTTATTCTCACTTTCGGGTTCCTCTCTGGTGGTCTCTCCCTATATGAACGCTGACCGTAAGATCATCGGCGCCGTGGGCGTGATCGGTCCGACGCGGCTCAACTACGGTCGCATCGTGCCGATCGTGGATTACACGGCGCAGCTTGTTGGACGCTTGTTGTCCGGGGAGCGTAAGGGACAAGACCTATGAGTGACATGAAGAAAGACGAGATTGCCGAAGACCAGGCATCGATCGGTGAGGATTTGCTCGACTCCGACGCCTTCGCCGACGAACTCGAGGCGCTGCGCGCCGAAAGGGACGAAATGCGCGACCGGTTCATGCGCGCGCTGGCTGACGCTGAAAACGCGCGCAAACGCGGCGAACGCGACCGGCGCGAGGCTGAACAATACGGTGGCTCAAGGCTCGCCCGCGATCTCTTGCCCGTATACGATAACCTCAAGCGCGCGCTCGATGCCGCAGGGGAGGAAACGCGCGAAGCCGCAAAGGGGTTGGTCGAGGGTGTCGAACTCACGATGAAGGAACTCATTGCGGTTCTTGGCAAGCATGGCGTTCAGCCGGTCGCCCCGCAAGTAGGCGATGCGTTCGATCCTCAGCTTCATCAGGCGATGTTCGAAGCACCGGTGCCTGGTTCGAATGCTGGCGATATCATCGAGGTGATAACGGAAGGATTCATCTTGCACGAACGCTTGCTTCGCCCCGCTCAGGTCGGCGTGTCTTCGATGCCGAAGTCCTGAAATTCGTCCGAATGGGGGGGGCTTCGCACTTCCACACCCCAGTGAGATAGCCGGACAATTCAGGGGCGCAGGTGTGTTGCCTGCGGCTCACTCCTTCAGCTCCGACTTCAGGTCGTAGAGCGCGGCCAGCGCCTGCATCGGAGTCATTTCGTCCGGGTGGAGGGTTGAGAGTCGCTGTTCCAGCTTCGACGGGCCCTTGGGCGGCGCTGGCGCGGCGGCAGGTACCGCGTTGAACAGCGGCAAATCGTCGATCAGCGCATGCTTGCGCGTACCGCCCTCGCGTTCTCCCTTTTCCAGCGCCTCCAGAACGACCTTCGCACGCTCGACGACCTTGGCCGGAAGCCCGGCGAGGCGCGCAACCTGCACGCCATAAGACCGATCGGCCGCACCTTTGCGGACTTCGTGCAGGAAAATGACCTCGCCTTCCCATTCCTTGACCGCGACGGTTGCGTTCTCGACGCTGTCAAGCTTCGCGGCAAGCGCCGTCATCTCGTGGTAATGCGTGGCGAACAGTGCGCGCGCACGGTTCACGTCGTGAAGGTGTTCGAGAACCGCCCAAGCTATCGACAACCCGTCATACGTCGCTGTGCCGCGCCCAATCTCGTCGAGAATGACGAGCGCGTGGTCATCCGCCTGATTGAGAATCGCGGCCGTCTCCACCATCTCGACCATGAAGGTCGAGCGCCCGCGGGCGAGGTCATCGGCCGCGCCGACCCGGCTGAAGATCTGGCTCACGAGCCCGATCCGCGCGCGGCGGGCCGGCACGAAGCTCCCGGCCTGCGCGAGAAGCGCAATCAGTGCGTTCTGGCGGAGGAAGGTCGACTTGCCAGCCATGTTGGGCCCGGTCAGAAGCCATATCGCCGGGGTGTCGGCCTCGGTCAGAAGGCAGTCGTTGGCGATGAACTGCTCGCCTGTGCGCCGAAGCGCCCGTTCCACCACCGGATGGCGGCCGCCCTCGACAGCGAAGGCGCGGCTGTCGTCGACCTGAGGTTCGGACCAGTCGTCGTTTCGCGCGAGATCGGCGAATGCGGCCGTCAGATCGATCTCGGACAGTGCGTGCGCAGCTTGCGTAATGAGCGCGGACGCATCCATTATCATCGTTTTTAGGCCATCATAGAGCCTCTTTTCAATCTCCAGCGCCAGGTTTCCCGAGTTGAGAATTTTCGTTTCCATTTCGGAGAGCGCCACGGTTGAAAAGCGCACCTGGTTGGCGGTGGTCTGGCGGTGAATGAAGGTCTCGTTAAGCGGCGCCGACAACATCTTGTCGGCGTGCGTCGCAGTCGTTTCGATGAAATAGCCAAGGACGTTGTTGTGCTTGATCTTGAGGCTCTGGATTCCGGACTGTTCGGCATACTCCGACTGCATGCGCGCAATCACGCCGCGCCCTTCGTCACGAAGCTGACGCGCTTCGTCGAGTTCGGCATTGTGACCTGCCGCAATGAAGCCGCCATCGCGAGCAAGAAGCGGAGGATCGGCGACAAGGGCGGCGTCGAGATAAGCCACGAGGTCTTCATGCCCGCGCAGCCCCGTTGTCGCTTCGCGCAGCCGGTCGGGTGCATCGCCGGGAAGCCGGTCGGCGATCCTGCCCGCTACTGCGAGACCCGAGCGGATCGCCGCGATGTCGCGCGGCCCGCCGCGATCGAGCGCAAGCCGCGATAGCGCGCGGTCCATGTCAGGCACCTGCTTTAGGTCACCGCGCAGGGAATCGGCAAGCCGCACCTCGCCAACCAGGAAGCCGACCGCGTCGATCCGCGACCGGATCTCTGGCAACTCGCGCGAGGGCGCTGAGAGTCGCCGCTCGAGAAGGCGCGCGCCGCCCGCGGTCACGGTGCGATCTATTGCGGCGATAAGCGAGCCATCGCGTCCGCCGGACATCGCCTGCGTGATCTCGAGATTTCGGCGGGTGGCCGCGTCGATCTGGACCGTCCCGCCCGGCGCTTCCTTCACGGGCGGCCGCAATAGCGGCAGCTTCCCGCGTTGGGTCAGGTTGAGATATTCGACGATCGCCCCCATCGCCGACAATTCGGCTCGATCGAACAGCCCGAACGCGTCGAGCGCTGCCACACCGAAAACTCCGCAAAGCCGGGACTCTGCGCCCGCGCTGTCGAAAGAACCGCGGGACAGAGGTGCCAACGCCACGCCGAATTCAGACACTAATCCGCCCAAATCTATATCTTTCGCTTCGCTGACGACAAGTTCGCTTGGGGCAAGCCGCGCAAGCTCTGGCGCGAGCCGTGCAGTCGGGCAGGCAATGACGCGGAACTCGCCCGTCGAAATGTCGACCCAGGCGAGCGCCGCGTCGTCACGCACCTCGGCCCAAGCGGCGAGGAAATTGTGCCGCCGCGCATCGAGAAGTGAATCTTCGGTCAGCGTTCCGGGCGTGACAAGCCGCACGACGTCGCGCGCGACCACCGATTTCGACCCGCGCTTCTTCGCTTCGGCGGGGTCTTCCATCTGCTCGGCAATCGCTACGCGAAAGCCCTTGCGTATCAGCGTCAGGAGGTAGCCCTCCGCCGCGTGGACCGGAACGCCGCACATCGGGATGTCCCGGCCGAGATGCTGGCCGCGTTTCGTCAGCGCGATGTCGAGGGCCGCCGCTGCGGCCTCGGCATCGTCGAAGAACATCTCGTAGAAGTCGCCCATCCGGTAGAACAGAAGCGCGTCCGGATAGCGCCCCTTGATCTCCAGATACTGCGCCATCATCGGCGTCACTGCGCCCTCGCTCGCGTTCACTCCTGCCTCCCGGTGACACGGTGGCGACCCTAGCGAACCGGCCCGTCGCGGAAAAGCGGCAATTCCCATGCATTGTCGCCCTTGCCTTGGCGCGGTATTACGGCTGAACCCCATTTGGATAACCATCAATGCCTTCGAAAAACCGCGTTACCCCGGAAGAAGCGCTCGCCTACCACCTGAGTCCGGTGCCGGGTAAGTACGAAATCCAAGCCACCAAGCCCATGGCGACGCAGCGCGACCTGTCACTCGCCTATTCGCCGGGCGTGGCGGTCCCCGTGCAGGCGATCGCGGAAGCGCCGGAGACCGCCTACGACTACACCACGAAGGGCAACATGGTCGCCGTGGTCACAAACGGCACGGCGATCCTCGGCCTCGGCAATCTCGGCGCGCTTGCCGCCAAGCCGGTGATGGAGGGTAAGGCGGTGCTCTTCAAGCGCTTCGCCGACGTCAACGCCGTCGACATCGAGCTCGACAGCGAAGATCCGGATGAGATCATTCAGGCCGTGAGGCTCATGGGAAAGACCTTCGGCGGCGTGAATCTCGAGGACATCAAGGCGCCGGAATGCTTCATCATCGAGAGCCGGCTCAAGGAAATCATGGACATCCCGGTCTTCCATGACGACCAGCACGGCACGGCGGTGATCTGCGCGGCCGGTCTGATCAACGCGCTGGAACTGAGCGGCAAGAAACTACAGGACTGCAAGGTCGTGCTGAACGGCGCGGGCGCGGCCGGCATTGCCTGCCTCGAACTCATCAAGGCGATGGGCGCCCGGCACGACAACTGCATCATGTGCGACACCAAGGGCGTGATCTACGAAGGCCGCAAGGAAGGCATGAACCAATGGAAGTCCGCCCATGCGGTCAAGACCGACAAGCGGACGCTGGAAGAAGCGATGAAAGGCGCCGACATTTTCCTCGGAGTCTCGGTCAAGGGTGCGGTGACGCGGGACATGGTCGCCTCGATGGCGCCGGACCCCGTCATCTTCGCCATGGCCAACCCCGACCCGGAGATCACGCCGGAAGAGGCCCATGAGGTGCGCGAGGACGCGATCGTCGCCACCGGCCGGTCGGATTATCCGAACCAGGTCAACAACGTCCTCGGCTTCCCCTACCTCTTTCGCGGCGCGCTCGACATCCATGCCCGCGCGATCAACGACGAGATGAAGATCGCCTGCGCCGAGGCGCTCGCCCAGCTGGCGCGCCGGGACGTGCCGGACGAGGTCGCGATGGCCTATGGCCGCAAGCTCGCCTTCGGCCGCGACTACATCATCCCGACGCCCTTCGATCCACGCCTGATCCATGTCGTGCCGCCCGCCGTCGCCAAGGCCGGGATGGATACCGGCGTCGCCCGCCGGCCGATCATCGACATGGAGGCCTACGAGCTTCACCTGAAATCCCGCATGGACCCGACGGCGTCGATCCTTCAGGGCATCCATGCTCGCGCCCGCGCCGCGCAGGCCCGGATGATCTTCGCCGAAGGCGACGACCCGCGAGTCCTGCGCGCCGCCGTCGCCTATCAGCGCGCGGGTCTCGGCAAGGCGCTGGTCGTCGGGCGTGAGGCGGACGTGAAGGAAAAGCTCACTGCCGAGGGCCTCGCCGATGCAGTCGGCGAAGTCGAGGTCGTGAACGCGGCCAATACAAAGCACCTTCAGACCTACAAGGACTTCCTCTACGCCCGCCTCCAGCGGGAAGGCTTCGACCAGCACGACGTCCACCGGCTCGCAGCCCGCGACCGGCATGTCTTCTCCGCGCTGATGCTCGCGCATGGCCACGGCGACGGGCTGGTGACGGGGGCGACGCGGAAATCGGCCCATGTCCTCGGCCTCATCAACCACGTCTTCGACGCGCGGGCCGAGGACGGCGCGGTCGGCATCACGGCGATCCTCCATCGCGGCCGGATCATCTTCATCGGCGACACGCTGGTGCATGAATGGCCCGACGAGGAGGATCTGGCCGATATCGCCGAACGCGGCGTCGTCGTCGCGCGTGGCCTCGGTATCGAGCCGCGCGTCGCATTCCTGTCGTTCTCGACATTCGGCTACCCGGTCTCGGAGCGCGCCACCAAGATGCACCAGGCCCCGAGGGTGCTCGACGAGCGCGGCGTGAACTTCGAATACGAAGGCGAGATGACGGTCGATGTAGCGCTGAACCCGACGCAGATGGCACATTATCCGTTCTGCCGGCTGACCGGTCCCGCGAACGTGCTTGTCGTCCCCGCGCGCCATTCTGCGTCCATCTCGGTAAAACTTCTTCAGGAAATGGCGGGCGCGACGGTGATCGGGCCGATCCTGACCGGCGTGGACAAGCCGATCCAGGTTTGCGGGATGGGCGCGAACGTGAACGACATCGTCAACATGGCGGTGATCGCCGCATGTCGGCTGGGTCAGGGATGACGATCTTCAACCTCGGCTCGATCAATATCGACCATTTCTACCGCGTACCGCACCTGCCTGCGCCGGGAGAGACGCTGGCGGCGCATGACTACCGCGTCGGGCTCGGCGGCAAGGGCGCGAACCAGTCGGCAGCGGCGGCAAAGGCGGGCGCGAAGGTGATCCACATCGGCGCGGTCGGGCCCGAAGGCGGCTGGGCCGTGGACCGTCTCGCCGGCTGGGGTGTGGACGTGCGCCACGTCGCTCGGCTCGACACGCCGACGGGGCATGCGATCATCAACATCGATCCGGCAGGGGAGAATGCGATCGTCCTCTATCCGGGCGCGAACTGGAAACTACCTCTGTCGCTCGTCGAGATGGCGCTGGCGGAAGCGGGGCCGGCCGACACACTGCTCCTGCAGAATGAAACCGCGTACCAGTCCGAAGCCGCAGCATGGGCGCGCGAAAAGGGGATGCGGGTGATCTATTCCGCCGCGCCGTTCAATGTCGGGGCCGTGCGGGCGGTTATGGAAAACGTGACTGTTCTTGCCCTGAACGCCGTGGAGGCCGAACAGCTTTCCGCAGCGATGGGGATTGGCATCGAGATGCTCGATCTGCCGGAAATCGTCGTCACGCGCGGCGCCGAAGGCGCAGAGTGGCGGTCGCGCGAGGGAGCATGCGCATTCGCGCCGCCGATCCAGGTGCAGGCGGTCGACACCACCGGGGCAGGAGACACGTTCGCGGGCTACTTCGCTGCCGTACGCGACGCGGGGCAGACACCGGGTGAAGCGCTCGATCTGGCTGGGGCGGCGGCCAGCCTGAAAGTCACGCGCCACGGCACGGCAGACGCAATCCCGACGCTGGAAGAGGTTCGGAGCTTCCGAGCGTGATGCCTGAGGCGTCGCGCGAGAACCGCTTCGAGTGTCTGCATAGGTTGGATGTCGGTCCGGGTGCCTAATGCGTGAACGGCGCGGCGTTCCCCCAAAGCTGACGCACCCTCTGATCGCGACCGCAGGAACTGCGGTAGAACTTGTAAGCCTCCGACTGAGACTTCGGCCCGCGCCGGGTCAGTATGATCTTGGATCCCCTGTAGTAGTTCTGATGATATGCCTCGGCTTTGTAGAACGGACCGGCATTAAGGATCGGTGTGACCACGTTTCGGCCGAGCGACTTTTCCGCCTCGGCTTTGGCAGCCTCGGCGGCCTTACGCTGAGCGGCGTTCTGAACGAAGATCGCGGTTCGGTAACTGTCGCCCCGGTCGCAGAACTGTCCGCCCGCATCCGTCGGATCGATCGACCGGAAGAACAGCTCCATGATCTTCGCATAGCCGATCTTGGCCGGGTCGAACCGGATCTCGACCGCCTCGTAATGCCCCGTCCCGCCACGTGTCACTTGCTTGTAGGTCGGGTTCTTCGTCTTCCCACCCGTGTAGCCCGAGACCACTTCCTTTACGCCCGTCACGCTTTCGAAATCCGCCTCCACGCACCAGAAACATCCGCCCGCTACCACGGCGGTCTCGGTCGCGGCCAGCGCGGGCCCGGTGAGGAACAGAAAGGCAATCACAAGTCTCAGCATCGCGTAGCTCCGTTTTGTCCGAAGAAACAGGGTCAGGCGCGCTGGCGCAAGACATCTTCCCGTGATCTGTCGTGAGCGCCTGCGAAGCTAAGGTGTCTCAGCCGCTCTTCCAGCCCTTGTCGCGATGCGTTCCGTCGCAGTAAGGCTTGTTGCCCGACAAACCGCAACGGCACAGCACGAACTTCTCGAGACACGACCCTTCACCCGGCGACACTGCGTCGATCGTCCCGCCGAGAACCCAGTAGGGGCCGTTGCGTTCGACCTCGATATCCGCGCGACCCTCTGGGAGACGGTGCTCTCGCCCCTCGAAGGCGAGGGCGCCAGAGGGACAGGCTGCGATGACCGTTTCGAGCTCGGCGCGGGTGCCCTTGTCCGGCTGCACCCACGGCTTCTCGTTCGAATTGAACACATGGCCCGCGAGCCGGCTGCATTCCGCCGCGTGAGAGCAAATCCGTGGGTTGTACGTCACCGTCATCTCGGCGCCCTCATAGGCGATCACCCGGTCACGCCCGGCGGCCGTCGCATCGTCTTCCGAGCGAAAGCCCACCTCCTCGTGACTGTTGTCGCAAAATGGCTTGTTCCGACTTTGACCGCACCGGCAGAGCACCATGACCCGCTTGGCCTCGAGCTCCACCCCGTCCTCGCCTTTGATGCTCCGCGCACCCTTCACGACCAGGGGCCCGTTGGTGCGCGCTTCGATGGTGAATTTGGCCTCGCCGTCCATACTCGCCTCCTGCTTTCGCTAGCCCCGCAGCCGGTCCATGATGGTCACGAGCTCCGAACTGATGCCCGGCTCCGACAGGGCATGCCCCGCTGCGGGCACGAGCTTCAACTCGGCCAGCTTCCAGTTCCGGGCGAGCGTCCAGGCCGAGATTGGCGGGCAGATCATGTCATAGCGGCCCTGCACTATCGAGGCCGGAATGTCGCGCAGCTTGGGCAGGTCGCGCAGGATCTGCCCATCCTCCTCCAGAAAGCCCTGGTTCAGAAAGTAATGATTCTCCAGCCGCGCGAAGGCGCGGGCGTAGTCGCCAGGTGCGTCCCCCGCGCTTCCATCCGCGTCGATGCTGGCAAGCGCATTCTCCCACGCCGCCCAGCTGCGGGCGTAGCGTGTCTCTGCGACTCGGTCGCCGCAGAACAGCCTCTCGTGGTAGGCCTTGATAAGGTCGTCATGCTCTGCGGGCGGGATAGGGCGAACGAACTCCGTCCAGCGATCCGGCCAGAACGCGCCGGCCCCGCCACCGTAGAACCAGCAAAGCTCACCCTCGGTCATGAGGAATACGCCTCGAAGCACCAGATGGCGCACCCGGTCCGGATATGTCTGCGCGTAGAGCAGAGCAAGCGTTGCGCCCCAGCTCCCGCCAAAGATGATCCAGTTGGTGATGTCGAGCGATCTTCGGATGCGCTCGATATCAGCGACGAGGTGCCAGGTTGTATTGTCCTCCACACTGGCATGGGGCCGTGACCGGCCGCAGCCGCGCTGATCGAAGAGGATGATCCGATAGACGGAAGGGTCGAAGTAACGCCGCATCGCGGGCGAACAGGCGCCGCCCGGCCCGCCATGCAGGACGATCACGGGGAGGCCGGTTGGATGGCCGCATTGCTCGATGTAAATCCGGTGTCCGTCGCCAACATCCATCATGCGCTGATCGAATGGCTCGATCTGCGGGTAGAGAAATGCGGCTGCGCGTTTTTGCCCTGCGACGCGATCCATGATTTACCTATATAGCGCAATAAGGCGGGCCGCCACAGCGCACGGCGACCAGAATGGAGCATGCCGATGAACGCCGAAACCCACAGCGTCGATCCGGCCGAGGTCGCCAAGTTCGAGGCGATGGCGGCAGAGTGGTGGGATCCGCACGGCAAGTTCAAGCCGCTGCACATGATGAACCCCGTGCGGCTCGACTACATCACGCGCCAGATCGCCGCCGAGTTCGGCCGCGATCTCGCGTCGGAGAAGCCGTTTGCCGGGCTCCGCATCCTCGATATCGGCTGCGGCGGCGGGCTTCTGTCGGAGCCGATGGCGCGTCTCGGGGCAGAGGTCACGGGCGCGGACGCGGCCGAGCGCAACATCCCCGTCGCGCGCCTGCACGCCGAAGAGCAGGGCCTGTCAATCGACTACCGGCACGCGACCGCAGAGGCATTGGAAGTTGCCGGCGAACGGTATGACGTCGTGCTGGCGATGGAAATCGTAGAACATGTCGCCGATCCGGCCGCGTTTCTTTCTACCTGCCGCGCGCTTCTCAAGTCGGGTGGGCTGATAATCTGCTCGACCATCAACCGCAATGCGAAGAGCTTCATGACGGCGATTGTCGGTGCGGAATGGATCATGCGCTGGCTTCCCAGGGGAACGCACGACTGGTCGAAATTCATCGCGCCGGACGAGTTGTGCCGCATGGCAGGCGACAGCGGGTTGGAGCCCGTCGACCGCAAGGGATTCGTCTTCAATCCGGTAAGCTGGCAGTGGTCCATCTCTGACCGAGATCTGAGCGTGAACTATGTGATTGCGGCCACCGCCCGCTAGCCGCGCCCCAGCCGCGCGCGCAGCTCACGCAGGATTGGCAGCGCTGCACGGACCCGGTCGGGGCCGATCGATTTGACGACATCGCCGATAAGAGGTGCGATGGATGAAAGCGCCGCGTCGCGGGCCGCGCGCCCGGCCGGGCTGATCGAGACGAATTTGCGCCGCGCGTCGTCCCAGTCGGGCCGGATATGGACGTGGCCTGCCCATTCGAGCTTTGACAGCGTGTTCGTCATTGCCCCGCGCGTCACGTGGAAGGCGTCCGCAAGTTGGGCGGGCGTACGTTCCTCGTTGGCATTGGCGAGGTGGTTCAGAACTGAGAAGTGGCTGAGCTCCATCCCCTTCGGCAGCGCGCGTGACACGAGGTTGCGGGCCAGCTGATCGGCCATGAAGACCTCGGAGAACAGCGAGATAGCGAGAGGATCGTTACGGTCAGCCATAGCCTAGGGCCCCCCAATCGAACGGTCGTGGCTAAGCGAAGGAATTCGCGCGCGGGCGTGGCTGACCTCATCCAGCGATAGGTCCGCCAGTACCAGCCCCGGCTCGATTCCGCCATCGGCCAGTACCTCGCCCCAGGGCGAGACTATCATGGAATGGCCGTAGCTCCGGCGAGGGCGTCCGGCATGCGCCGCATGCGTACCCGTCTGGGCGGGGGCAAGCACATAGGCGCCGTTCTCGATCGCACGGGCGCGCAGCAGGATCTCCCAATGGGCCGCGCCGGTTGTGTCGTTAAACGCCGATGGTACCGTCAGCACCTCCGCGCCTGCCTTTGCAAGCTGACGGTAGAGATAGGGAAAGCGGAGATCGTAGCAGACCGTGAGACCGATACGCGCGAAGGGCGTGTCGGCCACGACCGCCTGCGTCCCCGGCCGGTAGCCTGCGGATTCCCGGTACCGTTCGGTCTCGGACACCTCCACGTCGAACATGTGGATCTTATCGTAGCGCGCAACGATCGCACCATCCGGCCCGAGCAAGAAGGAACGGTTCGCGAAGCGCCCGTCGGGATCGTCGGTCTTGAGCGCGAGCGACCCGATCAGAAGCCAGATTCCCAAGGCATCGGCGTCGGCGCGCAACGCAGCGAGCGTCGGGTCGTCTTCCTCGTGCCTCAACACGGCATTCTGGTGCGCACGGTCGGACGACAGGCAGTTCGTCACCTCCGGTGTCAGGACAAGACCAGCGCCCGTCGCGGCAGCCTCGCGGAGCAGCGATCGCGTCACCGGCAGGTTCGTCTCAGGATCGTCAGTCACCGAAAGCTGGAGGAGGCCGCATTTCATCTCTCACCTCGCGATCAGAGGATCGAGTTTGCCCATGCGGTCGAGCGTGTGCAGTTCGTCCGCACCGCCGATATGGCGGTTGTCGATGAAGATTTGCGGCACGGTCCGCCGCCCCATCGCGCGCTGCGTCATTTCTTGACGCAGCCGAATATCACCCGAGACGTCGGTTTCTTCGTAGGACGCGCCCTTGCGCTCCAAAAGCCGTTTTGCGGCAACGCAATATGGGCACCAGGGCGTGGTGAAGATCTCGATGCGCGGCATGGGTCCAGATCCGGAAGTCGGGGCGACTATAGGGATTTAGGCATCCTTAGCAACGCGCGCCAGCACGAGGACCGAAACGGACGCAGCCCCGGCCGCCCGACAGCTATCGGCCGCCGCAGCTAGCGTCGCGCCGGAGGTCATCACGTCATCGATGACCAGCACGTCGCGGCCGCGGATCTTCGCCGCGCGTCGCGGATGCGCCCGAATCGCGCCCGACAGGTTGGCGAAGCGCGCGTCGCGGGTGCGATCGTCCTGGCTGTGCGTGTTCCGGCTGCGTACGAGGAGGTCCGGACAGTGATCCAGCCCAGCCAGCCGTGCGAGAGCTCGCGACAGAAGTGCGGCCTGGTTGAACCGGCGCCGGAACAGTCGCGCCCAGTGCAGCGGCACTGGCGCGACCAGCATGTCGGGTGAAATGATCGACCGCCCGGCCCGGGTCAGCCAATCTGCCGCGGGCCGCGACAGGTCGAGCCGGTCGCCATGCTTCAGCGCGAGAACAAGCTTACACGCGTTGTCCCTGTAGACCATCGCCGCGCGGCCGCGGTCCCAAGGCCGCGCGATTGTCAGGCAGTCGTCGCAGTGCTCGCGCCGCCCATCGTCCTCGCCCGGTAGCGGCACGCCGCATTTGTCGCAGACAAGGCCGGAGATGAACGGAGTTTCGCGCCAGCAGGCACCGCAGAGGCCGAAATCGCTGAGCACCGGCTCTCCGCACTGGATGCATTGCGGCGGAAAGAGCAGGCTGAGCGCGCTTTGCATTCCTGTCCGAACGCTTCTAGTTTCGCCGCTCATGAACGCACCGCCGCTTCTCACCGACCGGGCCGCCCTGTCGCGCAACCGGTCCCGCGCATTGAAACAAGGGGCGGAGACCTTTCTGCACGACATCGTCGCGGCCGAGATCAAGGAGAGACTGAGCGAGGTTAACAAAACGTTTACCGTGCCGGCGATCGTCACCGGTTTTCCGCGTCCCTGGGCATCCCTCCAGCCCGGCGCGAGGATTGTTGAGGACGCCGAGACGCTGGCCCTGGAGCCTGAAGCGCATGACCTCGTCATTCACGCACTGTCGCTCCACTGGGCGAACGATCCGGTGGGACAGCTCGTCCAATGCCGCCGGGCGCTGAGGCCCGACGGGCTATTCATAGCCGCGCTTTTCGGTGGTCAGACGCTGATGGAGCTTCGCGCCGCCGTGGCTGAAGCAGAGAGCCGGCTTACCGGGGGCCTGTCGCCGCGCGTCCTGCCGATGGCTGAGATCCGCGATCTTGGCGCGCTACTTCAGCGCGCAGGTTTCGCGCTTCCGGTCGCAGACTCCGTGCGCCGGACCGTGACTTACCTCACGGCGTTCCACCTGATCGCCGATCTGCGGGCGATGGGCGAGGGCAATGCGCTGTTCCAGCGAAGCCGCCGCGCCACGCCACGCGATCTGTTTCCCGAAGCGGCGCGGATCTATGCCGCGAGTTACCCTGCGCCCGACGACCGCGTCGCCGCAACGTTTGAGACTATTTTCCTCACGGGCTGGGCGCCGGACCCGAGCCAGCAGAAACCGCTTCGTCCCGGTTCGGCCGCGACGCGGCTTGCCGATGCGCTCGACACTCGCGAGCAACCGCTGCGAAACACCGACACATCCGCCAAGGATTGACGCGCGCCGATTTCGAGTTACCTCGGGTGTCTGACAGGAAGGAATCGCATGCACGTATCGACCGACACGCCGGGCCTGGGTCGCCTTGCCCATGCGCCGGCAGACCATCCGCCCGTCGCCCGGCCCCGAATCGGCATTCTGGTCGCCAATCTCGGAACGCCGGACGGCTACGGCTATTGGCAGATGCGGCGCTATCTGAACGAATTCCTGTCGGACAGGCGCGTCATCGACTATCCCGCGTGGAAGTGGCAGCCGCTTCTCCAGCTCATCATCCTGTCGAAGCGTCCGTTCACGTCGGGCGCGAACTACAAGTCGATCTGGAACCACGAGAAGAGCGAAAGCCCCCTCATGACCATCACCAAGGCGCAAACCGATAAGCTGCGCGGCGCGGCGCGGGACCGGTACGGTACGGATGTCATGGTCGAGTTCTGTATGCGCTACGGAAATCCTTCGACCGAAAGCGTCGTCAGGCGCATGGTCGCGGAGGGGTGCGAGCGCATCCTGTTCCTGCCGCTTTACCCCCAATATGCGGGCGCGACCTCTGCCACAGCGAACGATCAGTTCTTTCGTGCTCTGATGAAGGAAAAGCGTCAACCTGCCGCACGTGTGGCGCCTGAATACTTCGACCACCCGCTCTATATCAATGCGCTCGCCCAATCGGTGGAACGTGTCTATTCCAAGCTGGATCACCGCCCCGACGTTCTCGTCGCTTCCTATCACGGAATGCCGAAGCGGTACCTGATGGAAGGCGACCCCTATCATTGTCAGTGCCAGAAGACGTCCAGGCTCTTGCGCGAGCGGCTCGGCTGGGAACAGGGCAGCATTGAAACGACGTTCCAGTCGGTCTTCGGACGGGAGGAGTGGCTCAGGCCCTACACGGTCGAACATGTGGCCGAGCTTGCGAAGGCGGGCAAGAAGCGGGTTGCCGTGATCTCACCGGCCTTCGCCGCCGACTGCATCGAGACGCTGGAAGAGATTAAAGGTGAGATTCGTGAAGCCTTCGAACACGCGGGCGGCGAACGCTTCACCTATGTCCCGTGCCTCAATGACGACGACGCGCATATCGCGGCGCTGATGGCTGTGATCGAAACCAATCTCGCGGGCTGGGTCGGATAGCCGCCCGCAACCGCGGATGGCCGGCCCGATCTGCTCAGATCAGAAGAACCTGCGTGCCCGTGTTGGCATAGCTGAAGAGTTCGGCAATGTGCTCGTTATAAAGCCCGATGCATCCGTTGGATGACCGCCGGCCGATCTTGCGCGTGTCGTGCGTTCCGTGAATGCGGTAGTACTGCCACGACAGGTAGAGCGCATGGGTGCCGAGCGGATTGTTCGGTCCGGGCGGAACATAGTCCGGCCATTCGGGGTTGCGTTCCTGCATCGCAGGTGTCGGACGCCAATCGGGGCCCACGACCTTGCGAACGACCTCGGTCCGGCCGCGCCGCGTCAGGTCTTCTGTCAAGGGGACGCTCGTCGGGAACAGGCGGTAGATGGTCTGATCCTCCGACCAATAGTGCAGCGCCCGCGAGGTGATGTCGACGAGGATCGCGCCGTTCTTGGTCGAGGTGAAATAGGGCTGCCAGTCCAGCGACCGGAAGCTGGAGATATTGCGGCGGATGTTGGAGTTCAGGTCCTGCTCGAATTCGACCGTATCAGAGCCCGTCTGGGCCAGGGCAGGTGCCGCCAGCGTGGCCCCGAATGCGGCCGTGGCCCGCAGCATGCCGCGACGGTTGAACTTGGGGGCAAAGTCAGTGCTCATCCTCGGATCGCCTCGTGTTTGCTTGACGCGGAATCGCGCGCCGGGTTTCGCGCGGACAATATTCCGCGTTGTGGCCATTCTCAACTCACGCTGTTGTCATAGTCGGCAACGTTTGGCCACAAGTTGCCGTTTGAACAGCGCCGTCGGAACCGCTAAAGGACGGCACTGTACAACCAAGGAAACCATCGCATGATACGACTGCTCGGCCTTTGCCTGTTTGCCGTTCTCACACTCGCAGCGTGCGAGACGACGGCGCCGCAGCTTGGACCTGACGGGAAGCCGCTTCCGAGGGCCTACATGATCAAGCCGGCCGATGAAGGGCGCGTCATCTATTCGATGGTCGATTCGATCAACACACTGCGCCAAGCCGCCGGTGCGCAGCCGGTCACGCCGAATCCGCTTCTGACCGCGGCCGCCAAGACGCACGCGCGCGACATGGCGGTGCAGAACCGGCCATGGCACTTCGGCTCCGACGGCTCTTCGCCGCTTGAGCGCGTCCAGCGCACCGGCTATCCGGGCCGGATGCTGGGCGAAAACATCTCGGAGACGTTCGAGACCGAACTGGAGACGCTTTCGGCTTGGATGGAACTGCCCGACACCCGCGCCGTGATCATGGATCCGGCAGCGCGCGACGTCGGTTTTGCCTGGTATCAGGAACCGAACGGAAAGCTCTGGTGGGCGCTGGTGACTGGCGGTTAACTATCTGATTTAGACAGAAAATCAGCCCAACCCAACAGTCAGGGCACGATGACGATCTCGGTCCCGAGCCGAACCATGGAATAGATCTCTTCCATCTCGCGGTCCTTCACCGCGATGCATCCCGCGGTCCAGTCGTTGCCGCGTCCGCGATTCTTGCGCGCGCGGCCGTGGATGAAAATGTCGCCGCCCGGTTCCTTGCCCAGCGCCTCCGCCTCGGCGATGTCCCGTTCGTTGGGATAAGAGATGCCGAGCGACAGGTGATACGTGCTGTCTGGGTTGCGCCGGTCGACCAGATAGATCCCTTCGGGAGTCTTCTGGTCACCCTCGTACTGCTTGTGACCGATCGGGTTGCCGCCCAGACCGATCTTGTACGTCTTGAGCGCCTTGATCCCATTCACCAGGTGCATTTTTCGTTCGCCCTTGAAGACGACGATCCGCGTCACCTCTGGCCCACTATACTTTCGAAACTTCGATCCGCAGCCGCCAAGCGCTGCGAGCGCGGCTGCCATGAATGCTCTGCGTTTCCACATTGTCTTGCTGCTCGACTGCCCTCGTTCTTCTTGTTTCTACATGGATGCACTATCTTCAGGAAGCTGGCAAGAATCCGCTCACGAAATCGTTCGTCGGCGTGCTGGCCGGCTGAGGCGGGCGACGAGTTCGACGTGGGGCGACCAGCGGAACTGGTCGACGACCTGAATCCAGTCGATGGCGTATCCGCCGTTGGCCAAAATTCGGGCGTCGCGCGCGAAGGAGACGGGATTGCAGGACACAGCGGCGACAACCGGAACCGCGCTTGTCGCAAGCTCTCGCGATTGCGCCTCTGCGCCCGCACGTGGCGGGTCGAAGACAACGGCGTCGAATCGCCGCAGCTCGTCCGGCATCAGCGGTCGACGGAAGAGATCCCGCGCCTCGGTCGTGACGCCGTGCAGATCCTCGGCCATCCGCCAGGCGGCTCCGAGCGCATCAAGCATGGCGCTGTCGCCTTCGACCGCGTGAAGCACGGCGTGCCGCGCGAGCGGCAGGGTGAATGTGCCGGCACCTGCGAATAGGTCCGCGATCTGCCGCGCGCCCGATACCGCCTCGGAGACGCCGCGCACCAGCGCCACCTCTCCGTCGGCGGTCGCCTGAAGAAACGCCCCGGGCGGAATCCTCACAGCAGCAACGCCAAATTGCACGCGCATGGGAGCCGCCGTAACAACCACGTCGCCGTCCCAGCTCAGGCGCGCGACCCCGGCGCGCCCGGCGAAGGCGACGAGTTTCGTGAGTAAGTCCCGATCAGTCGTTCTTCCGCCCGTCACCGCCAGATCGACCCCGTCGTCGGTCAGCGTCAGCGTCATCGACAGCACGCCCTTTCGCGAGGCGCCAAGGCGTACCAGCTCGGCCAGGTGCGACAGGGTCGCCATCAGTCGGGGATGCAACAGGCGACAATTCGGGATCTCGACGATCGTCTCGGAGGCCTTTCCGTGAAACCCGACCAGCGCACCCTTCTTCGTGCGCCGGCCCGTCAGAGTTGCCCGTCGCCTCGATCCCGGGCGCGAAGTGACCACAGGCCGAAGCGGCGCGCTCAGCCCATGGGCCTGAAGCGCGTTGCGCACGACGTCCGCCTTCCATTCCGCCACAAAGGCATCTGACGCGTGCATCAGGCTGCACCCGCCGCAGACCTTGTAGTGCGGGCAGGCAGGCGCGACGCGGTCGCGCGAGGGGGTGACGATGCGCGGCGCGACCATCCGTCCTCCGACGATCTCGCCCTCGACCTCTTCGCCCGGCAGGGACATCGGCACATAGACCGGACCAGGCGCGATCCCGTCGCCAAGATGGCCGAGCCGCTCGACCGTCAGCCTCACTCAGCCGCCTCCTCGACGCAAATGAAGCCGCCAGACTGCCGGTCCCAGTACCGCGCGTACAGGCCACCGCGCGCGAGAAGCTCGGCATGCGAGCCTTCTTCGACGATCCGGCCCTGATCCAGCACCACGATCCGGTCCATCTCGGCGATCGTCGACAGCCGGTGCGCGATGGCCAGCACTGTCTTGCCCTGCATCACGCGGTGCAGCGCAGCCTGCACCTGCGCCTCGACTTCGCTGTCGAGCGCGGAGGTCGCCTCATCAAGGACGAGGATCGGCGCGTCCTTGATGAAGGCCCGCGCGAGAGCAATGCGCTGTCGTTGGCCACCGGAAAGCTTCACGCCCCGTTCGCCAAGATGGGCGTCGTATCCCTTACGACCCTTGTGATCTTCCAGTTCGTGAATGAATTCGTCGGCCTCGGCGGCGCGGGCGGCAGCGATCATCTCTTCTTCCGTGGCGTCGGGGCGCCCGTAGAGGATGTTGTCGCGCGCAGAGCGATTGAACATCGCCGTTTCCTGCGTGACCATCGCGATCTGGCGGCGCAGGCTCTCCTGTGTCACGGTGGACACATCACGCCCGTCCACGAGAATTCGGCCTTCCTCGGCGTCGTAGAGCCGTAGAAGGAGCGCCACGAAGGTCGATTTGCCTGCGCCCGAGGCGCCGACAATCCCCAGCTTCTCGCCCGGGTGGACGGTCAGCGTGACGCCATCGAGCCCACCCTGTTCGCGGCCGTAGGCGAAGCTGACATTTTCGAACCGGATCTCGCCTGATATTCTTGCCAATCGGGTCGCGCCGGGGGCGTCGGTCAGGGTGTGGGGCGGCGTGAGTGTGCGGATGCCATCCTCGACCTCGCCGATCGATGCGTAAATCGACATCAGAGTGAAGCTGACCCAGCCGGTCATCTGCGCGATTCGGATCGAGACCGTGCCCGCCGCGGCAATGTCGCCCGCAGAGGCGATGCCGCGAGTCCAGAGCCATAATGCTCCGCCAACGAGGATCACCGGCAGAAGTCCCGCAACCGTCATCAGCGCGAGCCGGAACCAGGCGGACAGGACCCCGAAATCGAGCGCACGTTCGCGAAAGCCCGCCATCGCGCGCAGCGCCGCCCGATCCTCATGTTCGGCATGGGCGAAGAGTTTGACAGTCTTGATGTTGGTGATCGTGTCGACGACCTGGCCGGTGACCATCGCGCGCGCGCCGGCCCGCGCGGCTGACTTTCCGCGAACCCGCGGAAGAAACGCACGAATCAAGGCGAGATAGACTATTATCCAAACGCCGAGCGCGACGCCCATCCAGAGGTCGATTGTCAGGAGGAACAACACCGAGCCGACCAGCGAGGCCAGCGCGAAGCAGATCGTGTTGATCGTCTCGCTCGCGACATCCGTGACTGCGCGGGCGGCCTGCATCTGCTTCTGCGCGATCCGGCCGGCGAAATCGTTGTCGAAGAATGTCACCGCCTGACCCATTGTCCAGCGGTGCAGCCGCGACAGGACGAGCGGCAGCACGTTCGGCTGCACGACGACGGAGTTTGAGGCGGCGCTTAGGCCGAACGCAAGCGGGCGCAGCACAACGAGGAAGAAGGCGAAAAATAGCAAGATCGGCCATTCGGTCGCAAAGACCGTCAGAGGATCGGCCACGGTGGCGATGTCCACGATGCGTCCGAGAATCCAGGCTGTGACGACCTCCATCGTGCCTGCGGTGGCGGAGAGCGCGGCGGCAAGACCCAATGGCCCCCAGGCGCCAGACAGACACCACAGCATGAACGCGCCGAGCGTGCGCGGTGGCGGGCCTTCAGCGGGCCGGAAAGCGTCGATCAGATCGCCGGGCTTCATTCCGCTGCCTCCGCATCCTCGGTGCCGATGAAGCCACCTGATTGCCGGTTCCAGAAGCGCGCGTAAAGCCCATTCCTCGCCAGCAGCTCGACATGGCTTCCCTCCTCGGCGATCCGGCCGTCGTCAAGGACGACTATCCGGTCCATTCTCGCGATGGTCGAAAGCCGGTGGGCAATGGCGATGACGGTCTTGCCCTCCATCACGCCGTAAAGTGTTGCCTGAATTGTCGCCTCGACCTCGCTGTCGAGCGCCGATGTGGCCTCGTCCAGCACGAGGATGGGCGCGTCCTTCAGGATCACGCGCGCCAACGCCACACGCTGCCGTTGCCCCCCTGACAGCTTCACGCCGCGCTCGCCCACCTGCGCGTCGTAGCCCCGCCGACCCTCCGGATCGGCGAGATCGACGATGAAGTCATGCGCCTCCGCCCGCTTCGCGGCCTCGATCATCTCGGCCTCGCTCGCGCCGGGGCGGCCGTAGAGGATGTTATCACGCACCGAGCGATGCAAGAGGGAGCTGTCCTGCTGCACCATCCCGATGTGGCGCCGCAGGCTGTCTTGCGTGACATGCGCGATGTCCTGACCATCGATCAGGATCTGCCCCGCCTCGGCGTCGTAGAATCTCAAAAGCAGCTTCACCAGCGTCGATTTGCCCGAACCCGACCGGCCGACGAGGCCGATTTTCTCGCCCGGGTCGATCGCCAGGTCGACCCGGTCGAGCCCGCCGAAACCGCGTCCGTAGTGATGGCTGAGTCCCTGGATCTCGATCCGTCCCGAACGGAAAGTGAGCGGCTTGGCATTCGTCTGGTCGACGAGCCCAATGGGCTGGGCGATCGTCTCCATCCCCTCGGTCACGATGCCCAGCGCCTGCACGAGGTTCGACGTCGCCCACATGATCCAGTAGGTCATGTTGTTGAGGCGCAGAACCAGCGCCGTTGCGGCGGCGACGAGTCCAATCGTCGCCTCGCCGTCATACCAGAGCTTCAGCGCCAGCCCGGTGACGCCGACGATAAGGAATCCGTTCACTACCGTCAGCGCGATATCCATGCGGGTGATCAGCCGCATCTCGGCCTGGAATTTCTCCCGCGCGGTCTCGATCGCCTCGGCCGCATAGGCGACTTCGCGATCGTGATGTGCGAACATCTTGACCGAATGGATATTCGTGTAGCTGTCGACGACGCGCCCCGTGACCGCGGAGCGGGCGTCCGAGGCTGCGGCAGAGGCCGGGCCGACGCGCTTCACCGTCCACCGCAGAAGTGCTGCATAGGCAATGATCCAGATGAGCAGCGGCGCAACCAGACGCGGATCGGCGAAGGACAAAAGCGCCACCGAGCCGACAAGCGTCGAGACCGCGAATGCCACCGCATCGAAAGTTTGGAAGACGGCGTCGCCGGCGGCGGGCGGCGTTTGCATGATGCGGTTGGCGATTCGGCCTGCGAAGTCGTTCTCGAACCAGCCGACCGGCTGGCGCAGCACGTGCCGGTGCGACCGCCAACGGATGAGCGTGCCGAAATTAGGCAGGATCGTGTTGTGCAGAAGCGCGACGTCGATCCCGGAAAGAATTGGACGCAGAATCACGACGGCAAATGCGGCGAGCGCGAGTTCGAGCCCGTGATCGCGCATCACCTCGGCGGGCGATCCCTGGCTCAAGAGATCGACCAAACGCCCGACATACCAAATCAGCAGCACCTCGATCGCGGCCACGACGGTCGTCATCACCGCCGTGATCGCGAAGACCGCTCGGAATGGCCGGGCATAGTCCAGCAGGAAGGGAAGCAGACGCCGCGGCGGCGCATCCTTCTCTTCGTAGCTGACGTAAGGGTCGACGAGGTTCTCGAAGAACCGGAACATCAAACTGCCCTTCGGGTTGCCCGCAGGATATAGCGTGCCCGGGCGAAAAGGTGAACTCAGTGTCTGAGCAGTTCGAGTACGCTCAGGACGATCAGCGCCGCCATCGCGATGTTGAAGAATCGAAGCCGCCGTGCGGTCGTCAGCCAACGCGCAATCGCTTGCCCCGCGCAGGTCCAGGTGGTCGCGGAACCAAGGCCAAGCGTCAGGAAGGTAGCAGCTACGATGGCTGCCGTGACCAGTGGCGCGGAAGGCAGGATGAACTGAGAAGTGGCGGCGATCGCCATCGACCAGGCCTTGGGATTTATCCACTGAAATCCCACGGCCTGCATGAAGCTCATCGGGCGAACCCGGCCACTCTTCGACCCTATCCCGCCTGCGCTGGCGATTCTCCAAGCAATCCACAGCAACAGCGCTGCGCCGCCCCAACGCAATGTCTCGCGCAAGAGCGCGCTTGCCTGAAACAGTTCGCCGAGTATCAGCCCAACGATGAGGAGCATCAGCGGAAAGCCCGTCGCGACGCCCAGAAGATGCGGCACCGTCCGCCTCACGCCGAAATTCGCGCCCGACGCCGCTAGCATCACGTTGTTCGGCCCCGGGGTGAACAAGGTGCCGATGGCAAGGGCGATCAGCGCTGGATACATCTCGTAGGTCATTGCGTATCTCTCGGGTCGTGAGGCGGGACCATCGTGGTGCTTGCCGCCGGTCGCATTCAAGTGAGCAATTGTTCCCGTGACAATCGGAACCCCGACGCGACCCATCGCGCCTCAAGCTCCTTCAACCGGGCGCCTAGCGCAGGTCCGCTGTATTCGGGCATCAAATCGGCTGCTGACACGGGAAAGCGTGCGGATGCCCCACGCCCGACTTCGCGCGACCAATCCTCGGGTAGCGCGGTGCCGAGAACGGCCGCGCGCGAAAGCAAGGCATCGCGGGCAATCTCGGGTCCATGGTGGTAGGCGAGCTCCGCAGGTGCCGCCGTCGATCCGATCGCTTCCGAAAGAAGGTCAAGCCGTCGCGCTTCGTCCCGCGACAAGCGGAGCGCATCACAACGCCCTTGGCCACCAAGCACCGCGAGCCTTCGGACCCAATCCGGCGCCATCCCTGCCTCGAGCGCAATCAACGGTGCCAGAGCGCGCCCCTCGGCCCCGGGGAGCAGGCGGGCCAGGATGCCCAATGCCTGCATCGCGGCGACGGCAGGTGCCGGATCGGGCGCACCGAGCAGGCGGCGCATTTCATGTCCGATCCGTTCGCGGGATAACGTCTCTATTCCATCAGCATTCGAAGCGCAGGCCGCCAAGGCGTCGGCGTCCATTCCCGCCTCGGGGTCGCCGTACCAGGCGTGAAAGCGGAAGAAGCGGAGGATGCGCAGAAAGTCCTCGCGAATGCGCGCATCCGCATCGCCGACAAACCGTACGCGCCGGGCGGTCAGATCGGCAAGGCCGCCCAAAGGATCGACGACCTCGCCGCCTGCATCCGCGTAGAGCGCGTTCATAGTGAAATCCCGACGTGCCGCGTCTTCGGCGATATCGGTCGAAAAGACGACCTTGGCGCGGCGCCCATCGGTTTCGACGTCGCGCCGGAAGGTCGTCACTTCATGCGGCTCTCCCTCCGCAACGAGTGTTACCGTGCCATGGTCGACGCCCGTTGGTACGGCGCGAATCCCCGCCCGCTCCGCAAGCTGCAGAACGCGTTCCGGCCGCGCGTCGGTCGCTATGTCGATGTCGGCGACGGGTTGGCCGATCAGGTCGTTTCGTACGCAGCCGCCGACCAGATAAGCCTGATGCCCTGCGTCGGTAAGTAGGCGCAATATCTCTTGCACCCCAGCTGCCCTGATCCAGTCACCTTCGATGCGCATTACGCCATCCGGTCCGCCAGTGCCCTGAGGATACGCGCGGTCGCGCCCCAAATGTAGTAGGGGCCATAGGGCACGACATAGTAGCGTCGCCATTCGCCGCGCCAGCGCCGCCGTTCGATGGCGAACTTCGTGGCATCGGTGACATGGGACAGTGGCACGGCGAAGACCTCATCAACCTCGCCGGCTTCGGCGCGCGCCTCGAATTTGGCTCTAACTCGGCCCAGAACAGGCGAGATGGTAAAACCGGTAACCGTCTCGTGCGGCGCCATGGTTCCGAGAATTTCGACGTTGTCCTCGGGCAGGCCGATCTCTTCGTGCGTTTCGCGAAGCGCGGCCGCGATCCCGTTGGCATCCGTTTCGTCGACCTTGCCGCCGGGAAAGGCGATCTGGCCAGGGTGATGCTTCAGCCGCGAGGAGCGCTTGGTCAGGATCACCTCCAACCCGCGCGGCCCGCCGATGAGTGGAACGAGAACGGCGGCCGGCCGCAGTACGCGGCCGGCTGGCAAAACGATCCCCGGATTTAGATCGAAATCGGATGTCTCCCGCCCCGGCCGCGCCAGGGCCCGGACCACATCCTCGATCGGGTCAGCCATTGTCGTCTTCGGACTTTTCGGCCTCGAATCCGAGCGTGTCCGGATCGAACTCATAGTGCGCGCCGCAGAACTGGCAGTCGGCGGTGACGATCCCCTCGTTCGTTGTCATGTGGCCGATATCTTTCGCCGAATAGATCGACAGGCTCTGACGAACCTTGTCGGCTGAGCATGAGCATCCGAACTGCACTGATTGAGCGTCGAAAACGCGCGGCGTTTCCTCGTGAAAGAGCCGGACGAGAAGGTCGGTTGGCGCAATCTGCGGTCCGATCAACTCAATTTCCTCGACCGTATCGAGCAGGAGGTTGGCTCTACTCCAGTTCTCGCCTTCGGTGCCGTCGAGAATATCCTCGGCCGCGAGCAGCCCGCCCTCTCCGCTGCCGCCGTCCCTGGCGATCGGCCCGGAGGCCTTCGGCATATGCTGAAGCATCACACCGCCCGCGCGCCAGCTTTCGTCCTCGCCGGGTGTACGCGACCGTCCGAACGAGAGCGCGAACCGGGTCGGGAGCTGTTCGGATTGAGCGAAATAGGTCTCTGCACAAGCCGACAGCGAACCGCCAGACAGGGGTGTGATCCCTTGATAGGGGACGGTCCCGGCGCCCTGATCGACAAGAATCGCGAAGTAGCCCGAGCCGATCTGCGTGAAGCCTGGTCCGCCCGGGTCGACACGATCAGTGTCGTACGACGCCCAGGCGCGAATCTGCGCTGTGTCGCCTCTCGTGTCCGGCGCGTAGTAATCGGTCGCGATGATGCGCACCGGCCCGTCGCCGCGAATTTGTAGTGACAGCTTCCAGCGAAGCTTGATGGTCTGGCCGATTAGCGCTGTCAGAAGCGCTGCTTCGGCGACCAGCGCTTCGACCACGAATGGATAGCGGTGTTGCGTCAGGATGCGGTCCAACAGCCCGTCAAGCCGCGCGACCCGACCGCGAATGTCGGAGCGGTCAAGCTGAAAAGGCAAGACGGTATCGTCCCAGGCAATCTTGGTCAGGCTTGTCATGGGGTTTCCTTGTGGCTCGCGCACTGCCATACCGCCTCAATATAGGGACGACAACAGGGCGGCCAATGGGAAGGCGATGATCAGGCGATTCGGTGAACCGCTCGTGCGCGGCCAGCGTTATGGTATACGCCATGGGGTCTACGCGATCCTGGTGACGGGGCGCGACGTTCTCCTGACCCACCAGGCAGAGCCCGAGCCGGAATTCCAGCTTCCGGGTGGCGGGATCGATCCCGGGGAATCACCAATCCACGCCCTGCATCGCGAGGTGCGAGAGGAAACCGGCTGGTCGATCGCCGATCCGGTCCGGATTGGCGCGTTCAGGCGGTTTGCCTACATGCCCGAATACGACAAGTGGGCCGAAAAGCTTTGCTCGATCTACCTGGCGCGCCCCGTCCGTCCGCACGGACCGCCAAAGGAAGCGGGTCACACCGCGATCTGGTGCACGGCCATCGATGCCCCCGGCATCCTGGGCAACGCGGGTGATCGGCATTTCATGCGCTGGGCGGCGCGGCGTCTATGAAGGAGCGTCTGTCCGGTCCGTGATACTCAAAAAATACGCCCGAGACGTCGTCGGTGAACTCCGCGCCGGCGAACTCGCCGAGATGCCAGACTATTGCCTCCAGAAAGCTTGACCCGCGCATTGCAGATGCGCGCGCCATGAGGCCTGCAAGGCCGTCTTCTCCGAGTTGCGCACCGCCTTCGTCTTCCGCTTCGGTGACGCCGTCCGACATGAGAAACAGCCGATCTCCCGGGTGAAGCTGGACCTCGAAGCTGTCGTAGACCGCCGCATCGATAAGTCCGATAGGCATTCCGCCCTGCCCAAGAAACTCCACCGTGCCCCCTGCGCGCTGAACTGCCGGATGCGGGTGGCCGGCCTGCACCATTGCGACACGGCCTGAGGTCAGATCGACGTCGGCATATGCCAGAGTGAAGTAGCTTTCGGTCTGCATCTCCTTCAGGACGAGCCGATTGAGTTGCAGCGCCAACTCGGCGGGTTCGCGTCCATCGTAGCCGCCGGCAGCCGTGAGCATAAGGGCCAGGTTCTGTTCCGGTGAGCTGCCTGACAGGAACCCCGCTAGTCGCGCTGTCATGAGCGCCGAGGCGACGCCATGGCCCGAAACGTCGATCGAGAACAAACCGACGCGCCCGGCGCCGATGGGAAAAAAACCCACGAGATCGCCACCGACATGGCCCGACGGCCTGAGAAGCAGGCTAACCTCAGCGCAGCCGAAATCGTGGTGCCGTTCGCGCACCAGGCTTTGCTGCAGCTTCTTCGCCTCCATCAGGTCACGGTCGAGCGAATCGTAAAGAGACTGAAGTTCTGTCAGCGTCGAGGAAAGCAGCCGGTTCTTGTCGGTCAACTCGCGTTCCATCCGCAGGATGCGTTCGCCGGCCGCGATTCTGGCACGAAGCTCATCGCCGTTGACCGGCTTGGTCAGAAAGTCATCCGCCCCTCCATCGAGCCCGCGGGCGATCTCGGCAGCTTCCGACTTCGATGTCAGCAGGATAAAATAGACGTAGTTCTGGTTGTTGAACTCCCGAAGCGCTTGGCAAAACTCGATCCCAGTCATCCCAGGCATCATCCAGTCCGAGATGACAAGATCCGGTATCCGATCCCGGCAGATGTCCAGCGCTTCCTCCGCGCTCCCAGCTTCGACAACTTGGAGACCGGAGCGGGCAAGTTGAGAGCTCAGGATCTTGCGTTGCACGCGACTGTCGTCGACGACCATGACACACCGGACAGCCCGCGGCGCGGCGCCCGACGCTGCTTGAGCGTCGACGATCTGTACGGATGCCAACATCTAAACCTTCCGCGGGAACTCCCGGATATGCAGCAGTGCTAACCGCCGCCCGGTTAAGAAGCGTTGAACGTTTGGCCGTTCCGCCACGCCACACCCGTTAACGGAGTGGAAAGCCCCGAGAGTTACCGTTTCGCATGATGGTCAGGCGTAGGGGGCGGAGGGCACAATGATCGACTGGAAGCGCGTGGAGGAACTGCAGTCCGAGATCGGGCCCGAGGGTTTCGCCGAAATTGTTGAGCTTTTCCTCGACGAGGTCGAGGAAATGGTGATGCGCCTCAAGACCGCTCCAAGACCTGCGCAGTATGAATCCGACCTTCATTTTCTCAAGGGTGGAGCATGGAACCTCGGATTCGCCGAGTTTGGCGCGTTGTGCCAGGATGGCGAAAGGCGCACCGTGATGGGTCAGGGCGACAAGGTCGATATCGCCGGGATCGTGAGCTGCTACTTCGCCTCCAAGACGATGTTCTTTGAGGGCCTCGCCGGTCGAGGCATCCAGATCCATTCAGCCGCGTGACGGCGGGATTGGTCAGATCAGAAAGTCGGACAGGGCCTCGTCATCGGTGATGTCGCGGTAGGTGAAGGCCGCCTGGTCGAGCTTGCGCTTCAGGTCGGTGAAGTTCTCCGCTTCCCGGGTTTCGATCCCGATCAGGACCGACCCGAAGTTGCGCGCCGATTTCTTCAAGTACTCGAAGCGTGCGATATCGTCTTCGGGACCGAGCATCGTCAGGAATTCGCGCAGCGCACCGGGCCTTTGCGGCATCCGCAGGATGAAGTACTTCTTTAGGCCGGCAAAACGCTGGGCACGCTCCTTGACTTCCGGAAGCCGCTCGAAATCGAAATTGCCGCCGGAAGTGACGCAGACCACCGTCCTTTCCCGAATTGTATCGACAAGCGAGGGCAGCGCATCGACGGAGAGCGCGCCCGCAGGCTCAAGAACGATCCCTTCGCCGTTCAGCATCTCGAGCATGGTGATGCAGATCCGGTCTTCGGGCGCGGACAGAAGCTTGTCCGCTGTGACGTGGCGGAGCCGCGCGAACGGCTCGGTCCCGATCCGCGCGACTGCGGCGCCATCGACGAAACTATTGATCTGCCGAAGCGTCACCGGCGTCCCGGTCGCAAGCGCTGCGGCAAGGCTTGCCCCGCCTAAAGGCTCGACGTAGCGAAAGTCGGTTTCAGGCGACAGCTCCTGCATGACGCCGGTGACTCCAGCCGCGAGACCGCCACCCCCCACCGGCAAAACGACGAGATCGGGGGTCCGGCCAAGTTGGTCGAGAAACTCGATCGCGACACTCGCCTGCCCCAGGATCACGTCGGGATCGTCGAAGGGCGATAGGAAATGCGCGTCCGCCTCGGTGCAGAAGGCCTGAGCAGCCGCGAGAGTCTGATCGAAATAGTCGCCCGTCAGCCGGATCTCGATTCTGTCGCCGCCGAAGACGCTGGTCTTTTCGATCTTCTGCTGGGGTGTAGTGACGGGCATGAAGACCGTGCCCCGGACGCCGAAATGGCGGCAGGCAAAGGCCATACCCTGCGCGTGGTTCCCGGCGCTCGCGCAGACAAAGTGACCATGCACTGGGTCTTCGGACAGGACCCTGCGCATCGCGGTGAAGGCGCCGCGAAGCTTGTAGCTGCGCACCGGCGTCAGATCCTCGCGCTTCAGCCAGATTTCGGCATCGTAGCGAGCGGACAGATGGTCGTTGCGCTGAAGAGGTGTCGGCGGGAAGAGGTCGCGCAGGGCCTCGGTCGCGCGCCGCGCATGATCCGCAAAACTGCTCATAAGTATCCTCCGGGCCGTGTTGGCCGTCCTTCGGCCACGAACGCGTCCCCCTGTCAAGCGACGCACCCGGCGTTGCTTGCCCTGCGGCGCAAACTTCGCTAATCGCGGCGCGATTGCCCCGACCGATGGAGCCGCCCATGTCCGCGCCGAAGAAAGTCGTCCTCGCCTATTCCGGCGGCCTCGACACGTCGATCATCCTAAAATGGCTTCAGACGGAATATCGTTGCGAGGTCGTGACCTTTACCGCCGATCTCGGACAGGGCGAGGAGTTGGATCCGGCGCGCAAAAAAGCTGAGTTGCTAGGGATCAAGCCGGAGAACATCTACATTGAGGACGTGCGCGAGGAATTCGTGCGCGACTTCGTCTTCCCGATGTTCCGCGCGAACGCGCTCTACGAGGGGCTCTACCTCCTGGGCACCTCCATCGCGCGGCCGCTCATTTCGAAGCGGCTGGTAGAGATCGCGGCGGAGACTGGGGCCGATGCGGTTGCCCACGGGGCGACCGGCAAGGGCAATGACCAGGTGCGGTTCGAACTGTCGGCCTACGCGCTCAATCCAAATATCAAGGTGATTGCGCCCTGGCGGGAATGGACGCTGACGAGCCGGACGAAGCTGCTGGAATTCGCAGAAGCGAACCAGATCCCGATCGCCAAGGACAAGCGCGGCGAGGCGCCGTTCTCGGTCGATGCGAACCTTCTTCACACCTCGTCCGAGGGCAAGGTGCTGGAAAATCCCGCCGATGAGGCGCCCGACTACGTCTATCAGCGCACGGTCCATCCGGAGGAAGCGCCGGATAAGCCTGAGATGGTGGAGATCACCTTCGAGAAAGGCGACGCGGTCGCGATCGATGGCGAGGCGATGGGCCCGTCTGAGATCCTGACGCTGCTCAACGAACTCGGCGGCAAGCATGGCGTGGGGCGGCTCGATCTGGTGGAAAACCGGTTCGTCGGCATGAAATCCCGCGGCATCTACGAGACGCCGGGCGGGACGGTGCTTCTGGAGGCCCATCGCGGGATCGAGCAGATCACGCTCGATAGCGGGGCGGGGCATTTGAAGGATTCGATCATGCCGCGCTATGCGGAGCTGATCTATAATGGGTTCTGGTTCTCGCCTGAGCGGGAGATGCTGCAGGCCCTGATCGACAAATCTCAGGAACACGTTTCCGGGACCGTTCGGGTGAAGCTTTTCAAAGGCTCGGCGCGGACCGTCGCGCGGTGGTCGGAGCATTCGCTTTACTCGGAGAAGCACGTCACCTTCGAGGAGGATGCGGGTGCCTACGACCAGAAGGACGCCGAGGGTTTCATCCGGCTGAACGCGCTCCGGCTGAAGCTGATCGCGACCCGGAATGCGCGGGTGAAAGGTTGAGTTTTCACGCGTGAAATCCGGGTTAACACATTGATTCCGTGCGCGTGCGAGATTTCTGTTAGGGAAATCTTAACCCGGATTTCACAGCAGCGCCGCGATGTTGTGCGGCGCTGCTGGCTGCTACGCGGCGGCGGCCTCCCGGATGGGTGCGCTTCCCGACCCCTTCACGAGGTTGATCGCGGAAAGCGCGTCGGCTTTGTTATGGTAGCCTTCGCCTGAGTTGGCGATCTTCCGATTGTTGGCGGCATAGAGCGTCCAGCGCCAATAACCGGAAACATCCTTGTAAATGTAGTAGAACATCGCGTGCTCCTTTTCTTGCACGTTGCGGTTTGCCACCCTCCGCAAGGGAGGGTGGCGACTTTCAGCCGCAATCAACTTGACGGGAGCATTGCTTTCCGTGAAAGTCACGGTGTGTCTAAAGCACGCTGCCCTTTGCGGCAGTTAGGCGCTCGCAGATGACGCTGCGGGCGCCTTATTGATTCCACGCGCCATTTTCAGAGTCGAGTCATTTTTCATATATTTAGCGGTTTCTTGAATCCCCCCCCCAACCAGAGGTATGTCGGAGGCGAAGTCGCTCTAGCCCCATACTCGGCGCTTGCAGACTCGTCCGCCTTCGCCTATATCCGCCTCAACAGCGGCGCTGCGGGGTCCAAACTCGCAGCCCACCGGAGAAGATCGGCGGGCCGCAGGGCCCGCTTTTTTTGTTGTCTGAACCAATGACTGACCTGATCGCGAAAACCGCCATCGACCGGCGCCTGGCCGAGATCGTGACCCCGACCATCGAAGGCCTGGGGTTCGAGCTTGTGCGTATCCGGCTGATGGGCGGCAACACCAAGACCTTGCAGATCATGGCGGACAAGCCCGATGGGGGGATCGACGTCGCCGATTGCGGAAAGATCTCGGTCGCAGTTTCGGCGCTTTTGGACGTCGAGGATCCGATCGAGGATGCTTACAACCTCGAGGTCTCCTCGCCCGGCATCGACCGGCCATTGACGCGGTTTAAGGATTTCGACGCCTGGAAGGGCTACGAGGCGAAGATCGAGACCTCGGAGCTGATCGAGGGCCGCAAGCGGTTCAAGGGCCTGGTCGCCGGGACCGAGGGCGACGAGGTGCTGGTCGAGATCGATGAGGGCACGATCGGGCTGAAGTTCGACTGGCTCGCCGACGCCAAGCTTGTTCTGACCGACGAGCTGATCACGGAAATGCTGCGGCAGAAGAAAGCGACCGAGAAGGTTGACGAAGCCGCATTTGATGACATCGAAGAAGAAAGTTCCGAGGAGGAATGAATGGCTATAACCTCTGCCAACCAGCTTGAGCTTTTGCAAACCGCCGAGGCGGTTGCGCGCGAGAAGATGATTGACCCGGAGCTGGTCATCGAAGCGATGGAAGAAAGCCTCGCCCGCGCGGCGAAGTCGCGCTACGGCGCCGAGATGGATATTCGCGTCGCGATCGACCGCAAAACCGGCCGCGCGGCTTTCACCCGCGTGCGCACCGTCGTCGAGGACGAGGAGTTGGAGAACTACCAGGCAGAGCTGACGGTCGCGCAGGCCAAGCAGTATCTCGACGACCCGAAGATCGGCGACACGATCGTGGACGAGGTGCCGCCCGTCGATCTCGGCCGGATCGCAGCGCAGTCGGCCAAGCAGGTCATCCTGCAGAAGGTGCGCGAGGCCGAACGCGACCGGCAGTATGAGGAATTCAAGGACCGCGCGGGCACGATCATCAACGGGATCGTCAAGCGCGAGGAATACGGTAACATCATCGTCGATATCGGCCGTGGCGAGGGCATCCTGCGCCGGAATGAGAAGATCGGCCGCGAGAGCTATCGCCCGAACGACCGTATCCGCTGTTTCATCAAGGATGTCCGGCGCGAGGCGCGGGGGCCGCAGGTCTTCCTGTCCCGCACCGATCCGCAGTTCATGGCCGAGCTCTTCAAGATGGAGGTGCCGGAGATCTACGACGGCATTATCGAGATCAAGGCCGTGGCCCGCGATCCTGGTTCGCGCGCCAAGATCGGCGTGATTTCCTATGACGGCTCGATCGACCCGGTGGGTGCCTGCGTCGGTATGCGCGGGTCGCGCGTACAGGCGGTGGTGAACGAGCTTCAGGGCGAAAAGATCGACATCATTCCCTGGAACGAGGATCAGGCGACGTTCCTGGTGAATGCGCTACAGCCTGCGGAGGTCGCGAAGGTCGTCATCGACGAAGAGGCTGGCAAGATCGAAGTCGTGGTGCCCGACGAGCAGCTTTCGCTCGCCATCGGACGGCGCGGCCAGAACGTGCGGCTTGCCTCGCAGCTCACCGGGCTCGACATCGACATCCTGACCGAGGAAGAGGAGAGCCAGCGCCGGCAGGCAGAGTTCGCCGAGCGCACGAAGCTGTTCATGGACAGCCTCGACCTCGACGAGTTCTTTGCCCAGCTTCTGGTGTCGGAAGGGTTCACGACCCTCGAGGAGGTGGCCTATGTCGAGATGGACGAGCTGCTGACGATCGAGGGCGTGGACGAGGGCACGGCGGCCGAGCTTCAGGCCCGCGCCCGCGACGTGATCGAGGAGCAGAACCGCAAGGCGATCGAGAACGCCCGCGCGCTGGGTGCGGAGGACAGCCTGATCAACTTCGAAGGCCTGACGCCGCAGATGATCGAGGCGCTCGCCAACGACGACGTGAAGACGATCGAGGATTTCGCGACCTGCGCCGACTGGGAACTGGCGGGCGGCTGGACCACGGTGAACGGCGAACGCGTGAAAGACGACGGCATTCTCGAGAAGTTCGACATGAGTCTCGAGGAGGCGCAGCACCTCGTCATGACCGCGCGCATCCAGCTGGGTTGGGTCGATCCGGCCGAGCTTGAGGCGGAGGCCGAAGAGGCCGAGGCCGGCGAAGAGCAGGAGGCCGAGGCCTGATATGGGCCTCGGAGGTGCCGCATATGACTCGAGGGGGACGCCATAAGGGAAGGGATGAGCCCGAGCGGCGTTGCATCGTCACGGGTGACGTGCAGCCCAAGGCCGGTCTCATCCGCTTCGTGGTGTCGCCCGGGGGTCAGGTGGTGCCCGACCTGGCCAACAAGCTTCCCGGGCGCGGGATGTGGGTCACGGCCGATCGGGACGTAATCGAGAAGGCCGGCAAAAAGGGCCTGTTCGCCCGCGCGGCCAAGGCACAGATCACGGTGCCCGAGGGCCTTGCGGAGACCGTCGAGGTCGGGTTGGCGCGGCGGGTGGTGGACCTTATCTCTCTGGCACGCAAGGCAGGACTTGCCGTCGCGGGTTTCGAGAAGGTGAAAGGCTGGCTGGCAGAAGGAAGGGCGAAGGTCCTCCTGCAGGCTTCCGACGGATCCGAGCGCGGCAAGGGCAAGCTCTGGACGCCCGAAGGGGGGCGATGGTTCGGCTGTCTGACCTCTTCGGAGCTTGGGCTGGCCTTTGGTCGGGATAGTGTGGTACACGGCGCGCTTGCGGCTGGCGGACTCTCCACACGTGTTGTAGAGGAAGCGGCAAAGCTTGCGGGCTTGCGGAAAGTTGACGGCGGATCGTCCGCCGAGAAGGATTTGAGACCGGCATGAGCGAAACAGACGGCAAAAAGACCCTCGGACTCGGTGGGCGGTCCGGTCAGGTGAAGCAGAGCTTCAGCCATGGCCGCACCAAGAACGTCGTGGTCGAGACGAAGCGCAAGCGCGTCGTCGTGCCCAAGCCGGGTTCCGCACCGGCTACCTCCGGCGGGTCCGGCGGCGGCGCGGGCGACCCGTCGCGCCGTCCGGCCGGCATCTCGGACGCCGAGATGGAGCGCCGGCTGAAGGCGCTTCAGGCTGCCAAGGCGCGCGAGACCGAAGAGGCCGAAATGCGCGCCGACGAGGAGCGCAAGCGCGAAGAAGAGCGCGAACGCCGCCGGGCCGAGGCCGAGGCGAAGGAGCGCGAGGATCGCGAGCGCGAGGAAGCGCTTAAGGCGAAGGCCGAGGAGGACGCCCGCAAGGCCGAAGAGGCCGAAACCCGCGCCGCGCGCAAGGAAGAAATCAAGAAGCCGGCCGAGAAGGCCGCTCCGATGGATCCCGCCGCGGCCGAGGCCGCCGCGGCCCGCGCCGAGACCAAAGGCGTCTCGTCCACCGGGCCGCGCAAGACCGACCGTGAGCGCGACAACCGCGGTGGCGACCGCGACAGCCGCGGCAAGGGCGGTCGCGACGAGGGCCGCAGGTCAGGCAAACTGACGCTCAGTGAGGCGCTATCGGGCGAAGGCGGGCGCCAGCGTTCGCTCGCCGCGATGAAGCGCAAGCAAGAGCGTGCACGTCAGAAGGCGCTGGGCCAGACGGTCCGCGCCGAGAAGCAGGTGCGCGACGTCCAGCTGCCCGAGACGATTGTGGTGCAGGAGCTTGCCAATCGCATGGCCGAGCGCGCCGCCGACGTCGTCAAGTCGCTGATGAAGATGGGCATGATGGTCAACATGAACCAGCCCATCGACGCCGATACCGCCGAACTGATCATCGAGGAATTCGGACACAAGGCCGTGCGCGTTTCCGATGCCGACGTGGAACAGGTCATCGACTCGATCGAGGACAAGGACGAGGATTTGCAGTCGCGTCCGCCGATCATCACGATCATGGGCCATGTTGACCACGGCAAGACGTCGCTTCTGGACGCGATCCGCAAGACGAATGTCGTCTCGGGCGAAGCCGGCGGCATCACCCAACATATCGGCGCCTACCAGGTGAAGACGGAATCCGGGGCGATCCTGACCTTCCTCGACACGCCGGGCCACGCGGCCTTCACCTCGATGCGCGCCCGTGGGGCGCAGGTCACCGATATCGTCGTTCTGGTCGTGGCCGCCGATGATGCGGTCATGCCGCAGACGATCGAGGCAATCAACCACGCCAAGGCTGCCGGTGTTCCGATGATCGTCGCAATCAACAAGATCGACAAGCCCGCGGCCGATGCGCAGAAGGTCAGGACCGACCTTCTGCAGCACGAGGTTGTTGTCGAGGCGCTGTCGGGCGACGTGCAGGACGTCGAGGTCTCGGCCACGACCGGCCAGGGGCTCGACCAGCTTCTGGAGGCGATCGCGCTTCAGGCGGAGATCCTGGAGCTGAAGTCCAATCCCGAACGGGCTGCGATGGGCGCCGTGATCGAAGCCAAGCTCGACGTAGGCCGCGGCCCCGTGGCGACGGTTCTCGTGCAGAACGGTACACTGAGGCAGGGCGACATCTTCGTCGTCGGCGAACAGTGGGGCAAGGTCCGCGCGCTGATCAACGACAAGGGCGACCGGGTGGACGAAGCCGGGCCGTCGGTTCCGGTCGAGGTTCTGGGCCTGAACGGCACGCCCGAGGCGGGCGACGTCCTGAACGTCGTCGAAACCGAGGCGCAGGCGCGCGAGATCGCGGACTACCGTGAGCAGGCGGCGAAGGACAAGCGCGCGGCGGCCGGTGCGGCGACCACGCTTGAACAGCTCATGGCCAAGGCCAAAGAGGACGAGAGCGTTGCGGAACTGCCGATCCTGGTCAAGGCTGACGTTCAGGGCTCGGCCGAGGCGATCATCCAGGCGATGGAAAAGATCGGCAATGAAGAGGTCCGTGTTCGGGTCCTTCACTACGGGGTCGGCGCGATCACGGAATCGGATATCGGCCTCGCCGAAGCCAGCGGGGCCCCGGTCATCGGATTCAACGTCCGCGCGAACGCACCGGCGCGAGCGGCGGCCAACCAGAAGGGCGTCGAGATCCGATACTACTCGGTCATATACGACCTCGTGGACGACGTGAGAGCCGCGGCCTCGGGTCTTCTCTCGGCCGAGATCCGCGAAAACTTCATCGGCTACGCCGAGATCAAGGAAGTCTTCAAGGTTTCCGGAGTCGGCAAGGTTGCCGGCTGCCTCGTCACCGAGGGCATCGCGCGCAGGTCGGCGGGTGTTCGCCTGTTGCGCGATAACGTCGTGATCCACGAAGGCACTCTGAAGACGCTGAAGCGCTTCAAGGACGAGGTCAAAGAAGTTCAGTCCGGCCAGGAATGCGGCATGGCCTTTGAAAACTACGAGGACATCCGGCAAGGCGATGTCATCGAGATATTCGAGCGCGAGGAAGTCGAGCGCAAGCTGAGCTAGGAAAAGGGGGCCCCGAGGGCCCCCTTACTCATTTTGCTAGGTCCAACCGCTTGAACTTCATGCGGCTTTCTTTGCAACGGGGATCCCTGCGAAGAGCAGTTTTCCCACCCGGACGAGGATCATCCCGTTGCCGAGGTGCCGTTCAAATGTTCCCTGAACGGACACACAACTTCCGAGAGTGATGGTGCGCAGCATCGCGATTTGTCCCCCAATTGCGGGCTGCTATGAGATTAGCTGTCGATCATTAACCGAAGGCAAATCGAACGTGTCATATAACTGCCACAATCGCCGTCTCTTGGAAACAACATTTGACCTTCTTGCGCCGACTCGGCCGTAAGTTGCTGCAACTAATGATTGTTTTTTGGCAGGCGAGATCTACAACCAGTCGCGCAGAACGGGAATCAGCGGCAGATCGGCAGGCGGCATCGGGTAGTTGCGCAGGTCGTTCGGGCGAACCCAGGCCAGCTCCTGACCCTCGCGCGGATGCGGCGAGCCCTGCCAGCGGCGGCAGGCGAAAAGCGGCATCAGTAGGTGGAAATCCTCGTAGGCGTGGCTCGCAAACGTCAGGGGCGCGAGACAACTTTGCCATGTATCGATCCCGAGCTCTTCATGCAGTTCGCGGATGAGCGCGGCCTCGGGCGTTTCGCCATCCTCGACCTTGCCTCCGGGAAACTCCCACAGGCCCGCCATGGACTTGCCCTCGGGCCGTCGGGCGAGCAGCACTCGCCCATCGCCGTCGATGAGCGCGACAGCGGAGACGAGGACGTGCTTCACGAACGATAGTCGGCGTTGATGTCGATGTAGCGATGCGTGAGGTCGCAGGTCCAGACCGATTGCGCGGCCCGACCCATGCCCAGATCGACCTCGATCACAAGTTCGTCGTTCTTCATGTAGGCCGAGGCGGCCTCCTCGCTGTAATCGGGGCTGCGCCAGCCCTTTGCAGCCAGAAGATGCTCGCCGAAGCGGATCGACAGGCGGTCGCGGTCGGCCTTCGCGCCGGATTTGCCGACCGCCATGACGACGCGGCCCCAATTCGCGTCCTCGCCCGCGATCGCAGTCTTGACGAGCGGCGAGTTGGCAATGGCAAGCGCGGCGCGACGGGCATCGGCGGCGTCGGCGGCGCCCTTGACGCGAACCTCAACGAATTTTGTGGCACCTTCGCCATCGCGCACGACCTGATGGGCGAGGTCGAGCATCACGTCGTGCAGCGCCGCCTCGAAATCCTTCGCGACCTTGGAGCGCAAGTCTGTGATCGGTTTGGCGCGGGCCTTGCCCGTCGCGGCGAGGATTAGCGCGTCTGAGGTCGAGGTGTCGCTGTCGACGGTGATCGCGTTGAAGGTCGTGCCGAGGTGCCGTGAGAGCATTTTCTGCAGATGCGGCTGGGTGATCGCTGCGTCGGTGAAAATATAGACCAGCATTGTCGCCATGTCCGGCGCGATCATGCCCGACCCCTTGGCGATGCCCGCAATGCGAATCCTGCCGCCTTCGCCCGCGATCTCTGCCGTCGAGCCCTTGGGGAAGGTGTCGGTCGTCATGATCGCATGTGCCGCCTGTTCGATCCCGCCGGCATCGAGCGCGCCCTTCAGTTCGTCGAGCTTCGCCACGATACGATCATGGGGCATTGGTTCGCCGATGACGCCGGTGGACGAAGTGAACACCCGGGTTACGGGAACACCGAGCGTCTCTGCGACGGCACTAGCCACGGCATCGACCGAGGTCTGGCCCATCGCGCCCGTGAACGCGTTCGCGTTGCCGGAATTGACGAGGATCGCGGCTCCGTCCCGCTCACCCGCCTTCGCCTTCAGCTTCGCCTCGCAATCGAGCACCGATGCCGCCCGCGTCGCCGAACGGGTGAAAGCTCCGGCGATGGTCGTGCCGGGAGCGAGCCGAACGAGCATCACGTCGGTGCGGCCGGCATAGCGCACGCCGGCCGCCGCAGCGGCGAAGTCTACCCCCGCGATCCGTGGCAGGGCCGGAAAGCCGTCCTTCGGAGCAAGCGGCGAGACGGGATTGAACTTCTTCTTCACCCCGGTCACGACCCTGTCCGCGGCATCGCCCATCGCCTCTGCGACGGCGCCCATCCGCTCTTCGACGACGGGCAGAATATCGGTCTCAAGCTTCTTGCGCAGCTTTTCGACCTTGCCCTTCAACTTTCTGGCTTCGGCCTTCCAGTCGGACTTGTTCTTCGCCATGGGCTGTCCCTCCCTGATACGGCGGCATTTACTCGTCGATCAGCTCGACGTTCTTGAGGACGGCCGGGTCGATCCCTTCGACCGATTTTACGACCTCGGCGGAATCGGTGAGTTCGGTCACCCGCGCCTCGACCGCCGCGCCGCGCAGCTCTCCCGCGAGGTCCTCGCGCACCTCGTCGAGCGCCGGCGCTGTCGCATTGCGGGTTTCGATCAGCTTGATCACGTGCCAGCCGAATTGCGTTTCAACCGGATCGGAGATCTGTCCCGGCTCCATCGCGACAACGACCTCTTCGAACGGCTGCACCATCATGCCGGGGCCGAACCAGCCGAGATCGCCGCCATTGGGGCCTGACGGGCCAGTCGATCTTTCCTTGGCGAGCGCGGCGAAATCGGCGCCGTCGTCAAGCTCCGCCTTGATGGCGTTGGCCTCGTCCTCGGTCTCCACGAGGATGTGGGCAGCGTTGTATTCCATTCCCGGCTCGACCTCGGCGAAGCGCTCGTCATACAGCTTCTGCACCGCCTCGTCGTTCACCGCGGCCTCGGCGGCGGCATCGAGCGCGGCGCCGGCCAGATAGGCGCGGCGCTGATTCTCGATCATGATCTCGTTGCGGCGGGTCAGACTGCCTTCGAGCGTCTCGGCGAGCGCCGCCTGCTGAATGATCTGGTCGAGAATCCCGTCAAACAGCACCTGATCCTCGAGCTGTTGATACTGCGCCGGAAGAGTCTCGCGGAGCGCGATCATGTGGCCGAGCGTGATCTCTGTACCATTTACGGTCGCCACGACGGTATCCGCCGACGGTTCCTCGGCTGCGGTCGGTCCCGTGAGCGCAAGCGACAGCGCGGCGGCACCAAGGCAGGTGAGCGGTTTCAGCATCGTGACGACTCCCTTCATTGCCGCGTTCCGGCGCAGCGTTGACTATCCGACAGCGGCCCCTTACATCGCGATGGGTCCCGGATGGGCCGGGCCGCGTCAGCTACCGTCGCCGTATCTAGGCCGATGGCGAGATGGCGGCAAGGCCGCGTTTCACCCGGACGCAATCAGTCGAACCCGCGCGGAGATAGCATGCTGGGCCTCGGAACAATCGCGAAGAAGGTCTTCGGCACGCCGAACGACCGAAAGGTCAAGTCGGTTCGCCCGCTGGTAGAGAAGATCAACACGCTCGAGCCGGAGTTCCAGACCCTCAGCGACGAGGGCATCAAGGAAAAGACCGAAGAGCTCGCGACGCGGGTTCAGAAGGGCGAGAGTCTTGAGTCGGTGCTGGTGGAAGCCTTCGCCAATTGCCGCGAGGCGGCCAAGCGGGCGCTGGGGCTCCGCGCCTTCGACGTTCAACTCATGGGCGGGATATTCCTGCACCAGGGCAACATCTCGGAAATGAAGACGGGCGAGGGCAAGACGCTGGTCGCGACCTTCCCGGCGTACCTCAACGCCCTGACGGGTCGGGGCGTCCATATCGTCACTGTCAACGACTACCTCGCCAAGCGCGACGCGGAATGGATGGGCAAGGTCTACAACGCGCTGGGCCTGAATGTCGGCGTCGTCTACCCGTTCCAGGAGGCCGAGGAAAAGCGCGCGGCCTATCGGGCCGACGTCACCTACGCCACCAACAATGAGCTGGGCTTCGACTACCTGCGCGACAACATGCGCAACACGATCGACGACATGATGCAGCGCGGGCATTACTTCGCAATCGTCGACGAGGTCGATTCGATCCTGATCGACGAAGCGCGAACGCCGCTGATCATCTCCGGCCCCAGCGAAGACCGGTCGGAGCTTTACGTCACGCTCGACAAGTTCATCCCTGAGCTCGAGGAGGAGCATGTCAAGCTCGACGAGAAGCAGCGCAACGCGACCTTTACCGAAGCCGGTAACGAGTTTCTGGAGCAGCGGCTCCTGGCGGCGGGTATCCTGCCCGAGGGCCAAACCCTCTACGATCCGGAATCGACGACTGTGGTCCATCACGTGACCCAGGCGCTTCGGGCGCATAAGATGTTCCAGAAGGACCAGCACTACATAGTTCGGAACGGCGAGATCATCCTGATCGACGAGTTCACGGGACGCATGATGCCGGGCAGGCGGCTGTCCGACGGGCTTCACCAAGCGATCGAGGCGAAGGAAGGCGTGACTATCCAGCCGGAAAACGTGACGCTCGCCTCCGTGACCTTCCAAAACTACTTCCGGCTTTACGAAAAGCTCGCAGGCATGACCGGCACCGCCGCGACCGAGTCTGAGGAGTTCTTCGACATCTACCGGCTCGGCGTCGTCGAGGTGCCGACGAACAAGCCAATCGCCCGCAAGGACGACCACGATCAGGTCTACCGCACGGCGCGCGAGAAATACGACGCCATCGTCCGCCGCATCAAGATGGCGAACGACAAGGGCCAGCCGATCCTCGTCGGCACGACCTCGATCGAGAAATCCGAGATGCTGAGCGAGATGCTTCAGAAGGAGAAGATCGAGCACAACGTCCTGAACGCGCGCCAGCACGAGAAGGAGGCGAAAATCGTCGCCGATGCAGGCAAGCCGGGCGCCGTTACGATCGCGACCAACATGGCCGGCCGGGGGACCGACATCCAGCTTGGCGGCAATGTCGAGATGACGGTCATGGAGGCGCTGGCCGCCGATCCCGACGCGCATCCGGACAAACTGCGCGCGCAGATCGAGGCGCAGCACGCCGACGAGAAGACCAAGGTTCTTGAAGCGGGCGGACTTTTTGTGCTGGCCACCGAACGTCACGAAAGCCGGCGGATTGACAACCAGCTGCGCGGCCGATCGGGCCGGCAGGGCGATCCGGGGCGGTCGTCGTTCTACCTGAGCCTTGAGGACGACCTGATGCGGATCTTCGGGTCTGACAAGCTGGAAAAGGTGCTCTCGTCACTCGGCATGAAAGAGGGCGAGGCGATCATCCACCCCTGGGTCAACAAGTCGCTCGAACGCGCGCAGGCCAAAGTCGAAGGCCGCAACTTCGACATGCGCAAGCAGCTTCTGAAGTTCGACGACGTGATGAACGACCAGCGCAAGGTGATCTTCAGCCAGCGGCTGGAGATTATGGAGGCCGACGATCTGGAAGAGATCGTCCAGGACATGCGCCATCAGGTGATCGACGACTTGGTGGACGAGTTCCTGCCGCCAAAGAGCTATGCCGAGCAGTGGAACATCGAAGGGCTCTACGCCGCCGTGCTGGAGAAGCTGGGTCTCGATCTGCCGATAATTGACTGGGCGAAAGAGGATGGCGTGGACCAGGACGAGGTTCGTGAAAGGCTCTATTCCGCCTCAGACAAGCATATGGCGGAAAAGGCGGAGCAGTTCGGGCCCGATACGATGCGGCAGATCGAGAAGCAGTTCCTGCTGCAGACGATCGACGCCAAGTGGCGCGAACATCTCGTAACGCTGGAACATCTGCGGTCAGTTATCGGCTTCCGTGGATACGCCCAGCGCGACCCGCTGTCGGAGTACAAGAGCGAAGCGTTCACGCTGTTCGAGGCGCTCTTGAACAGCCTGCGCTCCGACGTCACGCAGAAACTCGCGCAGGTGCGGCCGATGACCGAGGAGGAGCAGGCCGCGATGATGCGCCAGATCGCCGAGCGTCAGGCAGCGTTGAACGCTCCGGTCGAGTCCGTAGTCGCAAAGAAGCCTCTGATCGACGGATTTGACGAAGCCGATTCCTCGACCTGGGGCAATCCCGGGCGCAATGACCCATGCCCCTGCGGATCGGGCAACAAGTTCAAGCACTGCCACGGCCGGCTCGCCTGAGGCGGACCGCGCCGACTGGCGCCAACCGTGCCCCGACGGATTCGTGGCAAAATTGTGGCGTCGAGCCGCTCGCCAGCAGGAAATCGTTCAGCATATGGGGTCTTCGGGCCTGATTTGCCCAATATCAGGGAAGGTCGCTGCACCGCTTTCCCCTAGGTCATCGTCATGCTTCGGTCATGCAGATGCCCCGATCCTTCGCTATCCATTAACGTGGGATGTTTGCGGAGAGAGCGATGCAGTTAAAGCGTAGAGCGGTAATGGTTGGCACCACTTTTTTCCTGGCGGCCGCGACCGGCCATATCATGCAGAGTGGCGACGCCATCAGCGATCGGCTCGAGGGTATCCGCGAGGTGAAGGCCGCGCGGAGCGCGCCCGTGCCTGAACCTGCGCCCGTGGCGAATTTTTCGAAGGCTCCCGAAACCGATGCCGTCGCGACGATGGCTGCCAGTGCCGTCAAGACTGCCGGCACCACGCTCAACTCGGCAATTCTGATCGCCGCCATGAAGTCCGAGCACGCTGCCAAAATGCTGCCCGACCTGCCTACTACCGAGCCGCGGGCCTTCGCATCGGCCGATCTGCTTGCCGCGCGGATGGACGGACTGGATTCGGGTTACGAGCGTCCCGCGACTGACGCCGACGCGAATTACAGCGTGTTCGGCATCGCCTGCACGCCCGCAGTCATGACGCTCGAACCCGGCGCGCGCGCGATGCTGAAGCTGGACTTGACGGCATCCTGCTATCCGAATGAACGCGTGACGATCTCCCATGCCGGCCTGACCTTCGCGGTCGCCACCGATCTTGGCGGCGAACTTGAACTGACATTACCGGCGATGGCTAGCACGGCGCGGGTCGAGGTGCGGTTCGCATCCGGTGAGGGCATCGGCGCGGAGCAAGCCGTGACCGGATTGGGCGCGCTGACGCGGGTCGCGGTCCAATGGAACGGCCCAGCCGATCTGCATCTCAACGCCTACGAAAACGGTGCGGGCTTCGGTGACGCGGGCCACGTTTCGGCAGAGAGCCCGCGCCACCGGACGACGTCAGAAGGTGGATTCCTGACCGCATTGGGCGACGCCGAGATCGATCACCCGATGCTTGCCGAGGTCTACACCGCGCCCGCGGGCACGAAACTCGACGCGCTCGTGCTCGAGGCCGAAGTGAGCGCCGAGAACTGCGGTCGCACGCTTACGGGGCAGACGCTGACCGCGCGCACCGACGCCGAACCCGAGATTTCGACCCTCAGCTTCGCGATGCCCGATTGCAGCGCAGAGGGCGAGTTCATCGCGATGGACCTGACGCAGTCGGCGGCGCCTGAGATAACGGTGGCATTGTCGGCGCGCTGAGCCGGATCAGACATAACCTTCCGAGCGGAAGCTCAATTCGCGCGACTTGCCGATGATAAGGTGGTCGTGCAGCACGATCCCCATCACATCCGCCGCCTCGCGGATCTGGGCAGTGACGGCGATGTCCTGCTCGGACGGCGTCGGATCGCCCGAGGGATGATTGTGCACGAGGATGAGCGCGCTGGCGTTCAATTCCAGCGCACGTTTGACGACTTCGCGCGGATAGACCGGCACGTGGTCCACCGTGCCGCGGGCCTGCTCCTCGTCGGCGATCAGCACGTTCTTGCGGTCGAGATAGAGGATGCGAAACTGCTCGGTCTCCCGGTGCGACATCGAGGTGTGGCAGTAGTCGAGAAGCTGCGCCCATGAAGACAGCACCGCGCGGTTCATCACCTTCGCACGCGCGAGCCGGTGTGCCGCCGCCTCGACGAGCTTCAACTGGACGATGACCGCCTCGCCCACGCCGTTGACCGCGCGAAGCCGTTCCGGGCGTGCGGAGATCACCCGGCCGAAATCGCCGAATGTGTCGATGAGGGCGCGGGCGATGGGCTTGGTGTCCTGCCGCGGGACCGCGAAAAGCACCATTTCAAGCAGTTCGTAGTCCGGCATGGCCGCCGCGCCGCCTTCCATGAAGCGGGCGCGGAGGCGCTGCCGGTGATCCTTGATGTAGGACGGGACCTTGCCCACCGGGAGCGCCGACCCGGTCGCTTCGTCGCCCTGAAAGAGCGGCATCGGGGCTTCGTGAAAGGCGCGAGTCGGGCTCATGCCGCAAGCCTCGCGCCACTGGGTGAAGGATTGGTTAACGCGGCCCGGTGGAATGGACCTGAAGTTGCTTGAGCAGCGGGCTGGTTGCCTTTGGCGAGCATTTCCGGACTGTCGATTGTGCTGCGTGCGTTCGCTGCTTCGTCCGTTCACTGGAGCGGGCGATCCGGGCTATTGAGCCCGGGACCGCAGCTTACCCTTTCATGCCGTCCCAGAAGCTCCGGACCTTGGAGAAGAACGACGAACCCTCGGGGTTGTTGTCCTTGCTCAGCTGTTCGAATTCGCGCAGAAGCTCCTTCTGGCGCGAGGTCAGATTCACCGGCGTCTCGACCGCGATCTCGATCAACATGTCGCCAACCCCGCCACCGCGGAGCGCCGGCATGCCCTTGCCGCGAAGCCGCATATGCTTGCCGGTCTGGGCGCCCGAAGGGACCTTCACGCGGCTCCGCCCGCCGTCGATCGTCGGCACCTCGACCTCGCCGCCGAGCGCGGCGGTGGTCATCGCAACGGGGACGCGGCAGAAGAGGTTTACGCCGTCGCGCTGAAAGAGCGGATGCTCGTGCACCTCGATGAAGATGTAGAGATCGCCCGGTGGCCCGCCGCGCATGCCTGCTTCGCCCTCACCGGCGAGCCGTATTCGGGTTCCGGTTTCGACGCCGGCGGGGATATTGACCGACAACGCGCGGTCCTTTTCGACCCGACCCGCACCGTGGCAGGACTTGCAGGGATTCTTGATCGTCTGGCCGAGCCCGCTGCAGGTCGGACAGGTCCGCTCGACCGTGAAGAAGCCCTGCTGGGCGCGCACCTTACCCATGCCCGAACAGGTTGGGCAGCTTTGCGGCTCGGCCCCGCCCGCGGCGCCGGTGCCGCTGCAGTCCGCGCACGACACCGAGGTCGGCACGGTGATCGATTTATGAGCGCCTGTGAATGCCTCTTCAAGCGAGACGCGCAGGTTGTAGCGCAGGTCCGAGCCGCGCTGCGCACGCTGGCGACCGGGACCACCGCCACGACCGCCCATGAAATCGCCAAACAGATCCTCAAACACGTCCGAGAACGCAGAGGCGAAATCTCCCTGCTGGCCGTAGCCACCACGCCCGCCGCGCGGGCCGCCACCGCCCATCCCGCCTTCGAAGGCTGCGTGGCCGAAACGGTCGTAGGCGGCCTTGCGCGTGTCGTCCTTCAGCACATCATAGGCCTCGTTCACTTCCTTGAACCCGGCCTCGGCGTTGGGATTGTCCTTGTTGCTGTCGGGATGAAGCTCCTTGGCCTTCTTGCGATAGGCCTTTTTGATCTCTTCGGCGGACGCACCGCGTGCGACACCCAGAACCTCGTAAAAGTCGCGCTTCGCCATTCTTCGCCCTTTCGGGGAACGCGCGGGCCGGCCCGACCGAAGTCAGGCCGGCCCATCAGTTCCGGATGCGTCAGTTACGCTTCTTCTCGTCGCCGAGGTCTTCGAAATCAGCATCCACGATGTCGTCATCGACGCCGCGAGGGCCCTCTTCCTCTTCCTCGGCCGGGGCGGCCTTTGCCTGTTCGGCTTTGTAGATGGCTTCGCCAAGCTTCATCGACGCGTCGGTGAGGTTCTGAACGGCACCCTTGATCTTGCCGGCGTCTTCGGACTTGACCGCTTCCTCGAGCGCGCCGATGGCAAGCTCGATCACTTCGACCGTGGAGCCGTCGACCTTGTCGCCATGCTCCTCAAGCGCCTTCTTGGTGGAGTGGATGAGGCTTTCGGCCTGGTTCTTCGCTTCCACCAGCTCACGGCGTTGCTTGTCGCCTTCAGCATTCGCCTCGGCGTCGCGGACCATCTTTTCGATCTCGTCGTCCGAGAGGCCGCCCGAGGCCTGGATCGTGATCTTCTGCTCCTTGCCGGTGCCCTTGTCCTTGGCGCCGACATGCACGATGCCGTTGGCGTCGATATCGAATGTCACTTCGATCTGCGGCATGCCGCGCGGCGCGGGCGGGATCTCTTCCAGATTGAATTGGCCGAGAAGCTTGTTGTCGGCCGCCATTTCGCGCTCGCCCTGGAAGACCCGGATCGTCACGGCGTTCTGGTTGTCCTCGGCCGTGGAGAAGATCTGGCCCTTCTTCGTCGGTATCGTGGTGTTGCGGTCGATGAGGCGGGTGAAGACGCCGCCGAGTGTCTCGATGCCCAGGGACAGCGGGGTCACGTCAAGAAGGACCACGTCCTTCACGTCGCCCTGCAGAACGCCGGCCTGGATCGCGGCACCAAGCGCCACGACCTCATCCGGGTTCACGCCCTTGTGCGGCTCCTTGCCGAAGAAGCCCGAGACCTCCTGGATGACCTTCGGCATCCGGGTCATACCGCCGACGAGGACCACTTCGTCGATGTCACCCTTCGACAGGCCCGCATCCTTCAGCGCGGCCTCGCAGGGCTTCATCGTGCGCTTGATGAGGTCGGCAACCAGGCTTTCGAGCTTGGCGCGCGTCAGCTTCATGACCATGTGCAGGGGCGTGCCCGTGGACTTGTCCATCGAGATGAACGGCTGGTTGATTTCGGTCTGCTGGCTGGACGACAGCTCGATCTTCGCCTTTTCAGCCGCCTCCTTCAGACGCTGGAGCGCCATCTTGTCGCCGGTCAGGTCGACGCCATGCTCTTTTTTGAACTCCTCGGCGAGGTAGTTCACGATGCGCATGTCGAAGTCCTCGCCGCCGAGGAACGTGTCGCCGTTCGTCGACTTCACCTCGAAGAGGCCGTCGTCGATCTCGAGGATGGTGATGTCGAACGTACCGCCGCCGAGGTCATAGACCGCGATGGTCTTCGATTCCTTCTTGTCGAGGCCGTAGGCGAGCGCCGCAGCGGTCGGTTCGTTGATGATCCGCAGCACTTCCAGGCCGGCGATCTTGCCGGCGTCCTTGGTGGCCTGACGCTGAGCGTCGTTGAAGTAGGCGGGAACCGTGATGACAGCCTGCTCGACCTTCTCGCCGAGATAGCTTTCGGCAGTCTCCTTCATCTTCTGAAGGATCACGGCAGAGATCTGTGCAGGGCTGTACTTGTCGCCCTTCACTTCAACCCAGGCGTCGCCGTTGCCGCCGTCGATGATGTGATAAGGGACAAGCTTCTTGTCCTTCTCGACTTCGGCATCAGTGATGCGGCGGCCGATAAGGCGCTTGACCGCGAAGACTGTGTTGGTGGGGTTCGTGACCGCCTGGCGCTTGGCCGGCTGGCCGACAAGGCGCTCGCTGTCGGTGAAGCCGACGACGGAGGGCGTCGTGCGCGCGCCTTCGGAGTTCTCGATGACGCGCGGCTGCGACCCGTCCATGATGGCGACGCAGGAGTTCGTGGTCCCGAGGTCGATTCCGATGACTTTGGCCATATGTGTTACCTTTCCTTCGGCGATGATATGGGGTCAGGTCCGATTGCGGCCCCTGGCCCCGATCCCAAGATTTCGGCCGGGCGGTCCCGACCTGCTTCGAGGGCTATATAAGGAGGGGTCATGAGTGCTGCAAGCCACGCGATCGCGGGAAAAACTGGGAAATCCTGTGGAAAAATCGTCTCAAAGCGATGAAAGCGGCGCCGAGCCGCAGCCGGCCGGGACAATTCGCGGCGTGGCGCTCTATCCCGGCTACCTGAGCGGGGCGGAGCAAGCGGCGCTCGTCGACGATATCCGGACCGTCATCGCGGCCGCGCCCTTGGTCCAGCCGGTCACGCCCTGGGGAAAGCCGATGTCGGTCAGGATGACGTCGGCCGGTCGTTACGGCTGGGTGACGGACCGCAGGGGTTACCGCTATGACGAGCGGCACCCCGAGGGGATGGTCTGGCCGCCCGTTCCCGACAGCGTGCTCGCCGTCTGGCGGCAGCTAGTCGGGCCTGGTCGCGACCCGGATTGCTGTCTCGTGAATTTCTATGCGGGCGCGGCGCGCATGGGGCTGCACCAGGATCGCGACGAGGCTGATTTCTCATGGCCGGTCCTGTCGATCAGCCTTGGCGACGACGCACGGTTCCGGGTCGGCGGGACCGAACGCGGTGGCCGCACGGAAAGCATCTGGCTCAGATCGGGCGATGTCGTGATCCTGGGCGGTGCGGCGCGGTTGGCCTATCACGGCGTGGACCGGATCGCGCCCGGCACATCGACGCTTTTGCCCAAGGGAGGGCGGATCAACCTGACGCTGAGGGTGGTGGACTAGCGCCCGGCGGTCCAGCTGACCGAGACGCGTTTCCGAGTGTAATACTCGCCCATCAGCCCCAGCATCAAAAGCCCGATGGTGACATAGACCGGATAGTCGAGGGACGTCTTGAACGGGTTGTAGTTGATGAACGCGTAACCCCGCGCCTGGTCAATGATGTGAAAGAGCGGGTTCCAGTCGAACATCGCGACCATTGTGTAGGTCATCGAGTTGGCCACGAACATCTTGCCTGACGCGAACATGTTGACGCGCGTGTAGAGCGACTGCGCGATACCCACGAAGGACGGCCACCAGGGCTTGATGGCCAACACGACCATCCCGACGCTCACTCCGTTCAGCCAGGCAAGGAGCAACATGCCGAGCGCGCCGGCCGGGTCATAGATCTCCACCGGCGTGAAGGCCATGTGGTAGACGCCGAGCACGACTGCGACTGACAGAATCTGGATGTAGAGCGAGGCAAGTGCGGCCGATCCAATGGCGATTGCGGTGTTCATGGGCGCGTGCAGCATCATCGCCGAAGTCGGCCCCTCGGCCCCGATCACGGCGCTCATCGCCTTGATGTTGGTCATGTAGAGGAAGATGCCGGAGAACAGGAACAGCACGAAGTCGCCCCTGATAGCGTTGCCGCGCAATCCCAGGACATCGAACATTACGTAGAAGACGATGACGAGGATCACCGTCTGCAGGATGTTGATGACAAGTCCCAGAAGCGCGTGGCGGTGCCCCCTGCGGATCGCCCGGACCGTGTTGTGATAGATAAGCTCCATCACGGTCAGCGACGCGGTCAGGCCCGTCTTCTTTCTCTCGACCGTGAACATGAATCCGCCGTTCTCGCCGATCTGCCTCGTCCCTTGCGCTTTTTTCGCAGGGAAATCTTGCCGTTCCTTTAGCGGGCCATCATAAGGTCAACCGCCGCACCGATCAACTCGGCTCGTCGAGGAGGAATGCCTTGGACTTCGAACACTTGATCCGGGTCATGCGCCGTCTCGCGCTCGAAGCGGGCGACAGGATCATGACGGTCTACGACGCCACCGATTTCGAGGTGCGCGCAAAGTCGGACGCGAGCCCCGTGACCGAGGCTGATGAAGCCGCCGACGCGCTGATCTCCGAGGGATTGGCCAAAGCCTTCCCTTCCGTCGCGCTCGTGACAGAGGAACAGTCGGACACCCACGGCCAAGAGGTTTCCACTTTTCTTATCGTCGATCCGCTTGACGGAACGAAGGAGTTCGTGCAGCGGCGTGGCGACTTCACGGTAAACATCGCCTATGTCGAAGACGGCGTGCCACTTCGCGGCGTTGTCTATGCGCCGGCCAAGGCCAGGCTGTTCTACACGCTACCCGACGGGCGGTCAGTCGAGGAGACGGGTCCCTTTGACAAGGAGACTCCCGGTGGTTCGGTGCCGCTTTCGGTTTCGATGCCGGACAATCGCGGGCTGATGGTCGTGGCGTCGAAGTCGCATCGCGACAAGGCGACGGATGACTATATCGGTCGCTACGCCGTACGCGACCTGACGAGCGCGGGGTCGAGCCTGAAGTTCTGCCTGGTCGCGACGGGCGAGGCCGATCTCTACCCACGGCTTGGACGAACGATGGAATGGGACACGGCCGCGGGCGACGCGGTCCTGCGCGGTGCCGGTGGCGAGGTCGTGCGCTTCGACGACCATACGCCGTTCATCTACGGCAAGCCGGGCTTCGAGAATCCATTCTTCATCGCCTATTCGCCTGGCGTTCTTCTGGTGAAGGAATGAGCGTACTGATCGTCATTCCCGCGCGCTATGCATCCAGCCGGTACCCGGGCAAGCCGCTCGTCGCGCTGAAGGGTGCAGATGGGGAGGCGCGCACGCTCATTCGCCGCAGCTGGGAGGCTGCAATGCTAGTAAATAGCGCGGACCGTATTGTCGTCGCGACCGATGACTACCGCATCCGGGTTGAGGCCGAGGGCTTCGGCGCCGAGGTCGTCATGACCTCGGATCGATGCCGCAACGGAACCGAGCGCTGCGCGGAGGCCCACGCTGCCCTCGGTGGCGGCTACGACTTTGTCGTGAACCTTCAGGGTGACGCGCCCTTGACCCCGCACTGGTTCGTCGAGGCGCTGGTTGAGGGGATGCGCGCCGATCCCGGCGCCGATATCGCGACGCCTGTCCTACGCTGCGACGGGCGGGCGCTGAGCGGTTTTCTCGCCGACCGCCGGGCCGGGCGGGTGGGCGGGACGACGGCCGTCTTCGGCGCGGACCGCCGGGCGCTCTACTTCTCGAAGGAAGTTATTCCATATACAGCCATCACCTATGCCAACGACGCACCGACGCCGGTGTTCCATCATGTCGGCGTTTACGCCTACCGCCCCGCCGCGCTCGCCGCCTATCCGGGGTGGCCGGCCGGACCGCTCGAAGAGCTCGAGGGGCTCGAGCAGTTGCGATTCCTCGAAGCCGGGCGGGCGGTGCTGTGCGTCGAGGTCGATGCGCGCGGCCGCCAGTTTTGGGAACTGAACAACCCCGAGGACGTTCCCCGAATCGAATCGATGCTCGCCGAGATGGGGATCGCTTAGCACGCACGACGCGGGGAAATGTCAACCGATACACAAGGCGCAGGGATTCGCTCATGCGTCAGGAAATCATGACTACAATATAGGCGGCCTGCCACCTACCGTTGCCAAACGGGCTCGATTTTCTACAGATTATCCGCTGACTTTGCACAAAATGGCCATATGATTGGTCTATTGGCAAGGCGCGCTATTAATGGCGATGCGACGAGGGGGCTGGCCGCTCGGCTGGCACGGAACGGAACGGTGGTGGAATGAAGCGCAGAGTGACAAAGGCGATTTTTCCGGTCGCAGGCCTCGGAACCCGATTTCTTCCCGCGACAAAGTCCATCCCCAAGGAAATCATGACTCTCGTCGACAGGCCGCTCATCCAGTACGCCATCGACGAGGCGCGCGCGGCCGGCATCAAGGAGTTCATCTTTGTCACCTCGCGTGGCAAAGGCGCCCTTGAGGACTATTTCGACCACGCGCACGAGCTGGAATCGAACCTCGAGCGGGCCGGCAAGAATAAGCTTCTCGACATCCTGCGCGAGACCAACATGGATTCCGGCGCAATCGCCTACATCCGCCAGCACAAGGCGCTGGGACTTGGTCACGCGGTCTGGTGCGCCCGCCGTCTGATCGGCAACGAGCCGTTCGCGGTAATACTGCCCGACGACGTGATCGCGGCCGAAAAGCCGTGCCTTCAGCAGATGGTCGAAGCGCACTATGAGACCGGCGGCAACGTGGTCGCTGCAATGGAGGTCGCGCCCGAGAAAGCCTCTTCCTACGGGATTCTCGATGTGAATGAAGACATGGGCGCCATGGTTTCGATCAAGGGCATGGTCGAAAAGCCGAAGGCGGATGCCGCGCCGTCGAACCTCGCGGTGATCGGGCGCTACATCCTGACGCCGAGGGTCCTGCAGAATCTCAACCGGATGAAGTCCGGCGCGGGCGGCGAAATCCAGTTGACAGACGCCATCGCCGAAGAGATCCGGAAGTCGAGGAACGTCTTCGGCTACCGCTTCCGCGGTCAACGCTTCGACTGCGGCTCAAAGGCCGGGTTTCTGCAGGCCACGGTCGCCTTCGGGCTGGCGCGCGAGGAGCTGCGCGAAGAGTTCCAGAATTTCCTGATCAGCATGACCGCGATCCAGAAGGCCGCCGAGTAGCACCGTATGACGCGGAATATCCTGGTAACGGGCGGTGCCGGTTATGTCGGCTCGCACGCCTGCAAAGTGTTGAAGACTGCCGGCTACGTCCCCGTGACCTTCGACAATCTCGCGACCGGATGGCGCGATGCGGTCCAGTTCGGCCCGTTCGAGAAAGGTGACCTGTCAGACCGCGCGCGGCTTGAAGAGGTATTCGCGCGCTGGCAGCCCGCAGCCGTCATGCATTTCGCCGCAATCAGCCTCGTCGGCGACGCGATGCGCGATCCGGGCACCTATTGGCGGGTCAACGTTCTTGGCGCGCTCAATCTGATCGAGGCGGCGCTCGCCGCGGGTTGCAAGGACTTCGTCTTCTCCTCGACCTGCGCGACCTATGGCGATCTGGACGGCGTCATGCTCGACGAGGACACACCGCAGCAGCCGCTGAACGCCTATGGCAAGTCGAAGCTCGCGATCGAACAGATGCTGGGCGATTTCGGGGCGAGCCATGCGCTGAACTCGGTGATCTTCCGCTACTTCAATGTCGCGGGCGCCGATCCTGCGGGCGAGATTGGTGAATTCCACCGGCCAGAAACCCATCTGATCCCACTCATGCTCGATGCAATTGACGGAAAGCGGCCGGCGCTGACGGTATTCGGCACCGACTACCCGACGCGCGATGGCACATGCATTCGGGACTATGTCCACGTCATGGACCTTGCCGAGGCGCATGTCGCGGGCTTGCGATGGCTCGAGGCGGGTCAGGGCAGCCGGCTCTTTTGTCTTGGCACTGGAACTGGGTTTTCGGTGCGCGAGGTGATCGACGCCTCGCGCGCGGTCACGAACCGCGAGGTGCCAGTGGTGTTCGGCGACCGCCGGCCCGGTGACGCGACCAGCCTGGTCTGCGGCAGCGAACGGGCGCGTCGCGAGCTTGGGTGGCAGCCCGACCGGTCGAAGATCGGCACCATGATCGCCGATGCCTGGCGCTGGCACCAGACCAGCAGCTACAACCGTTGAGTCACTGCTGATTCCGCAAGCCACTCCGGAGTTTACGCATGAGGGCGCGGGCTGTATCCTCTTGCGCACGAAGGCAGAACATATGGGGATGAGTGTCGCGAGCTGAGTCAGCGATGGCGTCTTGAAGGCGCAGGCTGTAATCGCGTCTTAATCGAGTTGCCCCATGATCATACGTGGCTACGTTTCGAAGGGATCGCTTTGGGCGTCTGGCAAAGATACCAGCTCCGTCTGCGCCGCAAACGGCTCAGGTTCCGGGCGTTTCGCAGGCGCCGTGAACTTCGGCCAGTTACGAACCGAACCGCCGACATAGCCCGCGGCGATATCCTCGTCGTGGCGGTTCTTCGCAACGAACGAGTCCGGCTGCCCTATTTTCTTCGCTACTACCGCGATCTGGGCGCAAGTCACTTTCTGATCGTCGACAACGCCTCGGACGATGGGTCGCGCGAGTGGCTCGAGGCGCAGAAGGACGTCTCTCTCTGGTCCGCGACATCGAGCTACCGATCGGCCCGCTACGGTGCCGACTGGGTCAACTGGCTTCTTATGCGCTACGGGCGCGGCCACTGGATACTTGCGGTCGATGTCGACGAGTTCTTCGTCTACCCGTTCTGTGACACCCGGCCGATCGGCGCGCTGACTGACTGGCTCGACACCTGCGGAGTGCGAAGCTTTCCGGCGATGGTTGTCGATATGTATCCCAAGGGCGCGGTGGGTTCCGTGCCCTACCGCGAGGGCGCTGACCCTTTCGAGATCGCCAATCACTTCGACAGCGGGAACTACACGATCTCGAAAAACGAGCGCTACGGCAATCTCTGGATCCAGGGCGGACCGCGTGCGCGGACGATGTTCGCCGAACGGCCGCACGAAGCCCCTTCGCTCAACAAGATACCGCTGGTCAAATGGCGCTGGGGCTGCTGCTTCGTGAGTTCGACGCACATGCTTTTGCCGCGCGGCCTCAATCTTGCTTACGATGAATGGGGCGGCGAAAAGCCTTCAGGTTGCTTGCTGCATGCCAAGTTTCTCTCCACGCTCGAAGCGAAGGTCGAGGAGGAGCTTGAGCGGCGCGAGCATTTCGCCAATAGCCGCGAATACGTCGCCTATGCCGAGCAGCTGCGGGACGGCGCGAACCTGTGGTGCAAGTGGTCGGAGAAATACATCAACTGGCGCCAGCTGGAGATCCTCGGACTGATGTCGAAGGGCAACTGGGCATGAGCGCGCTCGCATGACGGTCGGCTTCATCATGATGTGCCACACGGCGCTTGACCGTGCCGCAGAGGTCGCGCGGTTTTGGGCAGACGCCGGCTGTCCGCTCGTTGTCCATGTCGATCGCCGCACGTCGGCCGAGGAGTATGACGGTCTGGTCGCGGCGCTCTCCGATCTTGAGATCGTGAGCTTTTCGCGCCGCTATGCCTGCGACTGGGGCACGTGGTCCCTGGTCGCCGCGACGCAGTCGGCGGCCGAGCAGCTACTGGCGCGGCACGAACGCTTGCGCCATGTGTTTCTCGCGTCGGGCGCCTGCCTGCCTCTACGCCCGGCCGAAGAACTCATCGGGTATCTCGACGCGCGACCCAACACCGACTTCATCGAGAGCGTGACGACGGCCGATGTCGGCTGGACGATCGGCGGGCTGAACTACGAACGCTTCACGCTGCGGTTCCCGTTTTCGTGGCGAAAGCGCCGAAAGCTGTTCGACTTCTATGTTCGGCTCCAGCGGCGTTTCGGGTTCAAGCGCCGGGTGCCGCCCGGTATCGTCCCGCATCTCGGTTCGCAATGGTGGTGCCTGACGCGGCGCACGCTGTCGGCTATTCTCGAAGATCCGGCGCGCAAGGCGCATGATCGCTATTTCCAGCGCGTATGGATTCCGGACGAAAGCTATTTCCAGACGCTCGCAAGGCTCTATTCCACCGAGATCGAGAGCCGCTCGCTTACGCTGTCGAAGTTCGACTTTCAGGGCAAACCGCATATCTTCTATGACGACCACCTGCAGCTTCTTCGCCGATCCGACTGCTTCGTGGCGCGGAAGATCTGGCCGCGTGCGGACCGGCTCTATCGCACCTTCCTCGCGCCCGCATCGGAACAGGCGGCGCGGGCGGAGCCCAATCCGGGCAAGATCGATCGGCTTTTCGCCAAGGCGGTGGAGCGGCGGACGCGCGGTCGTGCCGGACTATACATGCAAAGCCGCTATCCCCGACGCGACCACGAGAACGGCAAGACATGCGCGCCGTATTCGGTGTTTCATGGTTTTTCCGACCTTTTCGAGAGCTTCGACATCTGGTTGTCGAAGACGATCGGCGGCCGGGTGCATGGCCACGTATTCGGGCCGGAGCGGGCGGAGTTCGCGGGCGGCGAGACGATCTTCAACGGCGCGCTTTCGGACAACGCGACGCTGCGCGACTACAATCCAAAATCGTTCCTGACCAACCTCATCTGGAACACGCGCGGCGAACGCCAGTGCTTCCAATTCAGCCCGCGCGACAACCAGGAGTGCAACTGGTTCATGGCGACCGACCCCAATGCCCAGATCTCGGTGCTCTCCGGGACCTGGGCCGTGCCGCTGTCGCGCGCCAACATGAACTTCTCCGACATCCGGAAAGAGGCCGCGCGGCTTCAGAAGCTCGAGATGGAACATCTGGACATTCTCAGGACGATGTATGTGAAGGCTCGGGTCCGCATCTGGACGATGGCCGAGTTCATCGAAAACCCGATGGAGCATTTGCAGACTGTCATCGACGAGATCCGGCCGCGCGGCGCCCGCCAGCCAATCGAAGCGCCGAAGATGGTGGACCTGACCGGCTTCGGGCAGTTCCTCCAGAGCCTCAAGAACCAGGGCATGCAGCCCACTGTCATGGGCGACTTCGCCGTCAGCGCCGAACCCGACCGGCCATCGCGTGACCGCGGCCGCCCTTATCTCGTGCGATAGGGACGCTTCGTGGCGGGCAATTTCGACTACTTCGTCATCCTGGCCGAGATGCGGACCGGATCGAACCTGCTCGAGGCGACGCTCGACCAGGTCAAGGCAATCCGCTTGCATGGGGAGGCGTTCAACCCCGACTATATCGGTGCGCCGAGCAACGAAGTGCTGTTCGACATGACGATGGCGGACCGGATCGCCGATCCGCAGACGCTTCTGTCGCGCATTCGGGACGCGGACGGCCTGAACGGTTTCCGTTTCTTCTTCGACCACGACCCGCGCGTGGTTGAAGAGATGCTGGCCGATCCGCGCTGCGCCAAGATCGTGCTGACCCGAAATCCGGTCGATTGCTACATCAGCCTCAAGATCGCCTACAACACCAAACGTTGGCAGTTGACGGATGTGAAGGACAAGATCGCCTGGAAGCCGCCCTTCAAACCGGCGGAGTTCGAGGCGTTCCTGGCCGAACGGCAGGCGTTCCAGGTCCGCATCCTGAACGCGCTGCAGGTGAGCGGACAGACCGCCTTCTACCTGGACTACGAGGACACCCTGCGGGCGGACGTGATCAACGGCATGCTCGGCTGGCTCGGGCTGGAGGACCGGATCGAGCGGATCTCTGACGATCTCGTGCGTCAGAACCCCGAGGAGATGTCAGACAAGGTCCGCAACTTCGCCGAGATGGAAGAGGCGATCCAGCGCATCGACTGGGCGGGGCTTGCCCGGACGCCGTGCCTTGAGCCGCGCCGCGGGCCCGGCGTGCCACGCAGCATCGCGGCGGCGGGTGCGCCGCTTCTCTACATGCCGATCCCGCCGGGACCGGACGCGGAATTGCGCGACTGGCTTACGGGGTTCGGCAGCGGCAGACTCATTGAGGATTTCACACAGAAGACGCTGCGCGTCTGGATGCGCAAGTCGCCGGGTCACCGCTGCTTTACGGTCCTGCGCCATCCGCTTCGCAGGGCAGACGACGCGTTTCGCGCCGTGCTTGGAGGCGAGGGATTCGGCGACATCCGATACTCGCTTGGCGCTCACTACGACGTGCCGATCCCTATGGAAGGTGGCGCCGAGGCGATGAGCGCGAATGACTACCGCGCAGCGTTGCTTGCATTCCTGCGTTTTGTGAAGGTGAATCTGAGCGGGCAGACCGGGCTTCGCCAGGACATCGTCTGGGCCAGCCAGTGGTCGGTTCTGAACGGCCTCGCGCAGTTCGCCGCGCCCGATCTTCTCTGCCGGGAAGAGACGCTTGCCGATGATCTTGCCTATCTCGCCGGGGCTGTCGGCGTGGAGGCGCCGCCGCCGACAGTACGCAAGGAAGCTGCGCCCCACCCGCTTTCGACGATCTACGACAAGGAACTGGAAGCCGCCGCGCACGACGCCTACCGGCGCGACTACATCACCTACGGGTTCAAGCGCTGGCGACGCTGAGGCGCGCGCCTCAGGCCGCCTGGATCGTGCAGGCCTCGGTCAGCACGGCATGCAGCGCGGCCGGGTCGCTGTTGGCGCGGAGCTTGGTGCAGGTGTCCTCATTCCGCAGCGTTCGTGACACAAGCGCGAGCGCCTTCAAATGTTCGACACCCGCGTCCTTGGGCGCGAACAGCGCAAAGACCAGATCGACCGGCTGACGATCGACCGCGTCAAAATCGAGCGGTTTTTCGAGGCGCAGGAACACACCTACGACTTCGTCTATTCCGTGCATGCGCGCATGTGGCAAGGCGACTCCGTGACCCACGCCCGTCGGGCCGAGGCTTTCACGTTCCTGAAGCGCGTCGATGGTGTCGGCCACGTTCAGGCCGCACACGGTATGCGCTACCTCGCTCAGATCCTGAAAGAGGCGTTTCTTGCTGGTCGCGTGGCCGAGCACCCGAACGGCTGCGGGTTTCAAAAGGTTAGAAAGTTCCATTTACCCTATCTGTTCTGCACTTCCGTGCAGGATGCCCTAGGTGCCGGCCGACGGATCGATCCAGCCCACGTTACCATCTTCCCGGCGGTGGACGACATTGACCCCGCCATTCTTCTCGTTGCGAAACACCAGGAGCGGGGCCCCTGACAGTTCCATCTGCATAACCGCCTCGCCGACCGAAAGAGAGGGGATCTTCGTCTCCATCTCGGCGATGATCATCGGCTGCAGACTGTCAGGCTCCGAATCCGCCATTCCGCCATTCGCGGCGAGCACATACATGGGCGCATCGGCGAATTCAACAGGTTCGGACCGTTCGCGGTGATGATCTTTCAACCTGCGCTTGTATCGACGCAGTTGTTTGTCCATCTTTTCGCGGCATTCCTCGAAGGCGGCATAGATTTCGTGAGCCTGGCCTTTCGCGGCCGCAGTGAGGCCGGTCGACAGGTGGACCGTGGTCTCGCAGATGAATTCGTGCGCGTCCCGGGAAAAGATCACGGTCGCATCCGTGGGGCGCTGGGAATATTTCTCGACCGTCTCGCCGAGTTCGCCCTGCACATGGGTCTGCAGCGCGTCGCCGACATCGATCTGTTTGCCGCTGATCCTGTATCTCATTTCACCTCCTACGTTTGAAATCCCGCGTGCAGCAGACCTCCGGCTGCCCGGAACATCATCATCTGTGGCGGGGTTTTGTCTTTGCGCTGTCGCTTCGGCTGGTTCTCTCAAAAAGACCTTCCGATGCCTTCGCCCGAACACTGAGGGTATGCGCATGCATTTCTAATATTTGGCGACAGTTCGTGGCCCGATGTCAACGCCCTCGTTGAGTACGTGTGTACAAGTGATCTTGTTAGCAAGATGGGCGCTCGTTGATTTCAGTGCGATGAGGGCTGACTGCGCATGTCCGAAGCCGACGCCCGGCCCATGCGTCTGCGCGTGCCGGGCGTCTGACTGGGCGCGCTTCGGGGCACCGTGACGAAGCAATCGATTCGCAAAAGGCGGATTCTCGGAGGTTCGCTTCGCTCCTCAGCCAATGCGGAAGCTCTGGCCAAGATAGACGCGGCGCACGTTCTCGTCGCGCACGACTTCGTCGGCTGTGCCGCTCATGAGGACGACGCCGTCGTGCAGGATATAGGCGCGGTCGACGATCTCGAGTGTCTCGCGGACGTTGTGATCGGTGATCAGGACGCCGATGCCACGCGATTTTAGCTCATGGACCAGTTGGCGGATATCGCCGACCGAAATCGGATCGACTCCGGCGAAGGGTTCGTCGAGCAGCAGGTATTTCGGGTCGGCCGCCAGGCAGCGCGCGATCTCCACCCGCCGCCGCTCGCCGCCCGACAGCGCCAGCGCGGGCGCGCGCCTGAGATGCGTGATCGAGAACTCGGACAACAGCTCCTCGAGCCGTTCGCGGCGTTTGTGGGTGTCCGGCTCGGCGATCTCAAGGACTGCGTTGACATTGTCCTCGACCGAGAGGCCGCGGAAGATCGAAACCTCCTGCGGCAGGTACCCGATGCCGAGCCGCGCGCGCCGATACATCGGCAGGCCGGTCACATCGCGACCGTCGATTTCCACCTGTCCGGCATCGGCGGCGATCAGGCCCGCGATATTGTAAAAGCAGGTTGTCTTGCCCGAGCCGTTTGGCCCGAGAAGCGCCACCACCTCGCCGCGCGCCAGTTCCAGCGACACGTCGCGGATGACCGGGCGCCGGCGGTAGCTTTTCCGCAGGTGGCGCACGCTCAGTCCGGCGCTGCCGTCGGTGATCGTGAGATCGGGCCTGGCGTCCATCAGTTGCCACCACTCGGTTGCAGCACCGTTTTGACCCGGCCCTCCATGCGGCCTGTGCCCGTGGAGAGATCGACGATCAGCTTCTGACCCGACAGCGTATTGGCGCCCTGAACCAATAGAACGTTGCCGGTCATCACCACTTCGCCCGAGTCGATCGTGTAGACAGCCTCCTCAGCTTCGGCCGCCTCGGCGCCGCTGACGAGCGTTACGCCGCCCGTCGCGTGAAGCCGCTCGATCCGACTCTGGTCCTCGCCGCCGTACTCGACGACCACCTCGGCCGCCGACAGACGCATCTCACCTTGGCCGACAAGGACGTTGCCGCTGAAGACCGCAGTGCCGTCGTTTTGGTCGACGGTCAGCTGATCGGCCGTGACCTCGACCGGCAGGCCGGTATCCGCGCGGAGGCCGCCGAATGCGACGGACGCGCCCTGCCCTGCAGCCATCGCGGCCGGCAGGACCGCGAGCGCCGTCGCGGCGATCAAGGCGATGAGGCGGACAGGCATGCGGGATCCTTCACTTCTGCGGTTCGTATATCAGCTTCACATCCGTCTTGAAATCCAACAGATAGCCGGGCTTTTCGACATCCTCGTGGCGGATTTCCATCTGTCCTGCGGTGATTTGGCCATAGGGCGCTTCAGCCTGAACCTCGCCATCCGAGCGAAGGTTGGTGCGGTCGAGCGCGCTGTCAAGGCCGGCGGTCAACATCCGGTAGCCAGTGGAGGTCACGATCTCGACATCGCCGGACAAGCGCATGCGACCGGCGGGGCGGTCGATTTCGCCTTCGCGGGCCCTGATGTCGATGCGCAGGCCTCCCGGGGTCTCGTAGACAGCCACGAGGTCTTCGGCCCGCGCCTCGTCGTTGTCGCCCTGCCCGGTCCGAGCAGTCCGCGCGGTGAAGCTGACGGCGGCGCCGTCCTCGGTCACCGCCAAGTATTCAGGTGCTGTGAGGCGCGGGTCGCGCGCAAGTGCCTCGACGTCCACGCGGGCGTAAGGCAGCGCCGCATCGGTGTCGATCCGCCGCGAGAGCAGGAAGAGCGTCGACAGGATTGCGAGCGCGAAAAGCGGCAGGATGATCTTGAGCCAGAAGACGACGCGCGAATGGATCGTTATGTCACGGTCGTCCGCCATCGGCTCAGACCACGCCCGCGCGCAGGCAATCGTGGATATGGATGAGCCCGGAGGCGAGCCCGTCGCCCTCCGGGTCGACCACGAAAAGACAGGTGATCTTGCGGTCGCGCATCAGCGCGACGGCCTTCTGCGCGACCTCGCCGGGACCGATCGTCAGCGGGCCCTCGGTCATGACCTCGTCAGCAGTATGGTCCAGCAGCCCCGCCATGTGCCGCCTGAGGTCGCCGTCGGTCACGATCCCCATGAGCCGGCCCTTGGCATCCGTCACGCCGACCACGCCGAAGCCCTTCTGGCTCATCGTCAGAAGCGCGTCGCTCATCTGGGTGCCTGCGGGCACGAGCGGCACCGCATCGCCACCATGCATCAGGTCCTCGACCTTCATCAGCATGGCGCCGAGCTTGCCGCCCGGATGGAAGGTGCGGAAATGTTCCGGCGTGAAGCGGCGATGTTCCATCAGCACCACCGCCAGCGCGTCGCCCAGCGCGAGCGTCATCGTGGTCGAAGTGGTGGGCACGACGCCGGTTCCGCAGGCCTCTTCAGCGTCGGGGAGGACGATCGCGACATCCGACTGGCGCAGGAGCGTGGAGCCGGGCCGGCTCGCGATGCCGATCAGCGGAATGGAGAAGCGGCGGGTATGGGCGATGATGTCCTTCAGCTCGGGCGTCTCGCCGGAATTGGACAGCACGAGCGCCACGTCGCCTTCCGTCACCATGCCAAGATCGCCGTGGCTCGCCTCGGCCGGGTGGACGTACTGCGCGGGCGTGCCGGTCGAGGCGAGCGTCGCCGCAATCTTGCGCCCCACATGACCCGACTTGCCCATGCCCGAGACGATGACGCGCCCCTTGGCCTTCAGGATGAGGTCGATCGCTTCCGCGAAGCTGTCGCCGAGCGCGTCGGAAAGTGCGGCAAGCCCCGCCGCCTCGATGCCGATCACGCGTCGGGCGGTGGCGAGGAAAGTCTCGCCCCCGACATTGGGCTCAGTGCTTGAAGATGTCGCTGTCATCGTCCCATCCCATGAGGTCGAGCGTCGCGCGGACGGGCAGGAACGCGAAACAGGCGCGGGCAAGCTCCATCCGCCCTTCGCGGTCGAGACGGCCGTCAAGCTCGGCCTTCAGCCGGTGAAGGTAAAGCACGTCCGTCGCGGCATATTCGGCCTGCGCGTCTGTCAGGGTTTCAGCGCCCCAGTCCGAGGTCTGTTGCTGCTTGGAAATGTCGACGCCTAGTAACTCCTGCAACAGGTTTTTCAGCCCGTGCCGGTCGGTGAACGTGCGCACGAGCTTCGAGGCGACCTTGGTGCAATAGACTGGCGCGGTCGTGACGCCGAAGGCGGCGTTCAGCGCGGCGACGTCGAACCGGCCGAAGTGAAAGAGCTTCAGCACTGCGGGATCGGCGAGCAGGTGTACCAGGTTGGGCGCCTCTGTCTGGCCCCTGGCGATCTGCACCAGATGGGCGTCGCCGTCGCCCGCCGAAAGCTGGACGAGGCAAAGCCGGTCGCGGCGCGGATCGAGGCCCATCGTCTCGGTGTCGACAGCCACCACGGGGCCGAGATCGAGCCCGTCGGGCAGGTCATGCTTGTGCTGATGAATCGTCATACCACCCCTCGTCGGCGGAGGGGTCTGGTGCCCAGGAGAGGACTCGAACCTCCACGCCTTGCGGCACACGGACCTGAACCGTGCGCGTCTACCAATTCCGCCACCTGGGCAGGTGTCATGACGGGCGATGTATCCCTGGGGCGGGGTGCTGTCAACGGGGGGCGCGCGAATCCCGGATGCGCGCAATCGCGCCTTGTGAGGCGGGCGCCGGGGCGCTAATCAGGGGGCGACGGAAGTGCAGGCCGGAGACGGGACCGATGTCGAAGCTAGTCACTATTTACGGCGGTTCGGGATTTCTCGGGCGGTACGTTGCGCGGCGCATGGCGAAAGAGGGCTGGCGCGTGCGCGTCGCCGTCCGGCGC